>JBGPKX010000390.1:0-5177 GCA_041486185.1 Bryobacteraceae bacterium | reverse complement strand
TGCTGGTGCTGGATGAGCCGCTGAACGGCCTCGATCCGCTGGTGCGCGCCGAGACCATTGCGCTTTTCCGGGCGCTGGCAGAGGAGGGGCACTACGTGATCATCTCGAGCCACATCCTGCATGAAGTGGACGCCATCTCCGATCAAGTGATTCTGCTCAGCAGCGGTTATGTCGTGGCCGAGGGGCAAATTCACGGCGTGCGGACCGAAGTCGAAGAGCATCCCATGCAGATCCTGATCCGTTGCGGGCAGCCTGCGACGCTCGCGTCGCGAATCTTCGAGCTGGATACCGTCGTCGAGGCGCGCGTGCACAACGACGGCAAAGGGCTGCTGGTGCGGACGCGCGATCCGGAGCGCTTCTATCTCCTCCTGAACCGGCTGGTGGTGGATGGCGTGGATGTGGAATCCATCGCGCCGGCGGATGACGACGTGCACTCGGTCTATGAGTACCTGATCGGCCCGGATGGAGGCGCAAGATGAACGCCCACTCCTGGAATCTATGGCGCGCGCAGGTTGGCGCTATCCTGCGCCTCGAGATCAAGAAGAATTTTCTGGCGCGCCGCGGGCTGTGGATTTATCTGCTTGCGGGTGCGCCCGCAGTGCTGTTGTGGGCGCACGCATTTCTAAATTTGCGCGACGGACGCAAATGCGATCTGAGTCGTGACAGTCTCATCTTTGCCGCGGTCTTCCAGTTCTTCTACTTGCGCCTGGCGATCTTTTTTGGCTGCGTGGGCGTGTTTATGAACCTGTTCCGCGGCGAGATGATCGAGAAGAGCCTGCACTATTACCTGCTGGCGCCGGTGCGCCGGGAAGTGCTGCTGGCGGGAAAATACCTCGCGGGCGTGGTGACGACATCGGTTATTTTCTGCACCGCGACGGCTCTCTCGCTGGCGGCCATCCTGGCGCACGCTCCTCGTCCGGCGGCGGAGCAGTACCTTTTCGCGGGGGGCGGCGTGGGCCACGTACTGGCCTACATCGGCACAGCGGCGCTCGCGTGCGTGGGGTACGGCGGCGTTTTTCTGGTGATGGGCTTTCTATTCCGCAACCCCGTCGTTCCGGCGGCGCTGGTGCTGTTGTGGGAATCGATTAACCCTTTCCTGCCGGCGATGTTAAAAAAGATCAGCGTGATCTTCTATCTGCAATCGCTTTGCCCGATACCGGTGCCGGCGCAGGGCGACTTTGCGTTTCTCGCGATACTGGCGGAACCGACTCCCGCGTATCTCGCCGTGCCCGGACTGCTGCTGTTGACGGCGGCGGGATTGTTTCTTGCAGCGCGCCAAGTGCGGAAGCTCGAGATCAATTACGGAGCGGAGTAGAGAGACCCCGGGCTACACTTTCGGCAGCCCGTACGGCGCGCGGTACGGCTTCGTCAGGTAAGCGTTGGCTTCCTTGTCGTCCCCGAACGTCTCGGTCTTCGGATCGAAGCGCACGTCGCGTTTCAGGCGCGTCGCGATATTGCCCAAGTGGCAGATGGTTGTGCTCAGGCGCCCTAACTCGACGTCCGCGTTCGGCCGTTTACGGCTCTTGATGCACTCCAGGAAATTGCCCTCGTGCGAGCCGCCCGATGGCTTCACGTTCTCGACGGCTTTGCCGCTCTTGTCGTAGACCGTCCAGCCCTGGTCGTCATCAGCCACCAGCGTCGCGTCAGTGCCATAGAAGGCGGTGGCTCCATCGGTTCCTTCGATGGGATGGTGGCGAGCGAAACTGCGCAGTTCCCATACCAGCGAGAAATCGCCGTAATCGTACGCGAGCACTTGCGTGTCGGGGACTTCCTTGGAGTCGTTGAGCCAGTAAATGCCGGATGTGCCGGAGACGTGCCGCGGCAGACAGTTGTCGAGCCCGCGCATGCTCTCGATGGCCCACATGGCGACATCCAGCATGTGGACACCCTGGTTGCCCAGTTCGGTATTGCCGTAATCCCAGAAGAAACGCCAGTTGTAATGGAAGCGGTTGGGGTTGAAAGGCCGCGCCGGCGCCGGTCCCAGCCACACGTCGTAGTCGACGCCTGCGGGCGGCGTGCCATCGGGCGGATTGCCGATCGAGGGCCGCACCTGGCACATCCAGGCTTTGATCAGGCAGATCTTGCCGAGTTTGCCGGAGGCCACGTACTCGACGGCGCTCTTGAAATGTTCCATGCTGCGCCGTTGCGTGCCAACTTGCACGATGCGGTTGTACTTGCGCGCGGCGTCGCGCATGAGATGGCCTTCGTGGATGGTCTGCGAGAGGGGTTTCTCGATGTAAACGTCTTTGCCCGCCTGGCAGGCCGGGATGGTGATGTTGGCGTGCCAGTGATCGGGGGTGGCGATGATGACGCCGTCGATCGACTTGTCATCCAGCACGCGGCGGAAATCTTTGACGAACTCGGGGCGCTTGCCCTGAGCTTCTTCGATCTGTGCGCCGGTCTTGGCGAGGATGGCATCATCGAGATCGCAAAACGTTTTGATCTCCGCGCCCTGCTTGATGGCGGCCAGCGCGTCGTTCTTCCCCTGATTGCGCCCGCCGACCAGGGCCAGCGCGATCTTTTCGTTCGCACCAAGCGCGCGAGGATTCAGATTCAGGAAACCCGCGGCGACGGCGGCGCTGCCGGTTTCGAGGAACGTTCTGCGGTTCTGGCTCATATCACTCCTTATAACGCAACGCGTATACCTGCGCGACGCCGTCATCGCCGCGCTCGCCGAGCACCAGGAAGATCACGTCGCGTTTTGAATCGTACACCATGGCGCGGTTCTCGCCGGCTTTTGGTTGCGGTCCATCAAATGGAATCGCGGCGCGGCGCCACGTGTTTTCATCGGCCTTCCAAAGCCAGAAACCGTCGCCGTAGGTGAGAAAAGCGTCCTGGCGCGGCAGATAAACGGCCTCGCGGGAGCATGCGGGTATGCCGGCGCCGCCTTTGGGCTGCATGTTCCGCCACTGGCGCGTGGCGAAGCTGAAGGTCCAGAGCTCGTCGCGCTTGAGGCCGCCGCCATGGAGGATGAGCTGGTCGCGTTTGCCGTCATACGCCAGGCTGGTCAGCTCGTAAAGATTCTGCGGTGACGGATCGCTCTCGCGATTGAGTCGCTCCCAGCGGTTTTCGGACGCGTGGTAGAGATAGATCGCCGCATCCTGATGCGGACTCGCGGCGCTCCAGGGCCACTGGTAGCCGGCATCATTAAGCCGGGAAGGCCAGTCCACGTTGATGCCCACGACGCCGCGCGGCGTAGACACAACGGTATCGACACCCAGCGGAGCCGCACCGGCGAGTTCCCATTTCGACGTCTTCGGATCGAACATCCACGTCAGGAACTTAACGTACGATGACGGCGGCCGCACGAGCGCATCGGGTGCCGTGCCGATTTTGGGAGTTTGTCCGCAGAGGGCGGGTTCGTAGCCTGTGGTGAGCCGCAGGCGGCGCACGACGACCATTTTGTGGCTGACGGGATCGTAGGCATAGATGCGGCGGCCATGCTCCATCCAGGGCCGGCCGCTGAACGTCACTCCAGCCTCGCGCACGCCATGGTTCCAGAGGCGCTCGGGATATTCCGGCGCTCGATCGCTCGAACGCCAGGTGTGCGCGGCGACATCGTACGTATCGACGTCGCTGCCGCCGTAGCCGCAATGGCCGCCGCCCCAATAAAGAATCTGCTCGCGATCCGTGTCGAAAGTTGCACCGCCCCAGGTGCGCGTGGGCGCCGCGCGCCCGGGATTCGCCAGCAGAATCCAACGGTTGCCGGGAAGGTGATCAACCTGCGACTTCCCCGGGGGAGGGTTGGTTTGGTCTTCCCGCTTTGGTATCGCTTGCTGCGGCGCCATGGGATACGTGGTCACAACAGTCTGCGCTCCGATGCGGTACTCATACGTCGTGCGCATCGGAAACAGGATGTTGCAGGTCATGCCATCGCCGGGCTTCCGCGCGCTGGTGGCAAGCACGAGCAGGCGCTTTTCGGGCGCGATATCGGCGGTTAGATAGAAGCCTGCTGGCACCTCATTTCCCATTGGATGCCAGGAATCGTCGCGTGCGTCGTACGCCCACATATCGGTAAGGCCGCGGCGATTGTAACCACCGCCGACGATGACCCAGCCGGTTACCGGGTCGTAAACCGTAAAGTGTCCAGCTCGCGCTTCCGGTCCGGCGGGCGCTTTCGACCGGCGCCACGTGCGCGTTTTCAAATCGAAGAGCCACGTGTCAGCCAGGTAGTGGCTCTGGCCATCGCCGCCAAAAACGACGAGTACGTTGTTGCGCGTGTCCGTCACCACGCGTGTGTTCATTCGTGGCGGCGGTTGCTGGCTACGAGGCAATTCGCGCCAGTCATGTACCTGCGGGCTGTAGATCCACGTTCCCGTGTAGCCAACTACTGTTCCGTCCGGCCCGGGCTCGGCCACGTGGCCACCGCCGAACAGCACGATCTCGTCATGTAGCGGGTCGTAGGCCAGTGAACCGCCAAGTACCGGTGGCGGCGAGTGCGCGGGTACGAGATCGGTCCATCGGCGCGCCGCTGGGTCGTACGCAGCGGTCAATCCGCCCGTAAAGTACACGAGTGATTGCATCGAAGGTGCGTAGACAACCTGATCGAAAACGATGTTGAGATCCGGTCGTGGCGCGGCTTCTTTGTCATTAGTGGCGCCACGGAGCACGGTGCGCTCGCTGCCGCTGGTAATGCCGGAGTAGGTGCGCGGCACGTATGCGAGCGGCAGCCGCTTGCTCCACAACCTCGCCCAGTCGAAGGGGAAGTGGCTACGCCAGCGGCCGCCGGCGGGATCAAAGATCACCATGTCGTACTCGGGGACCTGCATGAGCGGCTGTTCCTGGAGAAGCTCAGGGTCATCGTTCATGTATCCCCACAGAAAAAATGCATGCGACTCGGGAACATAGCGAATGGCGCTGCCCGGTCGCGCGCCGGCAGAGTCTTTGCGGACTTCCACCCAGCGGTTGGGCGGCAGTTCTGCAGCAGCGCTCATGGCCGCGCAAAGCACGAACGTCGCAACGCACGAATGGACACGCATGGAGGACCAGATTATCAGAGGCTACGGACTCGCTGGCGGGCAGTAGAGGATCACGGCGTCATTGGTGAAATGCGCCGTGGCGCCGGTGCGCACCGGGTATTGTCGCTCGCGCCACGGTTCGGCGATACGTTCCACGTGCGAGCGCGCCACGGAGCCTTCGTGCCACAGATGGGCAGAAGTAGGAGGGCGATTTGTTTC
>JBGPKX010000389.1:0-5189 GCA_041486185.1 Bryobacteraceae bacterium | reverse complement strand
GTTTGGGATAAAAGCTAGCGATCCGGCAACGTTTCTTCTCGTTGCTCTTCTACTGGCTGCGGTTTCTATGGCGGCGTCATTCATCCCTGCGCTGCGGGCGACGAGGGTGGATCCCATGGTGATCCTACGAGCGGAGTAGCGCAGACCGTATATTCTAGCGGGCACATTAGAGGCGGCTCCTCGGCCTGCGAGGTGTCATTCCTACTGAAGGTGTGTTTGCAGATGGAGTTCTGCGCAATACGGCCATATGTCCGTTCTGGGACAATGAGCCCCGCCAGGAAGTCTTCGGGATGCGGCAGAAATAGCTAGCGTTAATGACGCACATCGGGCGCCGTCGGGACGCCATGAGAACACACGGTAAAAGGGGCAACGAAGGCGCCAAGCCGTTGGAGTCTTGGTTCCAAAGGTCAACGTGCCACGTCGGCCAGCAGGGTCTGGATTGCTACGGTTAAGACTGATGCCGATGATCAAGTGATCGTCAGAAGAGCGGTTTCATCAGGCTCACCAGCAACCCGTGATCGACCGGTCCAGTGTGACGACTCCGCCAATCGAAGAATCGCCAGTCCGCGGTCCCCGCCTCCACACAGAAGAATAGCAGTAGGCTCCGAATCTCCAACCGTTCGAGCATGCTCTGGTTATAGGTCCGGACCTCGCCCTCCAGGACGTACGGGACCAGGAACTTCTCAGTAGAGACCAGCTTAGAAGGGGCCTCGAACGCAATTTGCATCTCGCGGCCCTGTGAGCCAATCTGGATCAGGTTTTCCCAAGGTTCCCGGAACGACTGTTGCGCATAAGTGGCTGGCGCAAGATCGAGCGCCGCCTCCGACAAGTTGCTGTTCACCGAGGAGACGAAATCCGCGCAAATCCGGTGCAATTCGCAGGCACCGTGGCGGCGCAGGCTCGCGACCTCATCCGCATTCACCAGGAAGCGCTCGGCCTTCCGCGCGGCATCGATCTGGCGTGCGAGCCTAACAATTGCGTCATCCTGAGCCATGGTCGGTGGGAAAGCCTATTGTAGAGCCTCGCGCTCTTGATTTGCTACGCCGCGGTGCCCAGGATCATCCCGGCGCGGGTGGGGGAGATGGTGAGTGTCGGCAAATTACTGGATTGCCCTCGCGAGCTCCGGCAGACTGCGCCACTGCCGCATATCCAAAATCCAGAACCTTGACCACGCCCTGGGCGGCGTTTAGGTCAGACTCGCCATGATCCTCTCGACTATAGGCTTTGAACGTCAAAAACATTCCAATCGCGAAAATAACCATTATCACTGCGAACGCGGGCGTATTTTGACCGCCCTGATGACCTTCCGGAGCGAACATCCGGAACAGACCACCGAGAATGGCAAACCAGCCCACGAGAGTTCTGGCCGGACATGCCGGAACTTTCCCGGGGATTGCAAGGCAACCAGCTCCTCCCGGCCTGCGTCTCTCGAATGATCATTGAGTAGTGCCCATGGAGCAACTCAGTATGAAGCTTGCTGTTGCGTTGATGGCGCTGTCTAGCCTTGTCATTCCGTCCCAGACATCAGGGCAAACGACCGAGCCGGGTCAGACACCACCCGCCGGTTCCCCAACAAGCGCTCCGCCTCAGGCGCCCTCTCCAGCGTTGCAGCCGCCACCGATCGTTGACCGGCCGGTCTCCTGGAAACTGCTGCTTCCAAACCTGATCAGTGATCAAGAACGCATCTGGTCATTTCCTGCGAGACTCGTGCAGGGGCAAAACTGGATTCCCACCGCCGCCGTCCTCGGAACCACCGCTGGACTGCTGGCGCTGGACCCGACCGACGCGGCCTATTTCCGCCGCACGCCAACATTTCAGCAGTTCAACAACATTCTTACCAGCAACGCCACGGTCATCGGCACGATCGCAACCCCGATCTCGCTTTACGCCATCGGGTTGATCCGGAGAGACTCGAAGATGCAACGAACAGCGCTACTCGCGGGCGAGGCCGCCGCCGACGCAGAGATCCTGACAACGGTCTTGAAGGATGCTACAGGCCGAGTGCGTCCGGCCGCCATTCCGGCAAAAGGTAACTTTTCCGATAGCTGGTTTGAGAGCGGCGGTTCGCGTTTACGAGGTGCCGGAAGTTTCCCATCCGGACACACCATCGCGGCATTTTCGATCGCCACGGTCATCGCCCGGCGCTATGGAAATCACCGCTGGGTCCCATACGCGGCATACGGTATGGCTGCGCTGGTCGGATTTTCGAGGCTTTCCCTATCGGCCCACTTTCTGTCGGACGTCTTCATGGGTGGTGCGCTTGGATACTCGATCAGCCGTTTCACGGTGCTGCGGTAGCAGCCGTCGTCTCCGGGCGGTCCGGCTCGGTTTTCTGCTGACGACGGGGGCTTTTCTCCCGGCCGCCCTGTTGGCGCAGTTGACCACCGGCACTATTGAGGGGACTCTCCGCGCTACGGATGGCCGTCCAGTGGCCGACTCACTGATTCTCATCACCGGCGGGGCCGGTTTCCGCACCGTTATTCACTCGAATTCGAACGGCGGGTTCGCCATGACACTGCCCTACGGGCGATACCGTTTGTCCGGAGGTGTCGAGCACGATGGAGAGTCCTCTGGTGCCACGGTTTTTGTCGCTCCTTTGCGAACCGCGCACATCGATCTCGTTATCGACGCATCGGGGTCAATGCGCGGCGTGCAACCGGCGGCGAGGACACCAGGCATTTGGACCGATGCCACGAGCGGGCGGCTGTACCCGGAGGCGTTCAGCTTGCCGGGACTACTGCTAAGCCGGGAGCCATCAAGTGTAACCGAGCCACTCAACGTCACTGGCCTCAGCGACAATCGGCTGGCGGTTGAGTCGCAGCGAGGATTCTCGTGGACTGATACGCAGTATAAGATGCACGGCATGGATGCGACCGACTCCTATCAGCCAGGACTTCCGGCAGTCTTGCCCGACGTCCAGGCGCTGGACGAGGTCGTGGTGCGGAGCGCGTTTGCTCAGACAGCTTCGTCGAGTGCTGGTACGGAGGTCGGCCTCTTTCTAGCCGAGCCGGGCGCATCCTGGCACGGCGCGCTTTCCACAGCGAACACCGGTGCCGCGCTTTCTTCGACGAACCTGCCGGCGGCCGTCAGCCGGGGATTCGTGCAGCAGGCCGATCAATTTCGCTGGTTCACACGAGATCGTTTGGAGATCGGAGGACCGCTCACCAGGTGGGCTGACTTTCATGCCTCCGGAAGCGGACAATGGGCCGCGCAAACCGAGCCGCTCGCCACCCCTGGAACCGATCAGCGCAGCCGATTGTTGTTTGGAAATGCGCGGGGTCGCGTCCGCGCCAGCGCCAGAGACCGATTCGATGCGCTGTACAGCGGCTCGCGAATTGATCTCTCGGATGGCGGCGTACCCGCTGGCCTCGAAGCGTTGACGGCCAACCGCATAGCGCCGTCGTTTGTTCTGCCGGGCGGATTCCCTGGTACACCGGAGACCGACCATCTCGATTTTCTTCAGGTGGGCTGGACACATCTTCTGCCCACAGCCTCAGGTCTGGGCATTATCGAGGTCCGCTATGGATATTCGACGGCGCATCTTGACACCAGCACTGTCCCAACTGGCCAGAGTCGCATCGAGCTTCTAGGCGGCACGGTCTCAGGAGCGCCGCCGCTTGCAAACCTGGCCGTCCGCCCGCGCCAAGGGATCGAAGCGGCGTGGCAGCCGGCTGTGCTGCGTGCCCTGGGGACTCGCCATCAGATCGTTGCCGGTGGAGGATGGAAAACGTCCGAGCCGCGCAACCGCTTCGCCACTCCTTCCGGCATGAATCTGATCAATGCTATCGGTGTCCCTGCGATCGTGGTGGAGTTGAACACGCCGCTCGATTCCCGTGAACTCGTGCGGTCGTTCTCCAGCTTTGTCGCGGACCACGTGAGCTTGACGCCTTCGCTGTCACTCGATCTGGGCGCTTTCGCCGATTTCTCGCGCGGGTCGCTTCCGGCTCAATCGAGCCCGGCCGGCGCTTTCACCCCCGCGCGAACATTCGGCGCGCATCCGGATCTGATCGTTTGGAACAGTCTGTCGCCGCGCGCTGGTTTCGCGTGGCAAGTTCCTTATTCGCACGGTCTGGTTCTTCGGGGCACATACTTCCGTCTGTACGCGCCTTTGGCGGGGAGGTATCTCGACTTCGGAAATCCGAACAGCCTTGGTGGGAGGGAGTATCAATGGATCGCTTCCAGTTTCAACGGCTCGTTTCAACCCAGCGAACAAGGCCGTCTGCTGCTGCGCTTCGGCGGACCTTACTCGTCGATCTTTCCATCACTACACCGGCCCTACTCGGACGAGTTCGACATTGGCGCGGAATTCCCTCTAGCGCCCCGAAGCGTCGCGAGCATTCACCTGTTCCGCCGCGACGACAAGGATCGTATCGCCGCCATTGATACCGGCGTGCCAGCCCAGGCGTTCACGCCCGCCTCCATCCTCGATCCGGGGCCTGACGGAATTCCAGGCACGTTCGACGACCAGCGGCTGACCGCCTATGCACAGAACCCTGCCACCCTCGGCCAGGACCGGTATCTGTTGACGAATCCCGCTGGGCTGCGCATGCTCAATACCGGTCTGCTGGCGGAGGTGGGCACGGAGTGGCACCGGCTGACGCTTCACGCCTCCTTCGTGGCGGAGACGTCGTACGGACCCACCAATCCTGGTGATGCAGTCAATGAAAATGATGCGGGTGTTGTCGGCGCTCTGTTTCTCGACCCCAACACCGCCATCCATGCCGCAGGCCGAAGCTTCGTTGATCGGGCCTACGTGGGGAAAATTCAAGCCAGTTATCGGCTGCCTTCGGCCTGCGGCGGAATTGAAGTAGCGAGCGTGGCCAACTACACGGACGGGCTCGTGTTTGCGCGCCAGTTGCTGGTCACGGGCCTTCCGCAAGGTCCGTTCCTTGTGGCGACAACGGTGCGCGGGAGCCCGGAGGGCGGTAACCGCGCTCAGTATGTGATCAATTGGAATCTTCGGATCAGCCGGAAGTTCGGGCTTCCCGTAGGAAGATTTGCAGTATCGGCCGATATTTTCAACGTGACCAATGCCGGGCAACGACTCCAAGAAGATGATCTCAGCGGACCATCCTTCAATCTACGCTTGCCGGTCGCCATTCAGCCACCGCGTTTTGTACGTATCGGCTTTCGATACGAGTTCTGACGCGATAGTCGGAACCGGATTCAGCTGTACGCACCGACCGACG
>JBGPKX010000388.1:0-5260 GCA_041486185.1 Bryobacteraceae bacterium | reverse complement strand
TCCGGCGAGTACTCCTGCATTTTTTCATCCGGCATGCGATCGAAATAGGCGCGCAGGTTGACGGCGGTCTCGTCCGGGGGCTCATCATAGGGCTCCTGCTCGAAATTCCATACTGGTTGAATCATGGCGGTGAGCATCAGTTTACCGAAGGCGCACTCCGGTTTGTGTAGAATCAAGAGTCCTTCTTATGGGCGCTCCGGCGGCAGTCGAAACCAGATTGACAGGAACGCAATGGGTGGTGCTGTCTCTGCTGGTGCTCTCGGTATCCATCAACTACATCGACCGCGGCAATCTCTCGGTGGCCGCGCCGTTTCTGGCAAACGAGCTGCTGCTCAGCAAAACACAGCTTGGGAAATTGTTTTCCTCGTTCTTCATGTCGTACGCCGCGTTTCAGCTCGTCGCCGGATGGCTGGTCGATCGCTACGATGTGCGCTGGGTTTACGGGCTGGGGTTCCTGATCTGGTCGCTGGCGACTTCATTCACCGGCCTGGCGGGCTCTTTCGCCACGATTTTCGCGCTCCGGTTGCTGCTCGGTATGGGCGAATCCGTGGCGTACCCATCGTACTCGCGAATTATCGTGGGCAGTTTTCCGGAGTGGCATCGCGGCAAGGCCAACGCGCTGGTCGACGCCGGTTCGAAGAGCGGCCCAGCGCTCGGCATCCTGATCGGCGGCCTGGTGATCAACCACTACGGATGGCGCGCGCTGTTCGTTACCCTCGGCCTGGGCAGCCTGCTGTGGCTCGTGCCGTGGGCCATCTGGGGTCCGCGGCCGGCGATGTCCGGGCTCGCACAGAATCTCGATTCGCCCGGCATTCTGGAGATTCTGCGCAAGCGCGATGCCTGGGGCACTTTTCTGGGCCTGTTCTGCGTGAACTACGCGTGGTACTTTTTGCTCACGTGGCTGCCCTCGTACCTCGTGATGGAACGGCACTTCTCCGCGAAGATGATGGCCATCTTCGGCTCCCTGCCCTTCTGGGGCGTTGCGCTCTCGTCGATCGCGGGCGGCTGGGCATCGGATTTGTGGATCGCCCGCGGCGGCAGTCCCACGCGGGTGCGCAAGACATTCGTCGCCGGTGGCATGCTGCTCAGTACCTTGATTCTGCCGGCGGCGCTGGTGCGCGATCCGGTCGCCTGCATGGTGCTGCTGATCGCGGCCAGCCTTTCGTTCGGACTGTTCACATCCAACATCTGGGCCATCACGCAAACCCTCGCCGGACCCAGCGCCGCGGGTAAATGGACCGGGTGGCAGAACATGTTCGGCAATTTCGCCGGCATCGTCGCGCCATGGGTCACGGGGCGCATCGTGGACGTCACAGGCCAGTTTCTGCTGGCATTCGTTGGCGTGTGCGCGGCGCTGGTGCTGGGCGCGGTTTCGTACCTCGCAATTGTGGGTGAACTGAAACCCGTGCGCTGGCGCTCCGGTGGAGCTACCTCTCTTCCGCAAACTGCTTTTGGAGAACGCGGATGAATGCGCTGATGGCCGTGCGGTCCGCGCTCCGCCACCTCACCATGACAAAGTAGCGCGGTGTATACCACACCACCGTGTCCGCGATGGGCCGCCACTGCTGCACCATCTCCAGACCTGCGGGCGATGCGGTCAACTCGTATAGCTCGACGGTCGCCGATCCCGGTCCCTCATACGCCGCGCTCCACCAGCCGCGCGTTCCGAGCTTGCGGATGAGTTCTGGCGCCGAAGTCGCCGGGAAGTTCTGGGAGGTCTTCAGGTGCCACTCACCGGCTACTGTTGGCGGAAACACCGGCGGTCGCGTCTGGCGCCCACATGCGCCGAGCAGCAGCGCGCTCAAGATCCAATCACGGCGTTGCATGGCGGAAAACCGATTGTAGCGATTTTTGCTTTGCATCGCGCAAATGGATACAAAGGAGGCTTGCGCCTTTCGCTCTATCACGCTGGCTCCGCTGAAGCATATTCCAATCGCTTCACAGCGGAGAAGGTTCTCGATCGCTTGCGCGCTCTCGATGTGCGCGCGCGCTTGGAAGGATTCGCAGCCCTCCGTCCGGCTGAAGATCAGCTCGCGGCCATCGGCGCAGAGATCGACGCCGCGGGCTGCGTCACGAAAAATTCTTACGGTGTTTTCAATCTGAGCTGGCAGGCGCGCGAGCATTCCGAATGGCCGGAAAAAATCAACGCCGAAATCGTGGAAATCCGCCGCGCCATTCGCGAGACGCATGGCGTTGAACTGCGGCATCTGATCTGGGCCGGTATGGGCGGATCGATCGAGGACAAGTCGATGTATCACGCGCTCGGCCTGCTCAAAGGCGGTCCTCGATTCTACGCGCTGGATTCGACCGATCCCGCCAAATTGAAGCATATCCTGGCCGACATGCAGCGCCGCTCGCGCCGTCCGATGCGCGAGATCCTGCGCTCGACATTAGTCGTGGGCATGGCCATGGGGATGACGTCGTACGAGCCGGTGGTGAATCTCGAGAAGCTTTCGGCGTTGTACGCAAAGCATGGCATCGACGGCCGCCCAAATTTTCTCTACCTGACGCTGCCCGGCTCGCTGCTCGACCAATTCGCCGGGCCGCGCGGCTACCGAAAAGTCGAGCTGCAGCTCGATGGCCGGAACACCACCGCTGGCCGCCACAGCGGGCCGCTCACCCGCGGGAGCCTCTACCCGCTGGCGCTGGCCGGCGTCGATCTGCGCTCGTGGATCGCGGGTACGTTTCTCAGCGATGAAGAGGTCCATACGGCCTGGAAGCTCGCGGGGTTCATACACGCGCAAGGCGAGAACGGCCGCGACAAGCTCACGCTGGTACTTCCCAAAGCATGGGCCGGCGCAGCGCTCTGGACCAAGCAGGATTTTGAAGAGAGCCTGGGCAAGAGTGAGACCATCGGACTGAAGATCGTCATTGGCGAAAAACCGCTCAAGCCGTCCGGTTACGGAGAGGATCGCGCGTTCTTATTCGTGGCTGCGAGCGAGGCCGCGAGCGAGGCCGCCATCGCCTTGCGCCGCGCGGATTATCCCGTCGCCGTCCTGAAACTTCCCGCACGCTGCCCTCTCTCACGCTACATGCAGTTCATTCACTACGTGGTCTTCGGCATCGGTTACCTGCGCCGCATGAACTTCGTCACTCAGCCTAGCGTCGAACTATACAAAGCGATCGCCAACGCGCTTCACGCCGAAGCCAAACGGGCTGGTGGCATCGAGAGGACCACGGCCTGGAGAGAGTTTCAGTCGCACCGCGTGAAATGGCGGGGCGGCATCAGCCTGCACGGAGATTTTCTCTTCTCACCCGGCGCCACCGCGCCTCAAATCTACGCCATGCTGCTGAGCCTTTCGGCCGAACTTCGCCAAATCGAATATGGCGAGCTGACTTTTTTCGGCGATACGCGCTACAGCCCCCAAGGCCTGCGAATCCGCCGGTCGCTCGACCGCGCCGCGGCCCGCCTGTTCCAACGGAAGTTGAAGATGCACGCCGACGTCTACGAAGGTCCCGCCATGAACCACTCGTATCACGAGATGATCATCGGCCATGGCAAGTGCTTCTCCACCGTGTTGATCTCGGAAAAGCAGGAAACCATCCCCGCCATCGACTATAAGCCCGGCTATCACATGGCCCAGTTCCTGGCCACCAAATTGGCGCTCGAACAGAAGGGCCGGCAAGTTGTGGCCCTCACCGTGCGCGATCTGAGTGAGCGAACGGTCGCAGCGCTCGACGACTTTTTCACCGAAGCGGCTGCTTCCATCGGCTGAAGCCTGCTACCATCCGTTATGGCCCACGCTCGTGGGTTTTTCTATGGCGAAATTCAAACCCGTCAGACCGAAGAAGGAGAAGACGCCGCAAGTGCAAGGCGGTGTCCCTTGCTTGATTCTGATGTTCTCGGCGATGGTGCTGGTAGGGATCGTGATGTATCTGGTGCTCAAATATGCGAACGGATAATCGGCGCGCGGATCAGATGCGCCCGGTGGAGATCGAGACGGGATATCTCAAGACGGCGGAAGGCTCGGCGCTCATTTCGGTCGGTAACACGCGCGTGCTCTGCGCCGCAACCATCGAGGATGGCGTCCCGCAGTTTCTGCGCGGCACGGGCAAGGGCTGGGTCACGGCCGAGTACGCCATGTTGCCGCGCGCCACGCTGAAACGCACGCCGCGCGAAGTTTCCAAAGGACGGCCCTCAGGACGGACGCACGAGATTCAACGGCTGATCGGCCGTTCGCTGCGTGCGGTGGTGGACCTCGGCGCCCTCGGCGAGCGCTCGGTACTGGTGGATTGCGACGTGCTCCAGGCGGATGGCGGCACGCGCACGGCATCGATCACCGGCGCCTATGTGGCGCTCGCCATGGCGCTCGATCAACTCGCGAAGTTTGGAGCGCTGAAAAAATCACCGCTGGCCGACCCGGTTGCCGCAACCAGTGTCGGCGTCGTCGGTGGCGAGGTCATGATCGATTTGGATTACGAAGAGGACTCACGCGCCGATGTGGATATGAACATCGTCATGACCGGCTCGGGCAAGTTCGTTGAGGTGCAGGCCACGGCCGAGCACCATCCGTTCGACGACGCGCACTTGAACCATCTCATCGAGCTCGCGCGCGGCGGCATTCGCGAGCTCATCGACCACCAGAAGCGAGCGATCAAGGCAGGGTGACAGTTTACTGCGCGACCGGCAATCCGGGCAAGTTGCGCGAGTTTCGTCTCGCCGCGGAACGATTTGGAATTGACGTTCTGGAGTTGCCTGGATTCAAACAAATTCCGGCCTGTGAAGAGACGGGCCGCACATTCGAAGAAAACGCCATCCTGAAAGCGAGGTACTACGGGCAGTACGCACCTGGCCTCCTGTTTGCGGACGACTCCGGCTTAGAGGTGGACGCGCTCTACAAGGCGCCCGGCGTGATGTCGGCGCGTTATGCGGGCCCCGGCGCAACCGACGCCATGAACAATGCGTTGCTCCTTGGAAACATGCGCGGCCGCGAAGACCGGCGCGCGCGCTTTGTTTGCGTGATCGCGCTGGCTAACCGCGGCGAGCTGATCCGGACCTTTCGGGGCGTTGTGGAAGGCGAAATTCTCGACGCGCCACGCGGGACTGAGGGATTCGGTTACGATCCCCTGTTCCATTTCCCGCCCTACGGACGCGCGTTCGGCGAAGTTTCCCTGGAAGAAAAGATGGCCGTGAGCCACCGGGGAAAAGCGCTCACGGCCATGTTTCGATTTGTCGGATAGGACAGGCATTCCTGCCTGTCCATGGTGCATGAACGAGAAAGTGAACAGGCGAGAATGCCCGTCCTGGCTCTACTGCTTG
>JBGPKX010000387.1:0-5262 GCA_041486185.1 Bryobacteraceae bacterium | reverse complement strand
GTGAGAGCGCCTCGGCCAGGTCGGTGGCCACTACCCAGCTTTCTTCAGCGGCTTTTTTGGGAACCGCCGGATTGAGCTTGACGGAATCCACCACCACCCGCGCCATTTCGAGCGACCCGCTCAACTGGTCGGCGGCGTCGAACAGCGGCTCTTTGTCCTCCTGCATGTCGCGATTGTACGTGAGAGGCAGGCCCTTCATGGTCACGAGTAAAGCGTTCAGGCAGCCGACCACGCGTCCGCACTTGCCGCGGATCAACTCCAGGGAATCGGGGTTTTTCTTTTGCGGCATCAGGCTGGAGCCGCTGGTAACGGCGTCGCCCAGTTCGATCCAGCCGAACTCTTCGCTGGAGTAAAGTATCCAGTCTTCCGCCAGGCGGCTCAGGTGCAGCATCGTGGCCGAGGCGGCATAGAGAAAGTCGAGGACGAAATCGCGATCCGCCGAAACATCCATGCTGTTGCGCGAGACGGCCGCGAATCCCAGGTCGCGCGCCATGGCCTCGCGGTCAAACGGAAACCCGCTGCCCGCGAGCGCCCCCGAGCCGAGCGGCAGCACGTTCACGCGCCGCCGCGCTTCCGCGAAACGCTCGCTATCGCGCGCCAGCATCTCGAAATACGCCAGCAGATAGTGCGGCCACAGCACCGCCTGCGCCCGCCGCAGATGCGTGTAGCCGGGGATCACGGCGGTGCGATGGCGTTCCGCCAGGTTGAGCAGCGATTCCGCCAGCTCCGCGATCAAAGTGCGCGCGCCATCGCACTCCGCGCGCAGCCAGAGCCGCATGTCGAGCGAGACCTGCTCGTTGCGGCTGCGGCCGGTATGGATCTTGTCGGCCATGGCGCCGGCGCGCTCTTTCAGCTTGCGAATGACGAACGTGTGGATATCTTCGTCGTTTGCGCCATCGAAAAAGGCCGGGCTGTGCGACTCCGCCAGAATCTGCTCGAACGCTTCGATGATGCGAGCGCGCTCGTCAGCCGTCAGAATGCCGACGCGCTCGAGCGCGCGCGCGAAGGCCTGCGAGCCGCGAATGTCGACATCGAGGAGCCGTTTGTCGAAATGGAGAGAACCGGAGAAGCGCTCGAAGACTTCCGAAGGGCCGGTCTCGAAGCGCCCTCCCCAGAGCTTCATGCGCTCGCCGCGGGCTTGCCCGCCGTTTTCGCCGGTTTGTTGGCCGGAAGCGACGCACGAACTTGGATCGGCAGACCGATCAAGTTGATGAACCCGCGCGCGTCCTTCTGGTCGTAGCTCGCACCCATGGTGAAACTCGCAATGTCGAGCGAATAGAGCGAATATGGCGACTTACGGCTCACTGGATCGAGGTTTCCCTTATAGAGCCGCATGGTGACTTCCCCGGTCGAGGTTTCCGAAACCTTCTCGAAGAACGCGTCCAGCGCCTCGCGCAACGGCGTGAACCAGAGTCCGTTGTAGACCATCTCCGCGTAATCGAGCGCCAGCCGCTGCTTGTAGTGCAGCGTGTTCTTGTCGAGCGTCAGCGCTTCCAGTTCCCGGTGCGCCGCCATGATCAGCGTGCCGCCCGGCGTCTCATAGCAGCCGCGCGACTTCATGCCCACGAACCGGTTCTCCACCAGATCGATGCGCCCGATGCCGTGCTGCCCGCCCAGCTTGTTGAGCTTTTCGAGCAGCGCCACGCCGCTCAGGCGCTGGCCATCGAGCGAAACCGGCACGCCTTGCTCGAAGCCGATCGTCACCTCGGCGGGGTTGTCTGGCGCGTCTTTCGGACTCGACGTGAGCATCCAGATTTCATCCGGCGCGGCGTTGGCCGGATCTTCGAGCGCGCCGCCCTCGTGCGAGATGTGCCAGATGTTGCGATCGCGGCTGTAGATCTTCTTGGTCGATTGCGACACCGGCACGTTATGCTTGGCGGCATAGTCCAGCGCGTCCTCGCGCGAGACGATGGTCCATTCGCGCCACGGTGCAATCACCGGCAGCTGCGGGGCGAGCGCCTTGTAGGTCAGCTCGAAGCGAACCTGGTCGTTGCCTTTGCCCGTGCAACCGTGCGCCAGCGCATCGCACCCCGTGCGCAGCGCGACTTCCACTTGTTTCTTGGCCAGCAGCGGCCGCGCAATCGACGTGCCCAGCAAGTACTTGTCTTCGTAGATTCCGCCCGCCCGCACCATCCGCCAAAGGTATTCGGTGACAAACTCCTCGCGCAGATCTTCGATGTAAACTTCCGAGGCCCCAGTCTTGCGAGCTTTCTGTTCAAGCCCCGCCAGCTCTTCATCGCCTTGGCCGATATCGCCGCACACCGCCACGACATCGCAATGGTAATTCTCTTTCAGCCACGGAATGATGATGGAAGTATCAAGGCCGCCTGAATAGGCGAGGGCTACTTTTTTGGGAGTCAGGTGGGGCATAGGTTTTAGGTGTTAGGTGCAAGGTGTTAGTTTGTCGGCGTTCGTTGCCGCAGTTTCTTCGTCAATCCTGTTAGCATCCTGCTCACCTCACCGGACTGGGCGAGCACTCGATCAACATCCTCTGCGCCAAGGTAATTCAGTCGCTGCGCGATCAAGAAGTGTGTCTCCAACTCCATCAAGGAACCATTGGCAACGGATAGATGGCGCAGATAGTCACCGAGGTGCTCCCTGCCGTGACCCTCGGCAATGTTGGCAGGGATTGACACGGCAGCTCTCTGAATCTGGCCAACCAGTCCATAAGTCTCGCTTCGAGGGAGGATTTTCGTCAAGGCGTAACAGCGCGTGACCAGATCCACCGCCTTCTGCCATACCAGCAGATCACGGTAGCCCGTCACTAGCACCTAAAACGTAACACCTAACACCTGCTTTTTTTCACCCCAGCATCATCAGCAGCAGCGCCTTCTGGGCGTGCAGCCGGTTCTCGGCCTGATCGAATACGATCGAGTGTTCCGACTCCATTGTCTGGTCCGTCACTTCTTCGCCGCGCTTTGCCGGCAGGCAGTGCATGAATACTGCGTCCGGCCGCGCGAGCGCCATCAGGCTTCCGTTCACCTGGTGCCCGACGAACTGTTTGCGGCGCTTCACCGATTCCTTCTCCTGCCCCATGCTGGTCCACACATCGGTGTACACCGCGTGCGCGCCGGAGACGGCCTCGGCGGGATCGTTGGTAATCTGCAACCGCGCGCCCGAAACGGCAGCCAGCCCCTCGGCCTGCGCGACGATCTCCGGATTAGGCACGTAACCTTGCGGCGTGGCAATAGCAAAGTTGATGCCCAGCCGCACCGCCGTCAGCATCAGCGAGTGCGCCACATTGTTGCCATCGCCCGCGAAAGCCAGCTTCAGCCCGCGCAGCTCACCGAACTGCTCGCGCAAAGTCAGAACATCCGCCAGCGCTTGGCAGGGATGATAGAGATCGCTCAATGCGTTGATGACGGGCGCCGAGGACCAGTGCGCCAGTTCTTCGATGGTGGATTGCGAAAACGTTCGCGCGACTATGCCCTGCACCCACCGCTCCAGATTGCGCGCGACATCCTTGAGCGGCTCGCGTATGCCCAGCGGACCTTCGCTCGTGACGGCGTCGCCACCCAGTTGCTTTATCGCCAGCTCGAAAGTGAGGCGCGTGCGCAGCGACGGCTTCTCAAAAAGTAGGCCGATATACTTCCCGCTCAGCGCGCGCGCATACTTGGCCGGAGTGCGCTTCACCTTACCGGCGAGGTCGAGCAGATAAAGCACCTCGTCATCGGTGAGATCGAGATCGCGCACCAAATCGGGCGCCGAAACTTTCGCAATGGGCCGGACCGCTATCGCCGTCGCCACGAGGGGCCATCCTCCACTCTTGAATTTTTATTCACTCTAATGAATAATTACACATTGGGTGGGCGGTCGTCAACTGAGGCGTAAACCGGGTAGTGTCCCCGGTGCGTTGCTGAACATTTCTGCATAAATATACAGTGTATGGAATCAGTGGGTTGCGGCACCCGAAGAGGTTTGCCGGATGTTGTCAAGACTTTTACTTCGAAATGCAGCAAGCATCAAGAAATTGCTTTTCGAAGTGCCAGTAGTGCTTCCGCTGGAAGACGAATTTTACTCGTCTCGGCGGATCGTCGTCCGGATAACTCGGAAACCCTTCCGGTCGAAGAATTGTCAGCAGTGATCCTTTCGGAATGTCTACGACCGGACCAGTCGAGCCGAGCTTTGCCGCGTAGAACTTGCCGGATTTAACGACATACCGTGAGCCAGGTTTCATTTGGTCTTATGTCCTATCACTTGAAGATGTCCCTCCAGATTGAGCGGCGATAATATCACAGAAGGGAGAACCATCCATGGGAATGCTCACAATCACGTGCCCAACAACGAAGAAACCGGTCCCAACGGGAATCGCAATGGACAAGCGGACTTTTGAAGATCCAACCAATAAACTCAGCGGGAATAGCGTTCAGTGTCCGCACTGCGGCCAGATGCACAGTTGGGACAAGAAGGATGCGAAAGTTCAGGAGTAACCAGAGCGCCCGATAGAGCACGCTCTACATCTTCCAGCATCACCCGCTGAGCATGGCGGGGCTCGCCAGCGAGACGCAAGTCAAACCGAAGATTTGCGTCCGCGTCCAGGGCCACGTTGATATAGATAGCAGTCCAACTGAAGCGATTAGCGACAATCGCACTGCGCCATCCGAGGAAAGGGAAGGCGTTTACAAATCTCTGAAGATCCGCGTGCGATTCAGCGATGAATGAGACGTACGTCTCTTCCGTTTCTTTGTGCCCTGCGCACGAGAATACGGTGCGGATTCCTTCGAAGGAATTGATGAGCTTGACGAGGTATCGAATCTCGCTGTCAATCTCTTCGTACGGCACGGCGTTTTCTGCGGAGACTATGCCAATATTTCGCTCAGCGCCCATACGTGATCGGCGATCCCGGCTTGCATTGCCGGAGTTACGCGAAGTGAACCATGCACGCGGCAGAAATTGTAATAAGCAAAGTGAAGCGCGATAGCGGCCCGATGATTAGCCAGCTTTTTCGAGAAAGCGTTTGTCAGCCGCGTTAGCCGTCGAATCTGCATACGCATGGTGAGGTTTTGCCGCTCCACGTGCGAAGTGCAGATCTTCGCCGGGTTCGGGTTTCCGCTGATCACAACTGGGACAGCCTCCACGATCTCAGCCGGGGAATAGCGGTGCTCGTTCATTTGCGGCTGAGAATAGAATTTGATGAGCTGTGCGAAATCGCATCGGTCCATCAGCATTTCATCGACTGCGGCGAGATACGCTTTCAGTCCATCGGTCGTAAGTTGGAAGCGCGAATGCGGCGAGGTAGCGCGGCGAACTTTAAACATCAGC
>JBGPKX010000386.1:0-5307 GCA_041486185.1 Bryobacteraceae bacterium | reverse complement strand
TACCGTACGATTCGGGGGTTGCTGTGGTGCGGGAGCCCGAGCATCTGCGCACTGCCATGACGTTGAGCGCCGCTTATCTACCGCCCAGTGAATTCCGCGAGCCCTGGCACTACGCGCCAGAGGGGTCGCGGCGGGCGCGCGGAGTTGAGTTGTGGGCGGCCATGCGGTCGCTGGGACGCAGCGGGTTGCGGGAGATGGTCGAGCGAAACTGCCGCGCGGCGAAAGTGTTTGCCGAACGCCTGCGGGAGGCTGGATTCACCATCTTGAACGACGTGGTGCTGAACCAGGTTCTGGTCTCGTTCGGTAGCCCGGAAGAGACGCGGCGGGTCATCAGAGAGATTCAGAGCGATGGGACATGCTGGTGCGGAGGAACGCAGTGGCAGGGGCATACCGCGATGCGCATCAGCGTGTCATGCTGGGCGACGACCGAGGAGGATGTGGAGCGCAGCGTGGAAGCGATGCTCAGGATCGCGAAGACGGGCAAGCCCAGGGAGTAGCTGAGAAGGCTGAGTGTCATTGGGACGAGGTGGTTGATCGATTAATAGGCTTGCCCCGTTACCACACTCCGCCAAAATGCCTGCCCTATAGTACTGCGCATGGCTCCCGTTGTGCGTCAATATCGGACACTATTTTTCTGACGCTCCGATAGCCAATCTTCTCCCCAAAGATCCCGCAGACCGACTGGGTGCGCGATTCACCTCGCATCCCCCCTCGAGCACCCTTGACATTTCTTGCTAACAGATGCACACTTGCATAGTCTAACTATGGTAAGAGATCCTATGCGAGATGAGATTCCGCCGGGGACGTTGTACATGCTGATACTGAAGACGCTCGCCCGTGGCGGCGAGATGCACGGCTTCGAGATCGCGAACTCGATTCAGCAGATCTCCGACGATATTCTGCAGGTGGAGGAAGGATCACTGTACCCAGCGCTCCAACGAATGCTCATCAAGGGATGGGTCACCGCGGAATGGGGCGTTACGGCCGGGAACCGCCGGGCTCGCTATTACAAGCTCACGAAGTCCGGACGAAAACAGTTGGAAGTCGAGCTGTCGCAATTCCAGCGTGTGAACGAAGCTATTCTGCGCGTAATTCAGATGGCATAGGCGCGGATTGATGGAGTGGCTTGGTGAACTTTGGCGCAGGCTGCGGATGCTTGTTCGGCGCTCGCAATTTGACATTGATCTCGAAGACGAAATGCGAATGCACATTTCACTGAGAGCTCAGCAGCAAACCGAGGCCGGGATCGCCCCTGACGAAGCTCGCCACGTCGCACAACGACGCTTCGGAAACGCCCTGCTGCTGAAAGAAACTAGCCGCGAAGTGTGGGGCTGGCGATGGCTCGAAATCCTGCTGCAGGACCTGCGCTACGGACTGCGAATCCTGGCAAAGAGCCCAGGCTTCACCGCAGTCGCGGTGCTGACGCTGGCTCTCGGCATCGGCACCAATACGTCGATTTTCAGCGTCGTTCATGCCGTGCTGCTGCGACCGCTCCCTTATAAACACGCCGAACGGCTGGTGTCTCCGGTTAACGTCGCTAAAGATAACCTCATGGGCTTGGGCGTAGCGGATTTCCAGTACGCCACGTGGCGCGATCAGACCGGGATCTTTGACGGGATAGCAGCCTATGCGGGTCGGGACTTCACGATCACAGGGAGCGGCGAGCCGGAGCAGTTGAAAGCGCAAACCGTGACACCCGGTTTCTTAGGCGTGATGGAAACCACTCCAATGGTGGGGCGTGATTTCACCCCCCGCGATGCGGTACCGCGCGGCGGCCAGGTCGCGCTGTTGAGCTACCCGTTCTGGATGCGGCGGTTCGGCGGCGACAGATCGATTCTGTCCAGACAGTTGACGCTCGATGGAAAACCGTATTCAGTCGCGGGCGTCCTGCCACGAGATTTCGAGTTTCCTGAAAACACTGATGTCAGCCTTCTGGTCGCGCTCAGCGAACCGGCCGAACAACCGCTCGGCGCCATCTATTTCTACAGCGTAATTGCGCGCATGAGGCAGGGCGTCACGGCGGAGCGCGCGGAAGCGGATCTGGCCTTGATCAACAAGCGCCTGGAGTCCGCATACTCGCAGCGGCTTGGCCGAACGGAGGCCGGCGCGCAAACGCGACTGATCGGTCTTCATGACAGGCTGGTGGGTAATGTCCGGCCCGCGCTACTAGTACTTACGGGAGCGGTCGGACTGGTGCTGCTGATCGTGTGCGTGAACATCTGTAATTTGCTGCTGGCGCGCGCGATCGCAAGGCAAAAGGAGATAGCGGTCCGGATCGCCCTGGGCGCAGGACGCGCGGGTGTGTTACGTCAATTGCTGACGGAAGGGATGTTGCTCGCGGCTGGGGGCGGACTGGCGGGTCTCGCATTCGCATTCGGAGGCGTGAGGCTGTTGCGCGCCATGGCACCCGCAGGCGTACCCCACATCGATGAGGCGCAAATCAACGCCGTGGTGCTCGGCTTCAATCTTTCCATCGCATTATGCGCAGGTCTTGTGTTTCGGACTCGCGCCTGCGCACACGGCTTCCGGCATTGATCCCGAAGCCGCTCTGAAAAAGACCGTTCGCTCCGCAAGCGGCAGCCGGAGACAGCGCCGTCTGGAGAATCTGCTAATCGCGTCGGAGGCGGCGTTCGCTCTGGTTCTGCTCGCAGGAGCGGGCTTATTGATGCGGACCTTTGCTGGACTAACGGCCATTGCGCCGGGATTTCATCCCGAAAACATCCTAACCGCGCGCCTCTCCCTGCCGTATTGGAAGTATCGAACGATCGAGCGCCAGCGGGCTTTCCTGGATGCACTAATGCAAAGGGTCCGGTCTGGCCCGGGCGTGGATGCAGTGAGCGCGGTAGCCTGTTTGCCCTACGGCGGTTTTGTGCTGACTGGCGCGCTCGAGATCGAAGGCAGACCGGCTCCGGGTCCGAACCCGGACGCCGACAACGTTGCCGTTAATTACGCCGCTGGCGATTACTTCAGAGCTATGGGGATTCCCATAATGGAAGGGCGCCCGATCGATAGATTTGATCAACCCTCGCGGCCAAGCGTGGCGGTCGTGAACGATGCATTGATACGACGCTTTTTCCCCGATGGGCATTCCCTTGGAAGCCGTATCCGGATTGGAGGCGTCACCGATTGGCTGCAAATCGTAGGTGTCGCTGGAAATGTAAAGCAGGGTGGTTTGGCCAGCGATCCTCGCGCGGAGATCTTCCAATCCGCGGCCCAGGCGGAGAGCGGCTCTAGTGCGCAAACACTGGCGATTCGCTCCACTGCGGACCCGCGCATCCTAATCCCGTGGTTACGCTCGCAAATTGCGGATTTAGATAAGGACTTGCCACCGCCTGAACTTGAAACTATGCGAGCGAAGATGGCCTTTCTCATGGCCTCGCAAGTGTTCGTCCTGCGGCTCCTCGCTCTGTTTGCCGGTATCGCCATTACTCTTGCGGCAAGCGGGATCTATGGTGTGCTGGTCTATTCCGTCGAGCGGCGCTCACATGAGATTGGCATTCGCCTAGCGCTCGGCGCGAAACGTGCGGACATTATGGGACTGATCCTTGGGCGTGGGCTGTGTCTGTCGCTCGCCGGAGCGGCGGCCGGTACAATCGGCGCTCTGGGACTTACGCGGTTTCTGAAGAGCCTGTTGTATGGGGTCACACCACATGATCCAGTCACACTGGCGGCTGGCTGCGTCTTGGTCGTCTTGGTGGCTCTGAGCGCCGCATACCTTCCTGCCCGGCGGGCGATGAGGCAGGATGTGATTGCGACCTTGCGGACGGAATAGGAGGGTTTGATGTCCCCCGGGGCCGCGCATGCGTTGCACTTCTACACGTTCTGTGAAGTTGCGTCACGGAAGCTCTCCGTGCCGAAAACGCTACTTGGGGCTCATTTTCTGCCTGGTCGCCCGCCGGCGCTTTTTCGGAGGGGGCGCCAACGCCGTCAGATTTTTCTCGATCTGCGTGCGAAGCTCTTCGAAAACGGGATGTGGCGGGTCTAATACAGCGAGCGCTCGCCGATAGAGGGCCGCCGCTTCGTCTTTCTTGTCTTCACCTAACCGCTCGGTGGCCTCCTGTGCCAGGCCAGACGCCAAAAAGTGAGCGCGGATCGCGTTGGCACGGTCAGCGGCCTCCTGGCCCTGGGCCCACTTCTTTTGTTCCCGATAGAAGACGGCCACCTTGTCCAGCGTGAGCGCAACCATCGGATGCTCCTTGCCAGCGGAGATCTGCCATAGCCCCAGCAGTCGCTGGTAGACCGGCTCGGCTTCCTCGTATTTCTTTTGGCCGCAGTACGCGTAGGCCAACCCATCGACGCTGGTCAACAGATTGGCATGGTCCTTCCCGAACAGCCTTTCCCGGATCACCAGAGCATGACGGAAGACTTCTTCCGCCATCTCGTATTGCCGGAGCGTGATCCGCACTTCGCCGAGCCGATCCAGATCTGGCAGCAGCGCCGGATGGTCCTCGGTGTTCAACTTCGTGAGAATACTCAACGCTATGGTGAGAGCCTCGGCGGCGTCTTCGGGCTTCTTCTGGTCGAGGTAGACCTGGGCGATCCGACTGAAGTCGGCAGCCACGACTGCGTTCTCGAATTCTCCAGCGCGGATGTGTGCGTTTCGTACCTGCTCGAGGACCCCAAGCGCTCTGTCGTAATCGTGCATGGCACGGCAGAGCGCCGCATCCTCGATCATGTCGTTTAGGATGGTGGGATCGGCCTGGCCGACGAGATTTTGGCGCCAGGTTATGGCTTGCTGCAAGTAATTATCCGCCTCAGCAGGCTGTCCGGCCGCGGATTGCACAGCGACCAGACGTTTCAACACATCGTAACGGACAGGATTCTCGGGTGTAGTTTCCGCGGCGAGTTTCCATGCTTGCTCAAGGGCTTGCCGTGCAGTTTCGTATTCGCCTCGCATGTAGCTGGCGTTGCCGGCCTGCACCAAGTGCTCCAAGTCCGTCTGCGCCTCGACGGCTAGGATCAGACAAGATGTAAGAAGCGTGCAAAGCCGTTTGGATCCCACGGAGCCTTAGACACCGATTTTGGTAACCGAGTTTCGCGCAGTGGGATTGTCCTTGGGCCGTGGGGCCTGTGCCGTCTAGCGGCAATGGCGTCGGGAGAACGACTAGTTGAACCCTGATATGAGCGATACTGGGTATACACTTGACTCAGGTAACCCCAACAGATTGTGATTCGCTACGGAGCAACTTGGAGGGCTTGGCGATGTGGGCGTAGGTCGTCGGGCCGGTGTCCACGGCCTGTTGTACGAGACGGAAAAACAGCTTGCCCCGACTTCTGGATTTTCGCCGATTAAAGCGAAACGTAAAC
>JBGPKX010000385.1:0-5317 GCA_041486185.1 Bryobacteraceae bacterium | reverse complement strand
CGAGATGGCCATTCGCATCTACGCCGCCGAGAGCATGACCTACCGCGTGGTGGGGCAGATCGAATCGCAGCTCGAGGAATTTTCCTGGGAGCAGCCGAACGCTTCCCAGACCATGCTCAAGGCCATCGAGGAGTACGCGGCCGAGTGCTCCATCATCAAGGTCTACGCGTCGGAAGTGCTGGATTACGTGGTGGACGAAGGCGTACAGATCCACGGCGGCTACGGCTACCATCAGGATTACGCTGTCGAGCGCGCATACCGCGATTCACGCATCAACCGCATTTTCGAGGGCACCAACGAGATCAACCGCATGCTCGTGACCGGCATGCTGCTCAAGCGCGCGGCGCGTGGCCAGTTGGGTCTGGTAAAAGCCGCGCAGGGCGTGATGGCCGAAGTGCTGGGCGGTCCGGGCCTTTCGAGCGGCGCGGGTGAAGGCGCGTTCGCCGAGGAAATCAAAATCGTTCACAACTCCAAAACAATTGCGCTGCTGCTGATGGGCGTGGCCTACCAGAAGTTTTTGATGGAGCTCGAGAAGCAGCAGGAAGTGCTGGCCGGCATCACCGACGTGATCATGGACGTGTTCGCGGCGGAATCGACGCTGCTGCGCACGCAAAAGCTCGTGGCGCAGTCTAAAGGCGCGCAGGCGTCCGAGATGCTCGCAGTGCTGGTGCGCGATGCCATGGCGCACATCGAAGTGACCGCGCGCACGGTGCTGGCAGCATGCTCGGAAGGCGACAATCTGCGCACCAATCTCGCCGTGCTGCGCCGCTTCGCCAAGTACGAGCCGGTAAACGCCATCGAGCTGCGACGCAAGATCGCCGGCCGGCTGCTGGACGCCGAACGATACGTTGTCTAAGCGGCAGCGCATCGTAATCCTGGTGGGTTTGCCGGGCTCCGGCAAGTCCACTTATCTCGAGCGGTTGGGCGTCACGGCGCTCTCTTCCGATGCGATTCGCCAGCTCCTGGCGGACGATGCGACCGACCAAAGCATCCACGGCCGCGTCTTCAGCACGATCCGATATCTCGTGCGGCAGAGGCTCGCCATCGGGCGCGCGGTGACGTACGTGGATGCCACACACCTGACGCCTGGCGAACGCCGTCCCTACGTGCAGATGGCCGAGCGGTACGGCTGCCGTGTGGATGCCGTGTTCTTCGACGTGCCGCTCAAAGTATGTCTCGCGCGAAATCGCCGCCGCGCGCGCTTGGTGCCGGAAGAGGTGATGCGGAAGATGGCCGCCAAGCTGGTACGGCCCAGGGTGGCAGAAGGATTCAGCCGGATAACCGTGGTGCGATAATCTGAGGCGAGTGTTGGTCAACGCGCACTATGAAAAGCAAGTGGAGCAGCTAAGCGAGCTCGCCAGCCGTTTCGCGGCTGCACTGTCACGGGCCGGAATTGAATACCGAATCGTTGGCGGGCTGGCTGTGTATCTCCATGTGAACGCGATCGACCCGATAGCTGCTCGCCTCACGCGCGATATCGACGCAGCAGTCAGACGGACGGATATCGAGAAAATCGCGCAGGTGGTGAAACCCTTCGGTCTGGAGTTTCGGCACGCAGCCGGAGTAGACATGCTGGTGGATGCCGCCCAGCCCAAAGCTCGCAGCGCCGTGCACCTGATTTTCGTAAATGAGAAGGTGCGCCCGGAATATATAGAACCCGTGCCTGGTTTTTCACCGGCAACGGATGTGGATGGGCTGCTTGTCGCGCCGGTCGCCGATCTTGTCCGCATGAAGCTTACCAGCTTCCGGGACAAAGATCGCGTTCATGTCCGCGACATGGACGGTGTCGGCCTGATCACCCCTGACATTGAGGCTGGACTGCCCGAACCCCTGCGCCAGCGTCTGGCCAAAGTCCGCGCGTCGGAGTAATTGCGGTCAGAACCCGCCAGGCACGATCCAGAAACTCTCGCGCCACGTGCCGCCCGGCGGAATGCTCTGCAATTCTTTGTAAACTCCCGCGTGCGCCAGATTGAACGCGTCCGTGATGGCGGACATCGGCTCGAAACAGATGAAGTCCTTGCCCGGCGGCGCGTAGATCACGGCTACGGTGTACTTCGGACCGTACACCACGGAAATTCTCTTTCCGCCGCCTTCCACCCAGAATTCCACGCGTTCGTCTTTGCCGCGCACGAGATTGCTGAATACATCGTCAAGCTGCGTGGTGGCGAGCGAAACCGGGTCGGGATACGTCACGGGCGTGCGCTCTCCGGTGGGGATCAGTAGCGGCGAAAGCTCCAGATGCTCGCGCGCGGCGACGTGCACCTTGCATTGGTCACGCGGTATATCCGGCACCTGAAAGTACGGGTGGTAGCCCACGCCCACCGGCATCGGGTCGCTTGCCTGGTTCTCCAGCAGGGTTTCGACTTCAAGCCGTCCGCCGGCCAGCTTGTACGTCATCTCGACCGTATGCGCGAAGGGAAACTGCGCCATCAGTGCCGGATAGCGCCAGAATTCCAGGCGGCTGGTGACGCGCGCCGATTGCCCGTCCGCCATGAGCTTCGTGACCTTCCAATATGGCGAGAACAGCAGCAGGCCGTGGATGGGCTTCTGGTTCTCATCCCGCCGCACGTTGTCGAGATCGGGATTCAGCAGATACTTCCTGCCGTTGGCATAGAAGGCATCCTGGTCCAGGCGGTTGGCCCACGGCTCGAGAAACGGCACGCCGCAAAGCGCCGGCGCGGCTTTCATTTCAGCCAGGCTCTTGAACGGAGACCAAAGTATATTCTTCCCGTGCACCGTCATCGCATAGGCGATGTTTCCAATCGAAGGCACGATGGAAACTTCGATCGCGTGCGCGCGATCCGTGAGCTGCACGATCTCGACGCCGTCGGCCGTGCCTTTCTTCGCGGAGTAGTTAGCGGCTTCGGTCACGATAGGGAGGAGGAGTACCCAGGCCAGGCTTCTCATTCTGGGCCGGGCTCGTGAAGATCGAGCTTCGTCTCGCGCTGGCAGCACCAGCAAGGGCCAGGCTCATACTGGCGAATGGAGCAGATCTCGCACCAGTAGGCAACCATCAGCCGCTTGCCGTCTTTGATGACGTACAGCGCACGTGTGTAGAACGGGTCCACCTGAAAGCGGTCCGCCGCCGTGAGGTGACCCTTCGCCTCGACATCCAGCTCGGCCAGCCGCTTGTCGTGCAGGACATGTTCGGTCGATCCGTCGCCTTCGAGCAAGATCAACTTGTGATCCGCGGTCTCGATCGCCGGCGTCTGATTGTCGCGCTGGACCAATTTGCCGTGAATAGTAGCAGCGGGGGTAACGACGGTCTTGGGAGATTCGGCGAAACACACTGCAGCAAAGGTTGCCAGCAAGCAGAGAATGAGAGGCCGCATCAGTTTCATTCTACCGAAGATGCTTAGCCGTGTGGCTTGACCCAGCATATGGGCGGCGGGCGGCGGTAACGGGTTGTGATGAGCGAGCTGGACATCGTGGCAAAGCGGCTCGCCAACGAAGTCGGCTTATCTCGGAATATCTTTTATAGTCGGCGCTTGGTCAAGGAACTCTCCAAATGGATTGAGCAGGCCTGTTCCGCAAAACGAATCACCACAGCAACAGTGCTTCGGCGCTACCGCCGGCTGCAAACGATCCGGAAACGACTAGGCGCAGAGTTTGAAAAGCTGAGGCCTCGGGACATCGAGAAGCTTTTTGGGAGTGGCACAAGATGAATTCCGTATGAAGCTGCTCGGCAAGCAGCTCGGCGTCGGGAGTCAATAACCCGGTGGCTGCTGCAGCCAGTGCTACAATCTCTGTTTCCTGACATGCCCGCCCGCGTCTCGCTCTTCGTAACCTGCGTTGTCGACCAGCTATTTCCCAAGGTCGGGATGGCTGTCGTGGATGTATTGGAACGCCTGGGCTTTCTTGTCGACTTTCCCGAGCGGCAAACCTGCTGCGGGCAGCCCGCATTCAACAGCGGCTACCGCGAGGAAGCGCGACAGGTGGCACGGCATTTTCTCGACGTTTTTCGCGGCGCCGACTACATCGTGGTCCCTTCGGGCTCGTGCACGTCGATGATCGCGCATCATTTCGAAGACATCTTCGAAAAGGAACCCGACTACCTGGAGCGGGCGCGTCAGCTCGCCCCAAAGGTGTTCGAGTTTTCACGCTTTCTGCTGGAAGTTGCCGGCGTTGATGACGTGGGCGCGCGGCTCGAGGAAGTGGTGACCTATCACGATAGTTGCCACGCCTTACGCGAGCTGCAGGTGAAAGACGGCCCGCGACGGCTGTTGGGCAAGGTGCGCGGCCTCGAATTGCGCGAGATGGATGCGGCCGAAGAGTGCTGCGGATTCGGCGGAACGTTTTCGGTGAAGTTCGCCGAAGTCTCCGGTGGCATGGCGCGCAACAAGATCGACTCGATTTTGCGGACGGGCGCCTCGGCGGTGGTCTCCGTGGACTCCAGTTGCCTGATGCAGCTTCAGGGGGCGCTCTCCCGCGCCGGCCTGCCGATTCGCGCCATGCATCTCGCCGAAGTGCTGGCCAGCCGGTGACCCATGTCCGCCGCCTTTGACGAAAAAATCCACACCACACTGGCCGATCCCAAGCTGCAACTTGCTATCTATGCGGCCACGGGGCGCCTGATCGAGAAGCGCCGCAAGGCCATCACGCCGGAAGGCTGCCCGGATTATCAGGAGCTCCGCACGCACGCCAACGCGATGAAGCGGCACACCATCGAGCATCTCGACTATTACCTGGAAGAGTTTGCGCGCAATGTCGAGGCGCATGGCGGGAAAGTCGCCTATTGCAGGGACGCCGAAGAGGTAGCCGATTTCGTGCTGGGCCTGGCGAAAGAGCACGGCGCCGAGCTGATCGTCAAGTCGAAATCCATGACCACCGAAGAGGTGGACCTGAACGAGCGGCTGGAGCACCACCATCTCGAATCCGTGGAGACCGATCTGGGTGAGTACATCATCCAGCTCGCGCACGAGCGGCCGTATCACATCGTGGCCCCGGCGTTGCACAAGACGCGCGAGCAGGTAGCGGACTTGCTGACCGAACATCTGGGCGTGCCGCGCGAAACGGTCATCGAAAAGCAGACCATGATCGCGCGCCGGGTCTTGCGGGAGAAATTCCTGGCGGCCGATATCGGGATCAGCGGCGCGAACTTCCTGGTGGCGGACTCGGGCGCGGTGGTGGTGGTGGAGAACGAAGGCAATGCGCGGCTCACCACGTCCGCGCCCAAGATCCACATCGCCGTGGCGGGCATCGAGAAGCTGATCCCGCGCGCGCAGGACCTGGGGGTGTTCCTGGACCTGCTGGGACGCAGCGCCACCGGCCAGCCGCTTACCGTCTACACGTCGTTTCTCTCGGGCCCGCGGCGCGG
>JBGPKX010000384.1:0-5338 GCA_041486185.1 Bryobacteraceae bacterium | reverse complement strand
TGTCTTAAGAAGTGTAGGCGGTCAATATTGTCTTTCGTAAGGTCAATACTGCCTTTCGTAATACGTGTAGCCTGTTGAACTTGGAAACCGGACGGGTCGCGATCTCCCCGAAAGATAGCGCTTGCTAAGATACGGACATGATCATCGGAGTCCCCAAAGAGGTCAAGGACCACGAGACCCGTGTGGGCCTCGTCCCCAGCGGGGTCGTGGCGCTCCGCGAGGCGGGCCATGAGGTGCTGGTCGAAACCCGGGCCGGCGAAGGCAGCGCCATCACGGATCGCGAGTACATGCAAGCGGGCGCCGGCATCACGCAGAGCGCCGCCGAGGTCTGGCGCAAGGCCGACCTCATTGTAAAAGTCAAAGAGCCGCAACCGTCGGAGTACGGCTACCTACGGCCGGACTTAATCCTGTTCACCTACTTACATCTGGCGCCGCTTCCGGAGCTGACCAACCGGTTGATCGAATCCAAAGTCGTCGGCGTAGCCTACGAAACCATTCGCGAAACCGATGGTTCGCTTCCCTTGCTGACGCCCATGAGCGAAGTGGCCGGCCGCATGGCGGTGCAGGTGGGCGCCCAGTATCTGGAAGCGCCAAACGGCGGCCGCGGTGTGCTGTTGGGCGGTGTGCCCGGCGTCGCGCCCGCGAACATCGTCATCCTCGGCGGCGGTGTAGTCGGCACCAACGCGGCCAAGATCGCCGTCGGTATGGGCGCTCACGTGAGCATGATCGACCGCAATCTCAATCGACTGCGCGAGCTGGACGACATTTTCAACAGCCAGATCGTCACGCTGGCATCGAATGTTTTCACCATCGGCGAGACACTCAAGCACGCGGACCTGGTCATCGGCGCGGTGCTCATCCCTGGCGCGGCGGCGCCCAAGATCGTCCGCCGCCAGATGATCGCCAACATGAAGCGCGGTTCGGTGGTGGTCGACGTGGCCATCGATCAAGGCGGCTGCTTCGAAACGTCGCACGCCACTACGCATACCGAGCCGGTGTACTTCGTCGATGGAGTAACGCACTATTGCGTGTCAAACATGCCGGCTGCGGTGCCGCACACGGCGACCTTTGCTCTGACCAACGCGACCTTCCCCTATCTGCTCGAACTGGCGAACAAGGGTCTGGAAGCGGCGGTCGACGGGCATGCGGCGCTGCGCGAAGGCGTGAATACGTACAAAGGGTATGTGACGCACCCGGGCGTGGCCGAATCGCAGGGCCGGTCATGGAAGGATCTGGCGCGCGTGGGCTAGGACCGCGTTGGCGCGACACGTGGCACGACACCTTTCTGCGATCAGCCCTTGTAAAATGAAAGAGCGATGTTAGCGTCCGAGCAGACCGAAGTCCGCCCCTCGCCGCTCACCCAACTTTCTGAAGAGGAGAGGATATTTCAATCCACCGTGCGCCGTTTCGCGCGGGAGCAGATTGGGCCGCACGTGCGCGAAATGGACGAGGCGGGCGTGTTCCGCAAGGACATCATCCGCCAGTTTTTCGAGCTGGGCCTGATGGGCATCGAAATCCCCGAGGAATACGGCGGCCAGGGCGGCAGCTTCTTTCAGTGCGTGATGGCGGTCGAAGAGCTGTCGGCCGTTGATCCTTCTGCCGGCGTGATCGTGGATGTGCAGAATACCATCGTCAACAATGCCATCCTGCGCTGGGCGAATGCCGAGCAGAAACAGCGTTACCTGCCTCGCCTCGCCGCCGACACAGTTTCGTCGTACGCGCTCTCCGAAGCCGGTTCGGGCTCCGACGCCTTCGCCATGGCCACCCAGGCCAAAGACCAGGGCGATCATTTCCTGCTGAACGGCCGTAAGCTCTGGATCACCAACGCAGCGGAATCCGGCCTGTTTCTGCTTTTTGCCAATGCGAACCCCGGCGCCGGCTATCGCGGCATCACGGCGTTTCTCATCGAGCGCGGCTTTCCCGGCTTCCAGGTGGGCAAGAAGGAGGACAAGCTCGGCATCCGCGCCTCCTCCACCTGCGAGCTCATCCTCGATAACTGCCGCGTGCCGCGCGAGAACGTGATGGGCGAAGTCGGCAAGGGCTACAAGATCGCCATCGAGACGCTCAATGAAGGCCGCATCGCCATCGGCGCGCAGATGATCGGGCTGGCGCGCGGTGCGCTCGACCACGCCATCGCCTACGCCAAACAGCGCAAACAGTTCGGCAAAACCATCGGCGACTTTCAGGGTGTGCAATTCCAGTTGGCAAAAATGGCCACGGAGGTCGAAGCCGCGCGGCTTTTGGTTTATAACGCGGCGCGCATGCGCGATGCCGGATTGCCGTTCGTCACCGAAGCCGCCATGGCGAAGTATTACAGCTCGGAGATCGCCGAGAAGGTGGCGTCCATGGCCATTGAAGTCTTCGGCGGCGTGGGGGTCACCAAGGATTACCCGGTGGAAAAGCTTTATCGTGATGCCAAGATCGGCCGTATTTACGAGGGCACCAGCAACATACAGTTGATGACCATCGCCAAGAAACTGTTGGAGCGGTAGATACGTCTAGTTAGGGAGGTAGAAATGCGTTCGTTCGTGCTTCCTGCAATGTTGGCCGTCCTGTCGGCCCCGGCGTGGGCCGGGGACACGGCTAAGGACGTGAATCCGGATGAAATCGTCAAAAAATTCGCGGCGAAGGAGGCAGAGTTTGCGCGCGCGCGAGAAAACTACACGTACCGCCAGACGGTGAAAATCCAGACGCTGACTGACTCGGGCGCCGTCGATGGCCGCTACGAGATCGTGGAGGACATCATCTTCTCGCCTGACGGAAAACGCACCGAAAAGGTGGTGCGGGCCCCGGTTTCGACGCTGACGAGACTGATGATGACACCGGAAGATTTGGAAGATCTGCGTAATGTGCAACCGTTCGTGTTGACCACCAACGAGATTCCCCTGTACGACATTCGCTATCTGGGGCCGCAGAAGGCCGATGAGATCCCTTGTTACGTGTTCGCTGTGAAACCGAAGAAGATGGAGAAGGGGCATCGCTATTTCGAAGGCCAGATCTGGGTGGACGACCGTGACTTCCAGATCGTCAAAACCTTCGGGAAGGCCGTGGGCCTGCTGAGGCGTCACGAGGACCAGCAGTTTCCCAAGTTTGAAACGTTGCGCGAGCAGATCGACGGCAAGTACTGGTTCCCGGTTTATACCGACGCCGACGACACGCTCCACTTCCAGGCGGGCCCGATAAAAATGCGCATGATCGTCAAGTATGACGATTACAAGCAGTTCAAGAGCGACGTGAACATCCAGTTCGGCGAGGCGGTCAACGAGGGTAACAAGGACCAGAAGCCGAATCCGGCACCGCCCAAACCGTAGCCTCTGCTAACATTGGTCGAAATGGCTAAGATCACGGTTGTCAACAATGGACCCATACGCATCGAGGGGGAATTTGCGATTCACGATCCCGAAGGCCGCACGTTCGGCTTGGCCGGTCGCACGTTGATATCACTCTGCCGCTGCGGACATTCGCAAAACAAGCCGTTCTGCGATGGAGCACACGGCCGGATGGGTTTTCAGGATACGGTGACTGCCCGTGAACTTCCGCCGCCAAAACCAAAGCTATAAAAGGGTTCTACTCTGAGATTTCAATCCTCGGTCCAACCGGCGGGCCGACTTCGCGTATGCGCTCGATGGCCTTTTGAGCCAGTTCGCGGAAGACGGCGCCGTGCGGATCGTTTCCGTTACGCAACGCGACCGGTTTACCCGTATCGCCGCCCTCGCGTACGGCCGGATCGAGCGGCAGCGCCCCCAGGAAATACACCTTCATCTCCTGCGCGGTGCGTTCGCCGCCGCCAGTGCTGAACACATCCACCCGCTGGTTGCAGTGCGGGCATACCAGGTAGCTCATGTTCTCTACGATGCCCAGGATCGGCACCTTCACCTGGTTGAACATGTGAACCGCCTTGCGCGCGTCTTCGAGCGATACGTCCGAAGGCGTCGTCACCACCACGGCTCCCGTAACCGGCGCGGTTTGAATGAGCGTGAGCTGCACGTCGCCCGTGCCCGGCGGCAGGTCGATGATCAGATATTCGAGGTCGCCCCAATCCACGCCGCGTAGAAATTGCTGGATCACGCTGTGCAGCATCGGGCCGCGCCAAACCAGCGGCTTGTCACCGGGGCTCAAGAAACCCATGGACATGAGCTTCACGCCAAAATTTTCGAGCGGCTGGATGCGCTCGCCGTAAGCCATGGGCGTCTTGTTAATGCCCATCATCATGGGTACATTCGGCCCATAAACGTCGGCATCCATCAATCCCACGCGATGTCCCAGAGCCGCCAGCGCCACCGCCAGGTTCACGGCTACCGTAGTTTTTCCTACACCTCCTTTGCCGGAGCCCACGGCAATGAGATTCTGTACCCCGGGAATGGGAAGTTTCGGTGGCGGATTGGGCTGGTTGGGACTCATCAAGCCCATATTAACTTAGGGCAACGATCCGCGTACTGACAACCGGCAGCGTTCGCGCTCCGGAATCTCGTTTCCCATCGACTTACTGGTAAATTCGCCGGAGTTACGCTGAAATTCATCTCAATTCAGATGAATTATGTTAATCTGATCTCGGAGTTTTTCATTGGTCCAACAGCTTGTACCCAACAGCATCACGGAGAAGGTTGCGCCGGCCCGCCGCACCGCTTTCTGGCCGGCCGTTCCGATGCGTCTCGCCGATCTGCGGATTCCTAAGTCTGTGATCATGGATCTGATTCTGCGGCACCTGCACCTGGACGGAATCAGCAGCCTCGAGGTCACCAGCCGGACGCTCAAAATTGCGATTCCGATTCTGGATAGCTTTTTCCGCGAATTGCGCCAGCAGCACCTGGTGGAAGTCAAAGGTGCGGTCGGGGAAGATTACGCTTTCACGCTGACCAACGCCGGGCGCGATCTTGCGTCGGAGCGCTTTCGCATCTGCCGCTACGTTGGTCCCGCTCCGGTTGCCATCCGCGATTATCACCTGGCCACCAAGGCGCAGGCCGCCATGATCGACGTCGACCGCAGCATGCTGCGCGACGCGCTGAGCGACCTGGTGCTTTCCGACCGCATGCTCGACCAGCTCGGGCCCGCCGTCATTTCGCAAAGATCGCTGTTCCTCTACGGCCCTTCCGGAAACGGCAAGACCAGTCTGGCTGAGCGGCTGCTGCGCATGTACCGGGATACCATTTTGATCCCGCACGCCGTCGAGGTGGATGGCAAGATCATCGTGCTCTATGACCCGGTGGTGCATCAAGCCGTGGATAAAGAGGACAGCGAACTGGATCCACGGTGGGTCCCGTGCAAGCGGCCCTTCATCATGGTGGGCGGCGAGCTGGTAGCCAGCATGCTCGAGTTGCACTACGACGAGGCCGGCGGC
>JBGPKX010000383.1:0-5343 GCA_041486185.1 Bryobacteraceae bacterium | reverse complement strand
GATGCCGCGAACCGCAAGCTGGCGCAGGTAGAGCGTGCGCTCACTCTGCCGGATGGCCTCCCCGGCCGACCCTGGTTCAAGCACCAGATCTACGCGCCGGGAATGTATACCGGCTACGGCGTAAAAACCATTCCGGGCGTGCGCGAGGCCATCGAGCAGAAAAGGTGGAAAGAAGCCGACGAGCAGCTCGCGCGCGCCGGGAAGGTGCTGGAGAACGAAGCTGCGGCGATTGACGAGATCGCTGCGGAATTAGAACGATAGCGCAGGGCCACGCGTACTTTTGCGGGGACCTGCGGGTCTTTGCCGAGAAAGCGAGATGCCCTATGTTGGCGGCGCGAAGAAGCCCACCGGATCGATCGACATCACTTTCCACTTCTTCTTTACGCGCTGCAGCCGGCACTTGACGATCTGGCGGCGACGCTCCAGCGGCCCGCCTTGCTCGCGCGATCGGATTTGCAAAAACCAATCCAGCTCGGCCGTCTGCTCACGATCATCGCCTTCTTGCTTCAGCACATCAATGGACGACATCACCTCGTTCAGCTCTGCGAGCGCCAAAATGTTTTTCTGGAGTTTCTCATAGTCCGGCATGGAATGGTCCACATGATCCAGAAACGCCAGCCCATTGCCCTCGCTCAGGGCCGCAGCCATAGTGGTGAAGAGATCGAAGATGTCCTGATGCGCGTCGGCGAACAGCGGTGCCGCGAGCGCCGCAAGGAAGGCCCGGCGTGCGATCTCAGGTGCGGTAGCTGGCATTGATACGAATGTAGTCTTCGGTGAGATCGCACGTCCAGAAACGCGCGTGGCCTTTGCCTTTGCCGCGAATCCGGAAGTGGATCGCACACTCCCGTTGGTCGAGCTTGTTCTTGAGATCAGTCTCGGAGAATTTTGCCGCCAGACCACCCCGGCACACAGTCACGCCCTGCATCTCGATATCGACCTTCGCCGGATCGAAGGCCACGCCTGCATTTCCGGCCGCGGAAAGAATGCGCCCCCAGTTGGGATCGCTGCCCGCAACGGCCGTCTTGACCAGCGGGGAGTTGGCAATCCCTCGCGCAATGCGCGCCGCAGCGTCCTCGTTGGCGGCGCCTTCCACGTCAATGGTGACCAGTTTCCTCGCGCCCTCGCCGTCTCGCGCAATCTGGCGCGCCAGCGATTCCATCACAGTGGTGACACCTTCTTCGAACGCCCCGAATTCTTTGGGGTCAGGCCGCACGCCGGAGCAGCCATTGGCCATTAGGACCACGGTGTCATTCGTCGAGGTGTCGCCATCCACCGAGATGCGGTTATAGCTGCGCTCCGCCGCGCGGGTCAGGATGCCGCGTAGTTTCGCCGCGGGAATGTTGACATCGGTCATGACGAACCCGAGCGTGGTCGCCATGCGCGGTTGAATCATCCCCGAGCCTTTGGTCATGCCGGCGATACGCACCGTACCGCGCCGCAACTTCACCTCGCCGAACGCTTCTTTGGTCACCAGGTCGGTGGTCAGAATGGCGCGTGACACGTCGTTGAAGCGGTCTTCCGCCAGCGCGGCAACCAGTTTCGGCAGCGCTTTCTCGATCAGCGGGTAATCCAGCTCAACACCGATGACTCCCGTTGACGCCACCAGCACCTGCGCGGGGGGCAACTTCAGGTGGTTCGCTACCGCGCGACCGGAAGCCAGCGCTACCCGATCTCCGGTGCGCGTGGCACAGTTAGCGTTGCCCGCATTCACCAGGACGGCGCCCACTTGGCCTCGCGAGGCGCGCAGATTCCGGCGGCAGAGCTTCACCGGCGCAGCCTGTACCCGGTTTTCGGTGAAAACAGCGGCCGCCGCGGCAGGCACGCCGGAAACAATGAGCGCCAGATCGTCGCGCTCTTCACGACGGATTCCCGCGTATGTTGCGGAATAGCGGTAACCAAGCGGCAGATTCAATTCGGCTGTTCCCCCAGAGTGTCGTTTTCGCTCAGACGCTGTCCATTGGCGAACGCGTCGGCGCTCATGCGCTTGCGACCTTCCATCTGCACTTCGAGTAATTGCAGGACGCCGCCGTCACCACAGGCGACTCGGAATCCCGCTCCGGCCGGCACCCGACCCGGTGGGAGCGCCGCGCGATCCCCAGCCACGCGCGCACGCCAAATGTGCAGCAGTTGCCCACGAAAGCGCGTGTATGCGCCGGGCCACGGAAGAAGGCCGCGGATGCGATTGTGAATCGCCGAGGCCGCGAAGCTCCAGGAAATCGCTCCGTCTTCCTTATTGAGAATCGGCGCCAAAGATGCTTGAGTATCGTCCTGTTTCTGCGGCGTGATGGCGCCGCGAGCCAGCCCGTCCACCGTTTCGATCAACAACTCCGCGCCCATCACCGCCAGCCGCTCGCCCAACTCCATCGCCGTCTCCTCCGGCCCGATTTCGGCCTCGCGCTGGAGCAGAATATCACCCGTATCGAGACCCGCGTTGATCTGCATGGTAGTGACGCCGGTGCGCGTCTCCCCGTTAATGATGGCCCACTGAATGGGCGCGGCCCCGCGATACTTCGGCAGCAGCGATGCGTGTACGTTTATGATCCCCCGCGGCGCGATATCAATCACCGATTGTGGAATGATCTGCCCGTAACCCACCACCACCATGATCTCCGGCGCGAGCGAGACCAGATGCGCCTGCGCTTCCGCCCTCTTGATCCGCTCCGGCTGATAGACCGGCAGCCCCAATCGCACCGCCGCTTGCTTCACCGCCGATGCCGCCAGCTCCTGGCCGCGTCCCTTGGGACGGTCCGGCTGTGTAATAACGGAAATCACCTCATGCCTTCGGGCGACGGCCTCCAATGTCGGCACCGCGAAAGCCGGCGTGCCCAGGAAGATCAGGCGCATGGGTCCCCGTGGCACAGGTATTCTTGCCCGGGCGCCTTCGAGAACCTTGACCACGCATAGGCACGAATGCCTGTGCCGCTAATCCCATTCACCTGCCTTCACCAACTTCTTGACCTTTCTCCTGATCAAGTCCCGTTTCAGCGCGCTGATGTGCTTGATATACAGCTTCCCGTGCAGATGATCGATCTCGTGCTGGAACGCGCGCGCCAGCAGGTCCTCGCCGCTCTTTTCGAACCATTCACCCTTGACGTTCTGGGCGCGCACGGTGGTGCTTTTCCCGCGCGTGACCTGTTCGCGAAAACCGGGGATGCTGAGACATCCTTCTTCGCTCTTCTGCTTGCCTTCCGAGTGAAGAATTTTGGGGTTGATGAGCACCAGCTTGTCTTCCGGCTTCTCGCCGACCGAGAGGTCGATCACCGCGATCTTGCGCGAGATGCCGATCTGCGGCGCCGCCAGACCCACGCCCTTGGCCGCGTACATGGACTCGAACATGTCGTCGATCAGCTTATGCAGTTCCGGCGTATCGAATTCCGTTACGGCGCCGGCTTCCCGCTCCAGTACCAGGTCGCCTAATTTCACGATGGGATAAACCATAGTTCAGAAATTTTTGACTTGCTCCAGATATCCTTCGAAATTGCGCCGCGTTTCGGTGAGCGAATCGCCGCCGAATTTTTCAAGAAACGCCTGTGCCAGAACGAGCACCACCATGGCTTCCCCGATCACCGCGGCCGCCGGCACCACGCAAACATCCGACCGCTCGTAGGCCGCCGGCGCCGGCTCACGCGTCACCAGATCCACCGATTCGAGCGGCCGCCGCAGGGTCGAAATAGGTTTCAGCAGCCCGCGCACGATCACGTCCTGGCCGTTGGTCATGCCGCCTTCGATGCCCCCAGCCCGGTTGGCCCCGCGCGTAAAGTGGCGGCCCTCGCGGTCGTAGCCGATTGTGTCCTGAACTTTCGAACCGAAGCTTGCCGCGCCCTCCTCGGCGAATCCGATCTCGACCCCCTTCACCGCCTGCATCGAGACAATGGCCTGCGCCAGGCGCCCATCCAGCCGCGTGTCCCAGGTGATGTGCGAGCCCAGACCCGGCGGTACATTGTGCGCGACAATCTCGAAAACTCCGCCGGCAGTGTCGCCCGTGCGGTACGCCTCGTCCACCACAGCTTTCATGCGCTGCTCGGCTTCGGGATCGACGCAACTCAGCAGGATTTCGGATTTCCGATGCAGGGTGACGATCTCTTCCCAGGTTGCCTGCCGGGCCATGCGCTCGTGCCCCACCGCGATCACATGGCCGCGAACCTCAATGCCGAACTCGCCCAGCAACGCCTTGGCCAGCGCGCCCACGGCCACCCGTGCCGTTGTCTCCCGCGCGCTCGCCCGCTCCAGAATGTAACGGGCGTCATGGAAATTATATTTGATGGCGCCCGCCAAGTCCGCGTGACCGGGCCGCGGCCGCGTCAGGGGTTTCTTCTTATCTTCAGCGCCTTCAGAGTCTTCCACCGGCAGGGCTTGGGTCCAGTTTTGCCAGTCTTTGTTGTGAATGATGATTCCCACCGGCGACCCGATGGTCTTCGAGTGGCGCACGCCGGCCACGATTTCGGCGGAATCGGTCTCGATCTTCATGCGCCCGCCGCGGCCGTACCCCTGCTGGCGGCGCCAAAGCTCGCGGTTGACAGCGTCGATGGAAACAGGCACCCCGGCGGGCAGTCCGGTCAGCGTCGCTACAAGGCACTCGCCGTGGGACTCACCCGCGGTCTCGAATCTCAGCATGCAGAAAACCTATGCTAGCAGGTGAACGGCGGCACCGCCCGGACATCGATACGGAACTTTTCCGGCGGCCTTGCGTAGGATAATAATGAGCCATTAAGGAGACTTCTGCCATGGTCAAATTCCTGCTGTGGTGCATTCTGCTGGTGCTGTGCTGGCCGATCGCGCTTCTGGCGCTGGTCGCCTGGCCCATCGTCTTTCTGCTGCTGCTGCCGTTCCGTCTGTTGGGGATCGCGGTCGGTGGGGCGCTGGCACTGGTCACCGCGCTGATCCTGCTGCCGGCGCGGGTGCTGCGCGGCATCTAGCTCCCGCGCGACGGGTCCGGGTCCTCTTTTTTTGGCGCTTCCGGCTCATCCAGGGCAAAGCGGGTAAAGCTGGGTGGGTACACACTCAAATCGTGTAGCTCTCGAGGCTCCCCTTTCCTCCGGTCACGTACCCAAAGGACAGTTGTATAGACGGTACCGGCCAGAACAAGAACGCAATAAAGAATTATCAGGAAGAGGTCAGCGCTCTGTCCATAGCGTGACCCGACCGCGAATGTCAGAAGGATCCCGACCCATACCGCAATCGTGATTTTCCATTTGCGCTTCATTAGCACAGGGCCGCACGGGCTGCCAACAACCAGCGCTACGCGCCTATCAATCGAGTATAATCCCGCTGTAGTAGCATCTCAGTGTGCGACCTGGAATTCTATGCGCCCTGGCCGCGGGCGGCCTCTTCGCGGCGGACCTT
>JBGPKX010000382.1:0-5343 GCA_041486185.1 Bryobacteraceae bacterium | reverse complement strand
GATGAGCCGCGTGGGGTGCTCTACATCGCCAATTTCACGGCCAATCGAATCGACGTAATGTCGGTCAAGGACTTCAAGATCCACACATCCTTTAACGTAGCGCCCAATCCGGGATCGTTAGCGCTCTCGCCCGACGGCAATTATTTGGTGATCGCGCATTTTGGAAATTACACGGCGCCGTCATCGCCAACGAATGCCCTTACCGTCATTAGCCTGAGCGCTAATAACGCCACGCAGACCTTCGCTTTGGGCGATCCGCCGCTGGGCGTGGCCTTCGGTTACGACGGACTGGCGCTGGTGGTCACCACCACCAACTTCATTCTGTTTGACCCGGCCAACGGTCAGACCACGGTGGTGGATACGATCGCAGGCGTTACGGCCACGACACTGCCGGTTCCACCCGCCAATTTCCCGCCCAACATCGTCGCCGCGTCTCTCAACGTTTCCAAGGACAATTTCCATATCTACGGGCTCAGCGACACCATCCGGTTCCACTACAATGTGTTGACCCACGAGATCGCTTCGCTCGGCTACACTTCGAGTCCGCCCATGGGGCCGCGCGTAGTGAGCGTGAGCCGTGACGGTTCGTTCTATTCCGCCGGGTGGGGACTATTCAGTTCCACCGGTCTTCTGGTCGCGCAGTTTGCCAACCCCGCCGGCACATTAAATGTCGGCAGCCACGCCATCGATTCCTCAGCTGGGCTGATCTACGCCCAAATACCCGAAGGCACGGCGCAGTCCAATGCCGTCCCACCTACAACCCCCGCCACACCACCGGCGCCACAAGCAGGATCCGTGGCGCCGCCTGTCCTCCAGATCGTGGACGCGGATAACCTGGCGGTACGCCAAAAGCTCCAGCTTCCGGAAAATATGGCCGGCAAGAGTTTGCTGAGTTCCAAAGGTGACCTGCTCTATACGGTATCCGACAGCGGAGTCATGGTACTTCCCGTCGGCTACTTGAACGGCGTGAATCGCGTGCAGGGGTCGCAACCCGACATGGTGTTCCGCAGCAGCTTCTGCGATCGCAGCATGGTTACGCAACAGATCACAATATTGGACCCGGGCGGCAACCATACGGAGTTTTCGCTTTCGCCCTCAATCTCCGGAATCATGGTATCGCCTACGAGCGGGATCACGCCGGCGACGGTGAAGGTGACCGTCGATCCGAACATCTTTCAGGACCAAAAAGGCACCATCACGGGCTTGATCAATATCCACTCCTACTCAGCGGTGAACCTGCCCGATCCGATCCGCGTGCTGATCAATAACCGCGAGCCCGAGCAGCGCGGCACTTTCGTCGATGTGCCGGGCACACTGGTCGACGTGAAGGCGGACCCCATCCGCAACCGCTTCTACATCCTGCGACAGGACAAGAACCAGGTACTGGTCTACGATTCGACGGGCCAGAACCAGATTGCCGTGCTGCGCACCAGCAACACGCCAACCTCCATGGCGATCACCATGGACAACAAGAACCTGATCGTGGGGCATGACAATTCTCAGCTTGCCTATGTCTACGACCTCGACAGCCTGAAGCCGGTTGTTCCGATCGTCATGCCTGCGGGTCACTATCCGCGCTCGATCGCGGTTTCGACGCGCGCCATTCTGGCTGCGTGCCGCGTGGCCGGCCCGATACATGCAATCGATTCCATCGATTTCCCCAGCCGCACGGCCAATGCGCTGCCGGCCCTGGGCGTGTTCAAGAACGACATCAACATCGACACGGTCCTCACCTCGTCGCCCAACGGCAGCTCCATTCTGGCGGCGGAGGCCGACGGCACTACCATGCTGTATGACGCCAATGCCGACAGCTTCGTCACCGCGCGCAAGGACTTCACGGCTCTGTCGGGCGCTTTTGCCGCGTCGAACTACGGCCAGTACATCGTCGACAACCACCTGCTGAATTCCTCTCTGGTGCAGTCGCGCCAGTTGGATTCCACGATCGGCAACTCCTCCGGCTTCGCATTTGTCGATCAAACCGGGTTGCGGACCACGGCGGCAGCGGTGCAGACAGCGCCCGGCGTGATCCAGCGCGTTCAAATATCGAGTGGCGACGGGATCCGTCCCACCAACATCGTAGAAGCGCCGCTGATGGCCAACGGTGTCTCGGCATTCACGCGGACACTCGCGCCGTTGAGCGACCGGAGCGCGATCGTTTCGCTGACCACCTCCGGGTTCACCATGCTGCCCTGGAATTACGATGCGGCCGTAGCGCCTCCGCAACTGGGCAAGATCGTCAACGCCGCCGATTTCACGCAGCCGGTAGCGCCCGGCGGGCTGATCAGCGTTTTCGGCACACAGTTAAGCAGCATGAGTCAAAGCGCCAACGCGGTGCCGCTGCCCACGTTACTCGGCGAATCGTGCCTCACGGTCAATGGGACGCCCATACCGATGATGTACGTCTCGGCCTCGCAGATTAACGCGCAGTTGCCCTTCAGCGCCAGTGGGAACGCGACCATGGTACTGCGCACGCCGGGCGGCATCAGCCAGGGCCTCAATGTGACCATCCAGCCCACCGCTCCCAGCGTTTTCCACAGCGGAACGGCGGGACCACAGACCGGCATTCCCACCATCGTGCGCTCCACCAATAACACACTGGTCACCCTGTCAAACCCCATCCATCCGGGTGACGAGATCATCATTTACGCCACCGGCTTGGGTGCGGTTTCGCCGATCGTCGCGGATGGCGCCCCGGGCCCATCGAGTCCGCTCGCGGTCACCGACTCGGCTCCAACTTTGACCATCGGCGGCGTCAATTTGAGGTTGGATTATTCAGGCCTGGCGCCCCAAATGGTGGGTGTGTATCAGATCAACGCGAAGGTGCCCTCCAAGGTGCCAACCGGTTTGAGCGTGCCGCTGGTCATCAACCAGAGCGGCGCGACGACTACGTTGTCGGTGCGGGTTGTGAAGTAAGGTTCGACAGCCGCCGGAGTTTTAACCAGCGCGGCGACTGTCTTCTTTTTAGGGATCGCTTCGAACGGGAGAAGATATGCGAAAGGTAACGAATGGATTGGCGCTGGTCCTGCTTTCAGTGGGAGCCTGCGCCGCACAGGAATGGGAGGTGGGCGGTATGGCCAGCTATGGCTTCTATCGCAACCTTCTAGCTTCGAATCCGGTGGGATCGGCGACCGCCGGCTTCAGCCCCGGCACGGCGTTCGGCGGAGTCATCGGGCATAACACCAGCAACTGGCTGAGCGGTGAGTTCCGGTACACATACCGCGACAGCCAGCTCCAGCTCTCATCCGGCGGAAACGACGCGCACTTCGGGGGCGTGGCTCACGTGGTGCATTACGACCTGGTGATGCATGCGCGCCCCAAGCACGGCACCAAGGCGATGCCCTTCTTCGCCGTGGGCGGCGGCATGAAGCTGTATCGCGGTACGGGCCATGAAGTCGCCTATCAGCCTCTTAGCAATATCGCGCTGCTGACCAAGACACAGCAGGCGAAGCCCATGATTAGCGTCGGCGGCGGCGTCAAAATGGTGCTCGGGCCGCGCATCGTACTGCGCGCCGAGGTCCGGGATTACCTCACCACGTTCCCCAAGGACGTGATCGTGCCCCTGCCCGGAACCAAGATCAGCGGCTGGTTGAACGATTTCGTTCCCATGGTGGGCATCAGTTACATCTTCTAGTCTGGCTCCTCCCTTGGCGCCGGTAGCCATACCGGCGCCTTTTTTTGCCCGCAGGTCCCTGTGTCCTCGTCAGTTCCTGAACCGTCAACCCTTGTCTGCCGGAATTCACTTCCCGCAAAAAAGCACTGAGCTCGCCTCCTGGAAGGCCAACACGCGCCGGACCGGCTAATATCGCCAAATAGGTAGTAAACTGAATTTTCCATCGACAAAACAGATGATACTGCGCCGTGGGGCTCCCGTCATCATTTGCCTGCTTTCGTGAGAAACAAGCGCTGCCGCGCGGTCTCGGAAATGGCGGCGACCGCCGGATGCTTGATTTTCCGCTCGGCGGAAATCGCGTAGAATTCCTCGACCACCGAATCCAGCTTCCCGATCATCGCTACCTGATAGTATTTGCGTACTTCCTTCTCGATGGCGGTGGGTGCCGCAAAAATCCCCAGGCCGGCCTGTCCAAACACGCTCAGCAGCGCACGGTCCTGGAATTCTCCTACGATCTGCGGCCGGATGCCGCGCGCGTCCAGCCACTGGTCCACTGCCCGGCGCGACGCCGAGTCCTCAGTGGGCAAAAGAAAGGGCGCGCCATCCAGACGCTCCGGAAAATGCTTGCGATACCGGTCCGCAACCGCGGGCGCGGCGAATAACGCCACACCAGAAGACCCGAGCAAATGATTGAAAACGCGCACGCGCACGCCCGGTTGAGCGGGTGCGTCGGTCAGCACGATATCCAGCTCATGGGCCGAGAGGCCAAGCAGCAGACGCTCCGGATTATCCTCGCGGCACACCAGCCGGACGTGTTCGGAAAGGCGCAACGCCGGTTGCAGAATGCGGTAGGCGATGAGCTTAGGCATCACGTCCGAGATGCCGACCACCAGGCGCACGGCGCGCCCGCGCGGCCGGCCTTTGAGCACATCGATCAGTTCACCGCCTAGCGTGAAGATTTCGTCGGCATACCGGTAAACCACTTGGCCCGCCTCCGTGAGCGCCAGGCGCCGGCCCGTCCTGGTGAACAGCTTTTCACCCAGATTTTCCTCGAGCGCGCGAATCTGGCCGCTGATGGTGGGTTGCGCCAGGCGTAGCTCCTCGCAGGCCCGGGCGATGCTGCCCTCCTTAGCCACGGTCCAAAAGTAAAGCAAGTGGTGGTAATTCAGCCAATCCATAGGTCCACTATACATCGGGATAACCGATGCTTTTACCCGAAACTATCTATATATCGATGGGCGCAGCAGCGCGTCTACCAGGCACAGAAACACTTTCACGAGGAGACTGCCGCATATGAACGTAGCCGATTTGAACAAGTACCGCGCCGCGTTGCGCACGCGGGCCGCGGAGCTAGCCCAGGCGCTGAGCCGCCGGGAGGAGATCGCCGTCGAAGCGGCGGCAGACGCCATGGATCAGACGCTGCTGGCTGCCGAGCGGGACTTGGAGATCGGGAATCTGGATCGCGGCTACAGGCTGCTGCGGCAGATTCAGGCCGCCCTGGGGCGGATCAATAAGGGCAACTACGGCCAGTGTCTGAAATGTGAAGCCGAGATCTTGCCGAACCGTCTGCAGGCGGTGCCGTGGGCCGCATTTTGCGTCGGCTGTCAGGAGAGTGTCGACCGGCTGCAAGAGAAAGTGGATGCGCTGCACCACCGCGTGGCCGCGACCGCCTAGGACCGATTCGGTAGCTGGCTCCGGAATGTGCACGCTTCATAGGCACTGAGAACAGAACT
>JBGPKX010000381.1:0-5362 GCA_041486185.1 Bryobacteraceae bacterium | reverse complement strand
GCCCCTGTAGCTCAGATGGTCAGAGCGCTTGCCTACTAAGCTTGAGGTCGCTCGGTTCGAATCCGGCCAGGGGTACCACTCTAAGTAGCCCCATTCACAGCGCTAACTGCGGATGGGGCCTAACCTCGGGCTTGCGCCAAAGGCTGGGTTCTTACGCCCACAGTCATTTTGGCCCTAGTGCCCGAAGAAAGCAAGGCCGAAATGACGTGCCACAACTGCCGTATCGAGATGGTGAAAGCCGGATTCTACGGGAAGAACAAGGTGCAGCGGTTCAAGTGTCAACAGTGCGGGAAGCGGTTCTCTGATCCGCAACAGAAGCCGTTCGGAACAGATGTGCGTCTCCCGCGCGAGAAGGTTTGCATGATCCTCAACTGTCTTGTGGAAGGCAACAGCGTGCGCGGCACGGCCCGTCTCTGTGACGTTGAGAAGCGGACTGTCCTGAACATCCTGACGCTGGCTGGCGAGACGTGCGAACGGATATTCACTGAGCGCGTTCGCGGCGTGCGGGTCAACGATCTGGAGCTGGACGAAGTGTGGACCTACGTGGGTAAACATCAGAAACGCGTACATCCAGAAGAATCCAGCACTCGTATCGGTGACGCTTATACGTTCATCGGTTTAGAGCGCACCTCCAAGCTTGTCGTGGCATGGCATCTCGGGAAACGCGACCGCGTGAACACCGAGGACTTCATTTCCAAGATTCGATGGGCCACAGCGCCGGGCCGGTTCGATGTGAGTACGGACGGTTTTCAGCCATACGAGACGGCCATTGATGCTGGCCTATATGACCGGGCGAACCACAGCCAGGTCGTGAAGATGTTCTCAAATTCGATGCAACGCTTCCCGGAGAGTTACGGACCAGCGAAGTTCGTAGCAGTAGCCAAAGACGTGGTGAGCGGCGATCCTGATCTGGATCGGGCGGGAACATCGCACGTCGAGCGGAAAAATGGAACACTACGCCAGTGGTGCAAGCGGCTCACACGTTTGACGTACGCCTATTCTAAGAAGTGGGACAATTTGAAGGCCGCGCTCGCGCTGCATTTCTGCCACTATAATTCTTGCAGGCTCCACGGCTCACTGAGGATCACTCCTGCAATGGCAGCGGGAATCACCGATCACGTCTGGACCGTGGCAGATCTGCTGGCGGCGTAAGTTTTAGTCACATTTTCCTGGCAATGACAAAATGCGCTTCTGCCGGCTTTTCCGCGCCATAAAAAACCTTGAGCTTGGCCCGGATCGGTTCGCTAACGTCCTCCTTGTTTTGCGCCATGAACGACGGCCAATTCCATATCTCCTGCGGGTTAATGATAATGTAAGCGCCCACACCAGCACTATAAAAGGCGGCCGGAAACCCGGCCTCGTCACTCGCGGTCGGTACCCAGTAGGGGGTCGTAGTGTTGGCTTCCTTTGACAGGTAAAGACGCAGGGATGTGGGGCCTGTTGCGCTTGTGCCGGTGTTTCTTAGTTTAAAATCCGCAAGGTTAATAATCTTTGAATTGTCGCGAATAGAAAACGTGCGACCGTTTAGCTCAATGCCCTCGTAGAGAACTTGAATGTGCGCATCCCTGGGAGATGGGGCTGTGGGTATACGCGTGCCTTGAGCCATCCTTGCTATTGCTCCAGCTAGTTGGGCCAGTACTGGATCGGTGGTTTTTTCTCCAACTTTCCCGATCATTAGACCAATACTGTCCAGTTGGCCGCGTGCGTACTCTTGTTTCTGTAGGCTGGCATTTAGAGTTGCTTGTAACGCGTCCTGCTTAACTTCATGCACCTTGTCCGAACGGTAAGAGTCAATCTGCTGTAACGCAGCAGCCACGATTCCTGCTCCGGCTAAAGACCATACCAGGATTTTCATATTCCTACGTTTGCGTTCGTCCTCTATGGCTATGGTTGCCAAGTATACTCCGAGCCCCGCAAGAGCAGTCGGGAATGCGGCAATAGCAAGGAACGCGAGAATATAGGGTGTGACCGGCACCACTGAAGACTATCACTAAAAGTTTCGAGCGGCATCGCCGAAGCGCCTCTTGCCCCACTCCCGAGAACAACTCATCTCCACGCTAAGACCCCACTACCCGATTGCGCACCGCCTTCTTCGCGGAGCATACTGAATTATGCCCACTTTGCCGAGCCAGCCCGCGGTGTGTGTGCACGGGCTCCGCAAGGCCTATGCCGACGTCGTTGCGGTGGATAGCCTGGATCTCGAAGTGCGCGCGGGCGAGTGTTTCGGGTTGCTCGGACCGAACGGCGCGGGCAAAACCACAACCATCGAAATATGTGAAGGACTGCTCGCCCCTGATGCCGGTACGGTCGAGCTGCTGGGGTTGCGCTGGGAGACCGATGCGGCCGAGCTGCGACAGCGCCTGGGCGTGCAGCTTCAGGAGACGCAGCTTTCCGAAAAACTCACGGTGGAAGAGACCTTGCGCCTGTTCCGCAGCTTTTACCGCCGCGGGCCTGCGGTGACCGAGGTTATCCGTATGGTCCAGCTTGAAGAAAAGCGCGGCGCGCGCGTTGGCGGGCTTTCGGGCGGCCAGAAACAGCGGCTGGCCATGGCCTGCGCTCTGGTGGGCGATCCCGATCTTCTGTTTCTCGATGAGCCCACCACAGGACTCGATCCCCAGGCGCGCCGCCAGCTCTGGGACCTGATCGAGCGCTTCAAGACCGAAGGCCGTACGATCATTCTCACCACGCATTACATGGACGAGGCCGAGCGTCTGAGCGACCGGGTGGCGGTCATGGATCATGGCAAGATCATTGCGCTTGGGACACCGCGCGAACTGATCGCCTCCATTGGCGTGGAGCATATGGTGGGGTTTGCCGTGGATGGCGGCGCTGAGATGCTCAATCTGGCGTGGCTCGAAAAGTTGGACGGCGTGCGCGTGGCGCGCTGTGAAAACGGCGGATACGAGTTGCAAGTCAGCGAGCTGCATCGTTCGGTGGCGGCGCTGTTTGAGGAAACGGCGCGCCGTGGCATCGTGGTAACCGAGCTGCGGACCCATTCGGCCACGCTCGAAGATGTTTTCGTATCCCTCACGGGGAGGCACCTGCGCGATGAGTGAAGGGACTGTTGTAGCGCATCACATGCGCCCCTTGGCGGAGCGCCGCCGGTTCGCAGAGCACTCGCTCGTACAGCTCACGCTGGTGCGCTTCCGCGAATTCTGGCGCGAGCCGGAAGCCGTGTTCTGGGTATTTATCTTTCCGATTCTGCTGGCTGCCGGCCTGGGGATCGCTTTTCGCAACCGTCCGGCGGACATAGTGAAGATTGCCGCCGTGGGACCGCAACTGGCGAATGCGCTGCGCACCGAAAAATCGCTGTCCGTCGAGCTCCTGGACCGAGCTGCCGGGGAGCAGGCGCTGCGCACCGGCCGTATCATTCTGCTGGCGGTGCCGGCTTCGGGCGGAAGTGTCACGTACCACTATGACGACACCAACCCGGAAGCTCGCAATGCGAGATTGCTGGTGGACCGTACGGTGCAACACACGGCGGGCGCTCGCGATCCGGTTCCATCAACCGACGATCTGGTACGCGAACCCGGCTCGCGCTACATCGATTTCCTTGTGCCCGGCCTGCTGGGCATGAACCTCATGGGCAGCGGCATCTGGGGCCTGGGCTTCGCCATCGTCGACGCGCGCCGGAAGAAATTGCTTAAGCGGCTCATTGCTTCGCCCATGCCGCGCAGCCAGTACTTGCTCTCGTTTCTGCTGTCGCGACTGACGTTCCTCTACCTGGAAGTTGCTTCACTGGTCGGCTTCGGCTTCCTGGTGTTCGGCGTCCCCGTGCGCGGATCTGTCTGGGAGCTGGCCGTGCTTTGCCTGATCTCGTCGCTCTCCTTTAGCGCATTGGGCCTGCTCATCGCGTCCCGGGTACGCACCATCGAAGGCGCCTCCGGGCTGATGAACTTCGTCATGCTGCCGATGTGGATTTTCTCCGGCGTATTTTTCTCGGCAGACCGTTTTCCGACGGTTCTTCAGCCCTTCGTGCGCGCACTTCCGCTCACCGCGGTCATCGACGCATTGCGCGCCCAAATGCTGCAAGGCGTGGGCCTCTCGCACTTGGGTGGCCAACTGGCCGTCATCACGGGCTGGCTGATTGTCTGCTTCTTCGCCGCACTGAAGCTGTTCCGCTGGCGCTAGTCACGCGAGGGCGCGTCCTCCACGGAGTAGAATGGCAGAACGCGTTCGCCGAGCGGGCGCGGGGAGTGATCCGACGTGCGGCATTTTTCCTGGGATACGGTACGGACCGAAGTGATGAACCCGAAGATTTCACGAAAAGTGATCTCGGGAGAGCGGGCCATGGTCGCCCAGGTATTCATCGCCAAAGACGGCGTGGTGCCTACACACCAGCATGAGAGCGAGCAGCTAACTTACATCCTGGAGGGCGCGCTCAAGTTCGAACTGGAAGGACGCGAGGTTGTGGTTCGCAAAGGCGAAGTCTTGCACATCCCGTCGAACGTGCCGCATCGCGCGGTGGCGCTCGAAGACACCATCGATCTCGATATTTTCAGTCCCATCCGCATCGACTGGCTGACGGGTCAGGACGACTACTTGCGAAGGGGAGAGTGATGGATCTCGGGCTGAAGGACCGTGTGGCGCTCGTCGCGGCGTCGAGCCAGGGTCTGGGCAAAGCCGTGGCCGTGGCGCTGGCGCGGGAAGGAGCCAAGCTGGCAATCTGCGCGCGCACGCCATCCACAATATCGGCAGCCGCCGACGAGATCCGTCTGGCGACGGGAGCAGAGGTGCTGGCCCGGCCGGTGGATGTCACGAGTTATGATGCCGTCCGCCGGTTAGTCGCCGAAACTATGGAGCGGTTCGGCCGCATCGATATCTGCGTGACCAACGCGGGCGGGCCACCGTCCAAGACGTTCGCCGAAACTACGGTAGAGGATTGGGCGTCCGCGGTGAATCTCAACCTCATGAGCACGGTTTACTTCGCGCGTGAAGTTCTGCCGGTGATGCAGAAGCAGAACTGGGGGCGGTTCCTGACCATTACTTCGGTTTCCGTGAAGCAGCCCATCGACGGCCTGGTCCTTTCAAACTCGGTGCGCTCTGCCGTCAGTGGCTTGGTAAAGAGCCTGGCGAATGAATACGGGAAGTACAACGTGCTGGTAAACAACATCTGCCCGGGGTACACGCGCACCGAGAGGCTGACCGAGCTCTCCGCTCGCCTCGCGCAAAGCAGTGGCGTGCCCGCGGAGCAGATTCAACAGCGCTGGACCAGCCAGATTCCTCTCGGCCGGCTGGCGGAGGTGGAAGAATTCGCGAGTGTCGTGGCTTTTCTGGCGTCGGAGCGCGCCAGCTACATAACCGGCGCATCCATGGCGGTGGATGGCGGATGGGTAAAGAGCACTTACTGACCTCCACTAAG
>JBGPKX010000380.1:0-5364 GCA_041486185.1 Bryobacteraceae bacterium | reverse complement strand
CCGAAGAGGCGATCAGGATATCCACCTCCGGCAGCATGCTTACGAACCGCGTGTACTCGACCGGGGTGCCCTGGAACAGCGCCGCCATCTCGACCGCGCGCTCATGTGTTCGGTTGGTGACGAAGACGTGGGATGCGCCCGAGCGGCGCAGGTGCCGCGCCGCCAGCTCCGACATTTTTCCGGCGCCGGCGATCATCACGGTGCGGTTTGCCAGCGATCCGAAGATTTTGCGCGCCAGCTCCACCGCGGCATAGCTCACCGAGACCGCCATCTGCCCGATGCCGGTTTCCGAACGCACCCGCTTGGCCACGTTGAAAGCCCGCGCCACCACGCTTTCGAGCAATCCGTTCAGACAATTGCTCGACTTTGCCTGCGCGTAAGCCGTCTTGAGCTGGCCCAGGATTTGCGGCTCGCCCACCACCATCGAATCCAGGCTGGCGGCCACGCGAAACAGGTGATGGATGGCGTCGCGCCCTTCGTGATGATAGAGGCACGGGCCGAGCGTCGCAGGCTCCACGCCGCGCGCCTCATAGAGGAAGGATGAAATCTGGCTCACCGGATCGATGCCGTCGTCCGCGCTGACCGCGATCTCCACGCGGTTGCACGTCGAGAGTACCAGAGCCTCGATAATGCCTTCGCGAGACGCCAACTCGCGCAGCGCACCCGGCAGCGCCGCTTCGGCAAACGCGAGCCGCTCGCGCACCTCGACGGGCGCGGTCTTGTGGCTCACTCCAGTGACCAGCAGTCTCATCGCACCAGCACCCTTTGCAACTGCACATGGGCCGCCCAGGTGACCGCCGAGCAGCCCAGCGCCATAATAGCCAGCACCGCCGCTTTGCGCCCGCGCCAGCCGGCCGAGACGCGCAGAAATACCATGGCCAGATAAATGCCCCAGGTGAAGAGCGAAATCGCGATCTTCGGCTCCGCGACCCAGCTCGTCCCCAGCTCGACAAACGCCCATGTGCTGCCCACGATGACGGCCAATGTGATGAGAACGAACCCGAGTCCCATGAATCTGGTGATCAGGTCATCGAGAGTGCCGAGCGGCGGCAGGCGATGATAGAAGCTCCGCGGCTTTTTGCGTTTCAGCTCGCGCTCCTGCAGCAAGTACAAGACGGCCGCCACGGCAGTGAAGAACAGCGCCGCGTAACCCAGCAGCACCAGCACCACGTGTACCATCAGCCACGCGTCGCGCACCGTCCGGCTCGACCACGTGGCCGCAACCGGCCGCCCCAACGACGCCACCAGCGTCATCACGAACACCAGCGGAAAAATGAAAACGCTCAAGCTTTCCAGCCGGTACCGCCAGTAAATGAACAGAAACAGCGCCGTAATCAGGAAGGCGCACAGCGACATGGATTCGTAGAATCCGCTGGCCGGAAAATGTTCGGTGGCGACCCCCTGCTCCACGATCGAGACCAAGTGGAATACGCCCGCCAGCGTCAGAGCCCCCAGCGCCACTGGAAACAGCCGCGCGCGCCGGCGAATAATCGTCAGGATGGCGTCCAGCAGACCGAGCGAATACAGCGTGGCAGCCACACGCAGCCAGATGATGCTCATTTCCGCCATGTAAGAGTTTGCAAGGTTGGACCCGCACTCCTGCCTGCCCCTTCTTCAATCATGCACGATCTGCCGTACTCCGAGCCTCAAGTATATCGCCAGGTCCGGTGCGGCCCTCAGTTCACCCACGGCCCTCGCCCATGTTTGCGCATGTAGACCTGGAACTTCCTCTTGGCCCTCTGCAGCTTCCATTCCTGATATTTGCCGACCAGTTTGCCCACATCCAACCGCATGAACCGCATCCGCAGGTACATGTAGCCGAACAGCATGCCGCCCAGGTGCGCCACATTGCTGACCCCGCTTCCCGCGCTGCCCACAGAGTTCAGAAAAGCGATCGCCCCAATGATCATCACGAAGTACTTGGCCTTGATGGGAAACAGAAAACTCATCAGGACGATGCGGTCCGGATACAGGACCCCGAACGCGAGGAGCAGGCCATAGATGCCGCCCGACGATCCGATGGTGCGCGTGTTGAAGTTCCCCACCAAAGCGTTAACCAGAACGTCGCAGATGCCCGCCCCGATTCCGCAAAGGAAGTAGTACTTCAAGAAGCGCCTCGTCCCCCAGTCGCGCTCCAGGTCCATGCCGAACATCCAGAGCGCCAGCATGTTGAACAGGATGTGGCCGACCCCCCCGTGCAGGAACATGTACGTGACAAGCTGCCATACGGCAAATTGTTTGAGCACGAGCTGCGGAGAAAGCGCGAACCACTGAAAAACACTCCGCGAGGGAAAAAGGAAGCACAGCACGAAGATGGCGGTGTTGGAAATGAGCAGCCACTTCACGCCGGGCGGGAAGTAGTTCGACCAGGAATAGCCGGTGGATCGAAATCTGTAGTTGTTCGCCATGCGAGAACCGAGCCTAAAATTTAGGATAACAGACGCCATCCGGAGCCTCCGTGCCGCGCTACCAAAGCTCAGTGGTTTGCGTTACATTAGTCGATTCGGAAACGAGCCATGCGCAAAATCAAAACAGCCGTATTGGGAACCGGTTTTATGGGGCGGGTGCACACCGAGGGCATCCGACGGTTAGGAAACGTGGAAGTGGTGGCCATCGCCGCCTCGAATGACGAGAAGGCGAAGAAGTTCGCGGCCGAGGTTGGCGTCGAGCGCAGCACGGGCGATTACCGCACCCTGCTCAAGGACAAAGAGATTGAGGCCGTCCATATCTGCACGCCCAATGCGCTGCACTTCCCCATGGCCAAGGCCGCGCTCGATGCCGGCAAGCACGTGCTGTGCGAGAAACCGCTGGCCACCTCCGCAGCAGAAGCCGAAGAGATGGAGAAGCTCGCGCGCGCCAACAATCTCGCCAACTGCGTCTTTCACAACCTGCGTTACTACCCCCTGGTGCAGCAATTGCGCCGCATGCGCGAGGCCGGCGAGCTCGGTGAGATCCTGTGCGTGCAAGGCACGTACTCGCAGGACTGGCTGCTCTACGACACCGATTGGAACTGGCGCATCGATGCCAAAGCCAACGGCCGCTCGCGCACGTTCGGCGACATCGGCACGCACTGGTGTGACATGATCGAGCACGTCACCGGACTGCGCATCCAGTCGCTCTGCGCCGATTTGCAGACGTTCCACAAAACCCGCAAGCGCCCCAAGGGTTCTATCGAAACCTTCGCCGGCAAAACGCTCAAGCCCGACGATTACGACGTGGTGCCCATCGATACCGAAGACTTCGGAGCCATCCTGCTTCGCCTGGGCGAGCGCACCCGCGGCGCCTTCACCATCAGCCAGGTCTCGGCCGGCCGCAAGAACCGTCTGGCCATCGAAATCTACGGAACCAAGGGCTCCGGCGCGTGGGATCAGGAGAAGCCCGACGAGCTTTGGCTCGGCCAGCGCAACAGCCCCAACCAGTTGATCGTCAAAGATCCGTCGCTCATGACCGAGAAAGCGCGCTCCTACGCCGATCTTCCCGGCGGCCACAGCGAAGGCTACGACGATACTTTCAAGCAGGTGTTCCGCCGCTTCTATCGCACCGTCGAAGACCGCTCCGCGCCCGCCGAATACGCGCAATTTATCGACGGCCACCGCGGCATGCAGCTCGTGGAAAAGGTGCTGGAGAGCTCGGCTAAGCAAGCCTGGGTGGACGTGCCCGCAATGAAGTCGGAAGGCGCGGCGCGATAAGTCCTGTTCGCCGGGCACAAGATGGCGGTATCCCGAGGCCCTTGCCCGCATTGACGGTAATTTAGACTTTCGTGAAGGAGGCCACGCATGCGTCCCCTCACGCGGATGTGCATTCTGTCCGCGATACTTCTGTTGCTGACCTTGTCCCTGCCGGCGCTCGCCCAGGACAATGCCAACCGCCTTAGCGCCGCCGACATCTTCAATCTGCAATACGCGTCCGATCCGCAGATTTCTCCCGACGGCAAGCGCATCGTCTACGTCCGTGCCTTCGCCGACATCATGAGCGACAAGCGGTTGTCGAATCTCTGGGTAGTGGACTTCGATGGCGGCGACAACCGGGCTCTCACCACCGGAAATTTCACGGACGATTCGCCGCGCTGGTCGCCCGACGGCACCCGCATCGCCTTTGTGTCCGATCGTGACGGCACGCCGCAGATCCACGTTCGCTGGATGGACAGCGGACAGACCGCCAAGCTGACCAGCCTCGAATTCGGGCCCTCGACTATTTCGTGGTCCCCGGATGGCAAGCGCATCGCGTTCGCCAGCTTCATCCCGGCGGATAAGCCGAAAGTGGCGGGCATGCCCTCGCCTCCCGAGGGCGCCAAGTGGGCCGAGGCCCCTCAGATTTACGACCGCCTCATTTACCGGTTCAACGCGCGCGGCTATCTCAAGCCGGGATTCACACAGATCTTCATCCTGGCTTCCGATGGCGGCGCGCCGCGCCAGCTCACCACAGGCGACTTTCCCCACGGCGGCTCGCTGTTCGGCGCGACCGCGCCGGTCTGGACCCCGGACGGCAAGTCGTTACTCATCTCCGGAAACTTCCGGCCTGATTTCGAGTACGACCCGCTCAATACCGAAGTCTACGAAATTGCCGTTGGCGATGGCGCCGTCAAGGCACTGACCCATCGCCAGGGCCCCGATGACGATCCCGAGATTTCTCCCGACGGCGCCAACATCGCTTACACCGGATTTGACGACCGCCACCAGGGCCATCAAACCACCCGCCTCTATCTGATGGATCGCGATGGCGGCCACTCCCGCGTGCTCACGCCGCAGCTCGATCGCGACGTGCAGAACCCGCGCTGGGCGCCGGACGGCAAGGGAATCTACTTCCTCTACGACGACCAGGGCGATACCAAACTCGCGTACTCGACTTTGGATGGCAGCATCCGGCAGATCGCCGGGCATATCGGTTCCGGCGGCTCGAGCTACGGCGGAGGCGCGGTCTTCTCGCAGGCGCGCAACGGAAACCTCGCCATGACCTACACCACGCCAAGTGACCCTGGTGACATCGCCGCTGGCACTCCCGCCGATCGGACGCCGCGCGTTGTGACTTCGCTCAATCGCGAACTCTTCACGCAGAAGAAGCTCGGTGAGGTCGAGGAATTCTGGACCAATTCTTCCTTCGACCAGCGCAAGATTCAAGGTTGGATCGTCAAGCCGCCCGACTTCGATCCGTCAAAGAAATACCCGCTGATCCTCGAAATCCACGGCGGCCCCTTCGCCAACTACGGCGATCGCTTCGATACCATCAAGCAGATCTGGGCCGCCCACGGCTACGTGGTTGTGTACGTCAATCCGCGCGGCAGCACCAGCTACGGCGAGCAGTTCGCCAACCTCATCCACCACGCGTACCCCGGCGACGACTTTTCCGATCTGAACTCCGGCGTGG
>JBGPKX010000379.1:0-5416 GCA_041486185.1 Bryobacteraceae bacterium | reverse complement strand
GTCCGCTGGCGGCGAACGCACCTGTCGGGGAAACGGCGAGCGTTTGATCGGGGAGAAGGCTTGAGGTCACGACTTGTGGTCGCCGCCTCGCCGTTCGGGAGATATTCACGTACTCGGGAACTTTCCGGAGTACGACAGAGACTCCATGGGGCAAGATGCCCCACCCGTTCCCATCCCGAACACGGAAGTTAAGCCTCTCAGCCCCGATTGTACTGCACGCGCAAGTGTGTGGGAGAGTAGGAAGTTGCCCGGTTATGTCAAAAGCCCCAGCCGAAAGGCTGGGGCTTTTGTTGTTTTTGGAGCCATTAGTATCGCGGGCGGAAAATCTGATTGTGCTCCTGGCCATCAGCGTTACTGCCCAACATTGCCTGAATACCGAGCCTGTCACTCCTTCGTCACTTGGCCGCGCGGGCGAGAATTGGTCCGAGAATCGCAAGGAAAAGGACATAGGCGGCCGAGAGGGGGCCGAGTTGCGGCTCGATTCCCGCGCCTAGGCCTGCAATGACAATGGAAAACTCGCCGCGGGCGACCAGGGCGGTGCCGGCGCGCAGACGTCCTCGCCGGTCTGCTCCGGCCTTAAGGGCGGCCCAGTAACCGGTGAGCGCCTTGGTCAGAGCGGTCGTCAATCCTAAAGCTACGGCGAAAGGGATCACGCGCGGGAGCGTGGCGGGATCGATTTGAAGGCCGAAGAAGAAAAAGAACGTGGCGGCGAACAGGTCACGAAGCGGCGCAAACAGGCGGTGCGACTGTTCCGCGATGGGTCCGGAAACGGCGATGCCGACCAGAAAGGCGCCGATCGCGGCCGACACCTGAAATCGCTGGGCGATGCCGGCGACCAGCAGGATGGTCCCAAGAACGGTGAGCACAATGATTTCGTCGGATTGGTGCTCGGCAAAACGGCTGAGCTTCTGCCCGTACCTGACGGCGACAAAAAGCACGACAGAGACCGCGACAATGGCGACGGCGACGGAAAGGGCCGCGGTTGACGGTCCACCTCCCGCAAGCAGGACTCCTACAACAGGCAGGTACACTGCCATGGCCAGATCTTCCAGCACCAGCACCGAGAGAACGACAGGTGTCTCCGGATTCGTCAGTCTTCCCAGTTCGGCCAGTACTTTGGCAATAATTCCGGACGACGAAATGTAAGTCGCGCCGCCGAGCAGGACCGAGGGCAAAGGCCTCCAACCGAGGAGGAACCCGGCCATCAAGCCGGGCGGAAAATTCAGCGCGAAATCAGCCAGGCCCGCAGCCAATCCGCCGCGCAGATTCTGTTTTAGTTCTTCCCCCGTGTATTCGAGTCCTAACATGAATAGCAGCAGGAGAACACCGATCTCGGCGCCGCTGTGGACAAAGTCCTGGCTGAAATTGAGCGGCGCCAGTCCGCCGTTGCCGAATGCCAGGCCAGCCAGCAGGTAGAGCGGGATGGCCGAGAAACCCAACCGGTTGGCCACTCGCGCCAGCACGGCCAGGCCGACGATGGCACAGCCCAGTTCAATGAACAGGCGAGAGGTGTCTAAGGTGACTTCGGGCATCCGTACGCCGAGGATAACAGCGTGGGTCTTGAAACGTGAAATCGGGCAGGCGCGCTGGAGTCTGGCAATCTGAAGCATCGCTACCGGGGCGGGCAAACGCTCGGCAAAGATCGGTTGCGACTGGGGCGCACGGGGCGGGAATCTGAGAGCTTGTGAAAAACTCGAAGCAACCGCTTCCTTAGGATCGCGGCTCGGAATGCGATGGTTGAATTCAGAGCGGTGGCTGAGCGGGCGCGAATCTATACCGGCATCGAGAGGCCTGGTCCTGTGTAAAACAGATTCCGTGCTACACAGATTATGTGTCCAAGAATCTGACGCTCACGCTGGATGAACAACTACTGCGCGCCGCCCGGAAATTGGCGATTGACCGGAACACGTCGGTGAATCAGCTCGTGCGGGATTTTCTTCTCCGGCTGGCCCGCGAGACGGACGAGCGGCAGGCGGCCCTGGCGCGGCTGGACGAAATCTTTCGCGCGAACCGGATCGAAGTGGGGCGGCGGACGTGGAAGCGCCAGGATCTGCATGAACGCTGATTCGCTGCCAGTATCTTTCGTCGACACCAACCTTCTGGTGTACGCGCTGGCGGCTGACGATACGAAGCGGTCGCCGGTGGCGCAGAGGCTGGTGCGCGAGCTGATGGCGGCGCAGGCGTTCCACACGAGCACCCAGGTGTTGCAGGAGTTGTATGTCACGCTGACGCGCAAGGTCCGCACGCCGTTGACGGCGGAACAGGCGCTTCGTTATCTGGACCAGATTGCTGCCTGGCCGGTGGTTGTGCTCGATTACCGCGCGGTGCGGGATGCGATCGAGCTTGCGGCGGGCGCGAGGCTGTCGTTTTGGGATGCGTTGGTTGTGGTGGGGGCGGCGCGGTCGGGGGCCAAGCGGCTTTATACGGAAGATCTCCAAGATGGGCAGATGGTTCTGGGGGTGGAGATTGTGAATCCGTTTGGCGCGGGGAAGTTACGCGGGTAATACACGCCGTCGCATTGCGGCGGTTGGCGATCGGCTAATAGCCGCACGTCTCGCGCAAGCGCGCGAGGCCTGCGCTACAGAGAACCGCGTAACTTCGAGTTAACGGCGGTATGGGCGGCGTTGGTGCGCGTGCCATTGGGGGCGGCGGTGCTCGCGGAATGCGCGGTATTCATGTCCGCGGCGGTAGGGGTATCTGTAGATGTAGACCGGGGCCGGACAGGAGTAAGCGGGATAGACCGAAAATGCGTTGTAGCAGACGGGGGGCGGGTACGCGGGATAGGCCGGATAGGCGTAGACCGGTCCGCCGACGTACACTCCCAATCGCACGGCTGCGCTCGCCTGAGGTGGCAGGATCAGAATCACCGCGGCGGCCAGCGCGAACAGGGGAAGTCCGATTTTCTTTAACATGGTTCCACCCTCCACGTCTTTCGACGTATCGGGGCGATGGAATGTTTAGAAAAGGAGACTTGGCAGGGCAGCAACCGCTTCCTTAGGATCGCGGCTCAGAGTGCGCCTGTTGATTCAGGGCAGTGGCTGAACCGTGCGCGTTCGTTAGGCGGGGCGGTTAGCGCCAGGCTTTGGACAGCGGCTGGATGCTGGTCACCAATTGGATTCCGAATATGTTGTCGCGCGTGCCGGAGACCTCCGCGGTTTTCAGCCACTCGTAGCCTACTTTAAGTAACTGCCAGCGATTCGGGCGGAAGCCGATGGCCAGTTCGTAGTAATGGCGGTTGGCCGCGAAAGTTTCGTCGGTGAATTCGGTGAGATCTTCGAGGTGACTGTTTCGTTGATAGCCGGCGCGCAGGGCAAAGTAGGTGCGGGCGTTCAACACCGTCTTCAGCTCGGCGTATGCGAATGAAACCGTGGGAGAGAGGAGGAAATTGGGATAGGCGAAACGAAACCGCTGCCATTCACCCGTGGCGCTCCAGCGGCCGCGGGCCCACTGCGCGTCAAGGCCAACGCCGGTTGCCGGGAAGTTGCCGACGTTCCGCCCAGTGGGCAGATAAGGAACAACGGCACGATCCAGAAAGGGGCCGCGAAAGCCGGAGAGGCCGACGCGGAATCCCTGCACTAAGGTATAGCCGGCGCCGGCGGTAAACTGCGCGTGCTGGCTTCCGGAGAGGAGACTTTGCGGATTGGCGGGGGAGCTATTCGTCAACTGAAATCTCCCGTCGACCTTGTGCGTGGAGAGGTCGAGTTCGACTCCCGGCAAACCGTAGAGAGTGACCGGCGTCATCCCGTCGGTGTAGGAATGGGCTCCACCGCAGTGGTACTGCACCGATCGAGAGTATGCACTTCCATAGATAATGTCATCGCCATTGCAAGGTAACTGATCGGGCCGAAGGTTCAGATAGCTTACATAACTGAGCGGCTGATCGAGGAGAGCATTATCCGCATCATCGTAATGCAGCGGGAAAGAGCCGAAGGCGGAAGTGAGCCGGCCCGCTTTGACCAGCACGGATGTTTTCTTGTACGTGCGCGTGTATCCCAGGAATGCCTGCAGCACTTGGGCTTTCAGTTCATGCTCCGCATCAAAGGCATCGTAATAATAGAACGGTGTGGAGCGCAGGTGGATGGCGGAATAGACGAACCAGTGCGGACCGAGCTTCAAACTGGGATAGAGCGCTGCGTGGAAGGCGGCGGATAGGGGGCCGGCGGAGGGGTCCTCGCTTTGGCCGCGATGGGTGTAGAGCGCTCCGCCGGTGATGGTGACCGGCAATGTGAAGCCGGCATTGGCTTCCTGCGCGAACGCCGGCAGGCACAGGGAAGCCAGCACGAAGAGTCCGATGGCGCCTTTACGCATTGGCATAACTCTCCTTTTGAGGCATCGAGGGCGCGGTTACGATCGGCAGCCGGAGCGTGAACCAAAAAGTTGAACCCTGTCCGGGCTGGCTATTCACTCCGATGCCGCCGCCCATGCACTCGACGAGTTGTTTCGAGATGGCGAGACCCAGGCCAGTGCCTCCATAGCGCCGCGTAAAGGAGCTATCCGCCTGGACAAACTTTTCAAATATCAGGTTGAGCTTGTCCTGGGGGACGCCGATCCCGGTGTCTTCAACGGAGATGCGGAGGCACCCTTCGGTATCGGTGCGCGCCTCGCAATCCACGCTGACGACGATGTGTCCCCGATGCGTGAACTTCAGGGCATTCGACACCAGGTTGGTCAGCACCTGGCCGATGCGATTGGCGTCGCCGATGAGCTTGTGCGGGGCATCCGGCGCGTAACGCGTGCTCAATTCCAGGCCTTTCTCCCTGGCTTTGTGGCTGAAAAGGCCGGCCACGTGTTCGATGTTCCGGCGCAGATCGAACGGCTCCGCATGAATGGCCAGCATGCCGGCCTCGATCTTCGAAAAGTCCAGGATATCGGCGAGGATGGCCATGAGCGATTGCGAGCATTCCTGCACGGCTTCGGCGCACTCGCGCTGCTCGGCGGTCAGCTCGGAATCGAGCAATAAGGCGTTCATGCCGATGACGCCGTTCATGGGAGTGCGAATTTCATGGCTCATGTTGGCCAGAAATTCGCTCTTGGCGTGGTTGGCCGCTTCGGCCGCGACTTTCGCTCGCTGCAGTTCCTCCGAGGACCGGTGCACGGCTTCGGCAGCGCCGTTCAGGGCTTCGGCCAGCAGGTTGATTTCGCGCGTGCCGGAGTTGACGGACAGGTCGGCGGGCAACTGGCCGGTTTGCTCGCTCTGTTTGAGACGGGCCACGAAGTCCCGAATGGGCTTGATCACGGCCCAGGAGGCCAAGAGCGCGAGAGAACACGCCAGCAACGCGCCCGCAGTTCCGATGACCGCCAACGGACGGGTAAAACTGGAAATCGCCTGATGCACGGGCCCGTCCAATGAATAGAACATCAGTAATTTGTACTCAGCGCCAAGGGCTGCCCGTCGTAAAGGCAGCACCAGATAGGT
>JBGPKX010000378.1:0-5485 GCA_041486185.1 Bryobacteraceae bacterium | reverse complement strand
TGCTTGCCCCGGAATGAACGGGGATGTCCGGCAACCTGAGTTGTTCGACGCCGCGCTCATCGCAGATGCAAAGATCGACTCGTACTGCCCCGCTCAAGTTCGCGGCCAGGCGCGCGACGAGAATGTCGTCTTCGGCTGTCACGGTGCACTGGACGCCGCCTCCCGCGGGAGGGGCGTATTCACGGACATGCAAGCCCTCCTCCGCGGCACGCTGAAGAAATGCGTCGCTCACAACCATTCGCAGGGAGCCCTCGCGCGCCAGCTTGCGGACTCCGTCGGCAAGCGCGATCAGTTCGCGGAGCCGCGCCCCGCATCGGTCGCAGTCGAGCAGATGTAACTCGACGGCTTCTTCTTCGGGACCTGCCAACGCGCCGAGCCAATAGTCGGCGAGGACTGCGGCATCAATGGGATTTGAGCAGTTCATGCTGCTACCCCCATGCAATCACGCAACTGGTGGATCGCCCGATGGCGTATCACACGTACGTTGGCTTCAGAGACGCCCAGGAAATGAGCGACATCCGCGCCTGTCTGCTCGTCATAGAACGTCATGACGACCACTGCGCGTTCCCGTTCTTTCAGATTCTGCACACAGCGCGTGAGCTGTTCATGGTCGAGGCGTGGCATAGACGGCTGGACCGGCGCCAGTAGATCCGCCCCAAACTGTTCGAGCAGGCGTTCCCTTCTTTGGGCACCGCGGCGCAGGTCGAGCACTGTCATCCGGCACGCTCCCTGCACGAAGGACGCGAGCTTCTCCGGTTCACGCAGGCGACCCGCCCGAAGAGCTTCCAGCGTCGTGATAAGAACTTGCTGCGTAAGATCCTTCGCGGCGTGTTCGTCTCTCAAGTGACGTAAACCATAGAGCCGAATGCGCGGAGCCATCCGGCGGAACAGCTCGGGCTTCGGCTTCGCGGCCACTACCGGAGCCAATTTGGCGCACCAACTCAGCATCCTTCAGTTCAATGTCCATCAACACATATTTTATGTGTAACGTGGAGGCTGTTCGTTACACATCCAGGTATCAAACGCCGGCCGTTGTGCACAAGGCGGTCCGCCCACAAACAAGGAGAACGCAAAATGATCGCAAGTAAAGAAACCAGCACCCGCATTGACGAGGCCGGAATCGGCCGGCTGCGTGACAGCCATGTCGCCGCGCTGAACGCTGGCGACGCGGATGCCTGGGTAGCCTGCTTCACCGACGATGGCGTCCAGATGAACGATCATGATCATCCTCTGAAGATCATTCGGCCGTCTTCTAAAACATTATCTCCGCGACCCGGGCCATTCTATGTATGCCTGCGGAAAGGGCACTCCCAGCGTCGCGCACGTGAACGAAAAGGGAACGCTTCCACTTTGCCGCCAGCGAAAGTGCCCATGGCTAGATCAGCATTCGATGAGCGTCTATGAGCGGGCCGTGTTTTATCACTTCATCCATGCTATGGGGTTGCTCGTCGTCTCCATACTACCCAGACTCGGTGCCGTGTCGCTGACCGCTGGCTCATGGGTGTGCGCTCTGCTCCTGACTGGAGTGGTCATTTTCTCAGGGAGCCTATACTTACTGGCGGTCACTGGAATCGGCGGGCTCGGAGCCATTACTCCTATTGGCGGCCTCTCGTTCATCGCCGCCTGGGTCCTGCTCGCGATTGCCCTGTTGCAGCAGGCCAAATCCGAATAATCCGCGCTCCAACCCGCCACGCGCCTCTTGCGTGACTCTGCTCCTGATTTGCGCGGCGCCTACGGACGATCTACTGGTGGCTCTACGGTATGAATAGCGCACACGTGCGCAAAGCTGCGTTGCTGATGCTGGGTAAATCGCTCGGCTTGAGACCTCCGCGACTCGATCGCCTGGTCGAAAATCGCCGCGAACTGTCTCATGCCGATCCCGAAAGAACCGTAGAAGGTCCTTCGTTTGCTGATCCGATTCGGGGGCGCGGGCTGGACGGTTTAAGATCAATTGATGACAACGTGGACTTTTGAACTTGGACACAGTGCTGCGGAGTTCCGCGCGCAGCACATGATGGTGACGTGGGTGCGGGGGCACTTCAAGAACGTCAAAGGCACAATGGAATTCGAGCCGGACGATCCTAGCCATAGCTCTGTCAATGTGGTGATCGATGCGAATCAGCTGTGGACGGGCGAGCCCGCCCGCGATGCCCACCTGAAGAGCGCGGATTTCCTTGATGTGGCAAACCACCCGAAGATTCTCTTCAAGAGCACGTCGGTGGAACGATGCGGAGCAAGCCACTACAAGACTGCTGGCGATCTCACGATCCGAGGCATCACGCGACCGGTCGTGCTCGACGTTCATTATTCTGGCCAGTGGCCGACGCCGTACTGGGAGGATGGCGTGGGACAGAGGACCCGTCACCCGCGCTGGATTCGTGGCCACCACAAGCATCAATCGGCACGACTTTGGTGTGAACTGGAATTCAGTGATGGATCGCGGTGGAATTGTGGTGGGCAAAGACATCGACATCACGATTGATGTTGAAGCGCTGCGGGACAGCGATTTCCAGCGTCGCTAGCGAAGCGCGGCGGCGTCGGCCGAGTGTTTTTCTGGTTACAACCAGAGCCAATCCCTCAGCCGCATGTCTTCGGCGCGGAGCCGGACCGCGATGGGTGTGCCCCGCTGATTAGTTCAGGATGGATACAGCGAGTTTCCGGAGGAGACTGAAATCCTCTAACATTTTGGCAGTCCCCATCACGACGGAAGTCAAAGGATCTTCGGCCAAGGAAACCGGAAGATTGGTTTCTGTTTGAATCCGTTTGTCGAGATTCTTCAGTAACGAACCACCGCCGGTCAGCGCAATTCCTCGGTCACTAATGTCAGCGCTCAACTCCGGCGGTATGCGTTCGAGTGCCACGCGAATGGCCTGAACAATCAACGATACGCATCCGGATAGCGCTTGCCGGATCTCCTCGTCACGAACGGAAACTGTTCTCGGGATGCCTTTTAATACATCTCGCCCTTTGACTTCCATGCTTGAGGGCCGGTCCAACGGGTAGGCCGAGCCCACCTCCGTTTTGATTGTTTCGGCTGTGCGCTCTCCGATCACCAAGTTGTGCTCGTGTCTGAGATGCTCGATGATTTTCTCATCCATCAGGTTGCCGGCGACACGCACGGAGCGTGAGTAGACGATACCGGAAAGAGAGATAACAGCAATATCTGTAGTGCCGCCACCGATATCCACCACCATGTTGCCAGTCGCTTCGGTCACTGGAAGCCCGGCACCGATCGCCGCGACCATGGCCTGGTCCACCAAGTGCACTTCACTGGCTTTGGCGCGATAGGCCGCATCCAGCACCGCGCGCCTTTCCACATCCGTGGTCTCACTGGGTATGCCCATGACGATGCGCGGGTGTACAAGTCGCTTCCTTTGATGGGCCTTCTGTATGAAACTTTGCAACATCACTTCTGCCGCATCGAAGTCGGCAATCACGCCGTCCCGCATAGGCTGGATCGCCACCATATAACCCGGCGTGCGGCCCAGCATCTCTTTCGCGTCTTTTCCAACGCTCTCGACTTTTCCCGTCTTTTTGTTCAGAGCAACGATGGAAGGCTCATCGACCACGATGCCCTTGCCCGTGGCGTATACCAAAGTGTTCGCGGTGCCCAGATCGATAGCCAGATCGGATGAAAACATGCGCAAAAGTGAACGGCCGGTCATTGGACTCTTATGAAAGTATCCGGCTTGGTAACGAATGACAAGGTTGGATATGGTTAACGGTCGAACGCTAACAAATGCAGGCGTGCGGGGACTGGTGATCTCCGCGGGCGGCGAGTGAATCCGAAAGAACTCACCGTACCTTATCTTTGAGACCGGAATTTTACTTTACCTTTTGCAGTATTGCTGGTACACCTGTAAACCGTTAACCTATCTTTCGGTGTTGACGTTTTGCCGTCAAATTTGTGAAACGAAACGCCGATAGTACGTGTACAGGCGAGCAGAATGGCCTGAATTTGCCTTGTGAGGACTCTGCTGACCGACCCCGTTTCCCAAGAGCCCGAACAACTGGTGAACGACGCGGCCCTGCGCAGGGTGGGGAGGCGCGCCGCCGTGATCGACGACGAGGTGGCACGTCTGCGATTCGTTCGCCGGTCAATCGCTGTGCACGAAGCCGCCGCCAGGCGTTCTTTGGCGGTGCGTGAAGCCTCCCGCCGCCGGTTCTATCTGTCGGTCCGCATCCTCTTCATCGCGCTGTTGTCTGCCGTGGCGGTGGTCCCTCAAGCACCACACCGGATGCCGCTTCGGACCCTGCCGCTCGCGGTTCCGCGCAAGATCGCGGCTGAAGTTCCCGCCCCCAGAGTCTGGCTGGTAGCGCGTCAGGCTTCGGTCGAGATCTACAGCAATGGTCTCCGCGTGGATAACGAATTTCTTACCGCCACTCGAGCCCGCTCGTTCCATCCGTTTGACCGGACGCGGTGGAGCGCATCCGCAGCCAAAACCCGGCCCGCGGGGATTGTCTTTCACACCACCGAGAGCCGTATGGCGCCGTTTGAGCCCGACCAGAATTCACGCCTGCAGCGTAATGGGCGCAATCTGCTGGCTTACATCGCGCAGCATCGCCTTTATCACTTTGTGATAGACCGCTTCGGCCGGGTTTTTCGCGTTGTGGCAGAGACGGACTACGCCAATCATGCCGGGCAGTCCATCTGGGCCGACGAAAGGGACATCTACTGGGGACTGAACCAGAGCTTTCTCGGTGTGGCCTTCGAAGCGCAGACAGAAACGGAAACCGGCGACTCCAATGACATTGCCACGCGGGCGCAGATCGACGCCGCGCGCGTGCTCACCGAAATGTTGCGGGCGAAGTACCACATCGCCGCGATGAATTGCGTAACGCACGCGCAGGTTTCGGTCAACCCGCAGACCATGCGCCTGGGGTACCACACCGATTGGGCTGCCAACTTCCCGTTCCGTGAAGTCGGCTTATTCGACGGGTACGACACACCCATCGCCGCCTTGACTCTGTTTGGGTTCGACTACGATTCCGCATTCCTGCACGCCAACGGGCGGCGCGTCTGGCAGGGCCTCGTCACGGCCCAGGAACAACTCGTCCGCGAAGCGGCTGCTCACGGCACCACTCTCAACCTTTACCAGCGGACACTGCACCAGAGATTTCACGCCTGGAAGTCCGAACAGGATAGCGCATCCCAGGAAGACGCGGCAGCTGACCGGCCGTAGTGGGTTGCCCAAAAAGGGCCCTTGTGCGGTACCGCTCCCTCCGGTCGCGGTCAGCACCGATCCGGACGTAAGTCGCGGCAACACGACGGCGCATCCCGGCGCGTGTGAGAAGCGGTTTCCCGAATTTCTCAGCAAGCTCCTGAGGCAGCTCGCCCGACTCCGGCATCTTCAGCGGAAGGGGGACTGCCCGGTGACTGGCTTACGACTCACACAACGTGGCGATGACTGTGCCCTTGGCGGTCGAGTGCAGGGGGTCGGCGGCGGTGCGGATTTGGGCAAGCTCGATCGGGAAGTCGGAGGCG
>JBGPKX010000377.1:0-5486 GCA_041486185.1 Bryobacteraceae bacterium | reverse complement strand
TCGAAACAGCAGTTCCCTACCCTATCGAGCGAAACCACCGACCAGAACGACGACATCGGGCTTTCCTACGGTTTGGGCTGGGGATTGTTCTGGCTGCCGTACGGCAAAGCCTTCTTCAAGGAAGGCCACGACGATGGCTGGGAGGATCACTGCGTGTGCTATGAGGCGCCGAAGAGCTGCATCGTGCTGATGAGCAACAGCTCGAACGGCGACGGCATTTTCAAAGAGCTTCTGGAAAAAGTCATTGGAGACCGGTTCACGCCGTGGTACTGGGAGAATTACATTCCGTATCAGTCGCGGCATTCCAGGAAAAGATAGCTGCCAACGGATGGTGTGATTAGAAGGCGACCGGATAGAGTGTCCGGACGATTTGGGCCGAGCGTCCCGGCCTCGCCCGCTCTCTTCGGCGCGGGATCCCCGCCGCACGTTGGCCCAAGAGCTGCTTGGCTTTTGTCCATGCGTGTTGCCGCTGCTATCGTCATGCTCACTTGCAACGGCTGGGCGCAGTTCAAAAGCACTGTTCCGCTGGTAGTGGCCCCAACCACGGTCACGGATTCCAAAGGACATTACGTAGACGGGTTAACGCCTGAAGACCTGATTCTTTACGACAACAATGTGGCGCAGACGATACAGATGGACTGGATGACGTATCCGATCGACCTGGTGGTCGCGGTGCAGACCAGTTCAAATTCCGGAGCCGTGATCGATAAGCTGGGCGGCAGCGGAATTCTGTTTGCGCAGTTGCTGGCGGCGGATGCCGGGGAAACGGCGGTGATCTCGTTCAGCAACGAGGTGAAGGTCCACCAGGACTTCACCGGCAACCCGGATTCCGTGATTCAGGCGCTGCGCATGCTGCGCAAGGAAGGCGGCGACGCGCACACGCTGGATGCCTTGCGCCAGGCACTCCTGATGCTGGCAGGGCGGCCACCGGGAAGACGGCGAGTGATCCTCATCATTGGGGAGAAGCGCGATCGTTCGAGCAAGGCGAAGCTGGCTGACGTGGTGGAGCGAATGCAGCGGCAAAACGCTACGGTTTATTGGCTGACCTATTCGCCACTCTTAGAGCCGTTCACGGTGAAACCCAAAACGGCTGAAGATCTGAAACCCGAAGCGGAGCGGATCAAGATCCAGAAGTGCGCTCTCTGCCCAGGGCCCGACGATACCCCGGTTCCGCCCGATTTGGGACCGGGCGGTTATATCTATGCGATCGGCGAATTGATTCGGTTACACCAGCCAGATCTTTCCAACCTCTTCACGCAGACCACCGGGGGGCGAACCCTGAATTTCCTGAAGAAGAATGCCTTGGAGCAGGCCATTCAACTGGTGAGCGAAGAAGTGCATCGCCAGTACCTTCTGAGCTTCGAGCCGAAGGGCGGCGAGCCAGGCAAGTTTCATGCGATTCGCGTCACGGTGAAGAACAGGCCGGAACTTCAAGCCAAAACGCGCGAGGGATACTGGACCCTGCAGTGACGGCGTCTGGCACCCAAAAAGATTCGAGTCCCCGAACACCCGTTCCGCTTACTTGATCTCCGCCAATCTCTTTTTCAGATACGCCTCGTACTCTTTCTTTAGCGCCGGGTCGCTGGGACTGGGGTAGATTTCGCTGGACTTGTATTTGCCGGTCATGAGTTTCATCTTGGTCCATTCGTCGTGGATGTGCGTCTCGTCGGCATTATCGAGGACCTTCTTGACGAGCTGTGGCGGAATGAAGTAGATGCCTTCGCGATCGCCGAAGACTACGTCGCCGGGCACGACGGTGGCGTTGCCGATGCGGATGGGGACATTGAAGCCGGTGAGCATCACGTTGCCGATGGGCGTGGGATGGACGCCGCGGATGTAGACGGACATGTCGATGGGATGGATGCCGTCGAGATCGCGGATGGCGCCGTCGACGACTAAGCCAGTCTTGGTCGCCCCGTAGATGGCGGTGGCAAGGTTATCGCCGACCATGGTGCCATTCTCAATCTTTCCGAAGAGATCGACCACCAGGACATCGCCGGGCTGCAGGGTGTCGATGACGCGCTGATTGGCGTTCTGGCCGCCGCCCTTGGCGTGCGCTTTGGCTTCGCTGACATCCCCGATATCGGGGCGGTAGGGCATGAACTGCGCGGTGACGGCCCGGCCGACCAGGCGGCGCTCAGGGTGCACGATCATCCAATTGCCTTCGTACTGGTTGCGGAATTTTTCGCCGGGGAGAACAGCCCAGACCTCTTCGGCGGAGAGGTCTTTACATTTTTCCAGGAGAGCGTCGGGGACCTTCGGGCGGCCGTCCTCGAAGCGCGGGTAAGGGTTTTGCGCGGTGTACTCGATCAACTGCTCGCGGGTGAAGGTGAAGACTTGCGAGCGCGAGGGGGAGGCGAACGGCAGAAGGCAAAGGGCCAGGGGCAAGAGTTTCATGGGGTGCAATTTACCATATTCGACACGGCGACACAGAGACGCGGGGACGCGGCGACCAACAAAGCGGGGAATCGGCGCGGCGATCGAGAGAGACGGCTACTTGTCGGTCAACGCGGCTACGCCGGGGAGTTCGATGCCGGCTAGGAATTCGAGGGATGCGCCGCCGCCGGTTGAGATGTGGGAAATTTTGCCGGCGACGCCGGCGGATTTGACGGCTTTTTCGGAATCGCCACCGCCAACCACCGAGATGGCGCCGGATTCAGCGACGGCTTTGGCAATGGCGACGGTGCCTTGGTCGAAGGGCGGTTTTTCGAAGACACCCATGGGGCCATTCCAGATGATGGTCTTGGCGCCGGCGATTACTTTTGTGAATTGATCGACCGTTTTGGGGCCGATGTCGACACCCATCTTGCCGGACGGCACGGAATCGACGACCTCGTTCGGCGCGCCTTCCTTCAGCTCAGAAACGACGACGTGATCTACGGGGAGCATGATCTTGCCGCCGATGGAGGCGAGCAGGGTGCGGGCGAGATCGAGCTTGTCGTCCTCTACCAGAGATTTGCCGGTGGGCTGGCCCTGCGATTTCAGAAACGTGTAGGCCATGGCGCCGCCGATGAGGAGGCGGTCGACGATCTTGGCGAGGTTGGCGATGACCTCGATTTTGTCGGAGACTTTTGCGCCGCCGAGGATGGCGATCGAGGGGCGCGGCGGATTGGTAGTCACCATGGTGAGATATTTCAACTCCTGCTCCATCAGCAGGCCGGCCGCGGCTTGGGGCATGAAGGCGATGATGCCGACGGTGGAAGCGTGGGCGCGGTGGGCGGAGCCGAAGGCGTCGTTGACGTAAAGATCGCCCAGCGCGGCCAGTTGTTGCGAAAATCCGGGATCGTTCTTTTCCTCTTCGGCGTGGAAGCGGAGATTTTCAAGCAGCAGCACGTCGCCGGGAGCGGGCTTCATGGCTTCTACTTCGGGGCCGATGCAATCGGACGCCATTTTGACGGGGCGGCCAAGAAGCTGTTCGAGACGGCGGGCGACGGGCTTCAGGCTCATTTCGGGATTGGGCTTGCCCTTGGGGCGGCCGAGATGCGAGGCGAGGATCACTCCGGCGCCGTGATCGAGCGCGTACTGGATGGTGGGGAGGGAGGCTTTGATGCGCTTGTCACTGGTGATTTCCTGGCCGCCGGGAGCGAGGGGCACATTGAAATCGACGCGAATGAATACGCGTTTGCTTTTCAGATCGAGATCGCGGACAGATAGTTTAGGCATGTGGTATCTAGACCATTTTAGAGGGTTGCCGACACGGGGACGCGGGGACGCGGCGACACGGCGAGGAAGAAGAATCGGCGGGGGGTAGACAGGCTACATGATATGGATGTAGACTCTCTACATCCAACATGACGGGCCGAGTAGGGGACCAGAATCGGATCGAGCTGCTTCAGGGCACGCTCGATATGCTCATTTTGCAAACGCTCCGCTGGGGCGCGCAGCATGGGTACGGAATCAGCCAGGCGATTCGCGCCGGGTCCAACGAAGTGCTGCAGGTGGAGACGGGGTCGCTCTACCCGGCGCTGCACCGGCTGGAGAAGCGCGGGTGGATCAAATCGGAATGGAAGACCTCCGCCAACAAACAGCGTGCAAAATACTACCGGCTGACGCCGGGCGGCAAGAAGCATCTCGCCAGTGAGCAATCGCGCTGGACGCAACTGGTGGAGGCCATGGCGGCGCTCATGCAATCGCGGGGGAACGAGGTGTAGGCATGAAGAGGACAGCATTTTTCGGCAGCCGCAAGAGGGACAACGAAATCAACGAGGAGATTCAAGCGCACCTGCGAATGGCCATTCAGGATCGCATGGAGTGTGGAGAATCGCCCGAAGAGGCCCGGCGCGCGGCACTGCGCGAGTTTGGCAACGCGATGCTGGTCAAAGAGACCGTGCGCGAAGTCTGGATCTGGAAGGCGCTCGAACAACTGCTGCAGGACCTGCGCTTCGCCGCGCGCATTCTCACAAAGTCGCCGGCTTTCGGCGCGGCCGCGGTGACGCTGATCGCTTTGGGGATCGGTGGAAATACCACGATCTATTCCATGGTCAATGGAGTGTTCAACAAACCCATGCCGGGCGTTCACGCCGACCATTTGATTTCGCTCGGGATCATGAAGGATGGGCATCAGGACGATCCGGGAAACACGTATCCCAACTACGTGGATTACGTGGCGCAGACCAAGACGCTGCGGCCGCTGCTGGCGCGAGGGTGGGAGCGGTTCACGCTGACGCTCGATAAAGCCAGCTACGGCTTGCGCGGCACGCTAGTGACGGCGAACTACTTTGAGACACTGGGCGTCCGTTTCGTGAAGGGGCGGCCTTTCACCGAGGAAGAGGGGCGCCTGGACGCATCCGGCCTGGTGGTGGTAATCAGCCATCACCTATGGCAGGACGCGTTTCAGGGAGCCGACGACATCGTGGGACGAAGGATCGCTCTGAATGGGCATCCGGCGACGATTATCGGCGTCGCTCCCGTGCGGTTCCGCGGGGCTCAGGTGGGTGAACACAACGATATTTGGGTGCCGTTATTGAGTTATGCGCGTATTCACCGGATGGAGCGAGCGCTGAACGAACGCTCTTTCGAAGAAGCCAGCGGCTCTCTCGGAGTTGAAATTATCGGACGTCTGGCGCCGGGGGCTTCGCTTTCCCAGGCGCGAGCAGAGTTCGAGACGATCTCGAAACAATTGCAGGCTGCCTACCCAAAAACCAACAAGGGCCGAACGGTGCTGCTCGAGCCGTACTCGGCGCTGGGTCCCGGCATTCAACGCGTCCGGCTGTTCATGAATATCCTGATGGTCGTGGCGATATTGGCACTGCTCATCGTCTGCGCGAATGTCGCCAATCTCATGCTTTCGCGGGCCGTCTTCCGGCAACGCGAGATTGCCGTGCGCAAATCGCTCGGCGCGTCGCGCAACCGCATTTTCCGCATGCTGCTGGCCGAAGGACTGCTGCTTTCGTTTACCGCGTGGGTCGCGGCCTGGCTGTTTGCGCGCTGGGCGTCACAGGCGATACTGCGCCTGATTTCCCAGGACGCCGGCCAATCTCTCGACC
>JBGPKX010000376.1:0-5534 GCA_041486185.1 Bryobacteraceae bacterium | reverse complement strand
GGCGATTCATGATGAATCAGCCACACGTAGGCGGTAAACGCGATGATAGAGCCGGCGACAATCAGGTAGAGCAACGAGAGCCACGCTCCGCGTGAGACGGCCCACGGACGAAAATTACGAAGTTCTCCCAGCGCGGCCGCTGTGAGAGCCAGCAACACTCCGCCGGCGAGCATCTGCGCCCCCGAGCTCATGACTTTGGAAGGTGGAAGCGGCAGCTTGCGAGTAAGCGCAGACGATACCGACCAACTCATCGATGCAATGATTAGCGCCACGGCACCCGCCCTGTCGATCGGCGCCCCGCCAAGGTTCAACGAGGGGCTCATCAGCACTGCCACTCCCGCAATCCCGATCAAGAGCGCCAAGGCCAAGCGAACGGTGAGCCTCTGCGTTTGCAGGAAGATGATTTCCGACATCGCCATAAATACCGGAATCGTGGCCATCATGACAGCCGCAATGCCCGAAGGCACACGCTGCTCGGCCCAGAACAACAGTCCGTAGTCGAGGACGAAGATCAGCAGAGCGAGTAAGAATGCCGACATCCATTGGCGCCCGCTCAGTGAGCGCTCGCCCCGCGCGATCATCCAGCCATAAAGAACGAGTCCCGCAACCAAGAACCGCATCGCCGCGAGAAGGAACGGCGGAACCTCGCGCACGCCAACGCGAATGGCGAGAAATGTAGATCCCCACACAAAATAGATAATTGCGAAAGCCAACAAAGTCTTCCACGTCGGGCGATGGGTTTTGGCTTCCATAGCAGATTCCTACCAGCACTCTACCAATCCGCTCGCCTGATCGCTCATAACTCCCGGATCACGGCCGGATCACGGCGCATCCGTAAATTGAGGAGTTGGCGGAGGTCGTCTGACAGTGCTTGCAGGATCCGACAGCATGGCGGGGAAGGCCACGTCTGGACTATCACACCTCTATGATTGGTGTACTGGCGACGCCTGTGCCGCTCGCCGCGCCACACCTAAGATCTCGTCGCTGACCAGCCGAGCCGTGACCGGCGCCAGCAGGATTCCGTTCCGGTAATGGCCGTAGGCGAGCCACAAAGCGGAATCCCCGGCACGGCGGATCACCGGGCCGAGCGACTCGGCGGCCGGGCGGAAGCCGGCCCAGGCGGTCGAGAGCTCGCGGCCACGAAGGAATGGCAGCAGTTCGCAGACGCGCTCCGTGATGTCGCCCACCACGCGCTGGTCGAGGGCACGGTCAAAACCCACGTGCTCGGACGAAGTTCCGGCGATGGTGAAGCCACTGGAGCGCTGCAGCAGGTAGGTGTGGCCGCGGCGAAGAATAGGGCCCAGCGATCCGGCTGCGAGCTGATAGCCGGTCAAGTGACCCTTGACGGGAAACGCGAGGGGCGGCGGAGGCAGGGCGCCGCCGGAAATCCGGATCTCACTCGACCAGGCGCCCGCCGCGAGAACGGCGTTTGCGGCGTGAAGAGAATCACCACGCTGGTTTTGTACTGTGACGGAATCGGCGGAGATGCTAATTCCAGTGACGCGCCAGCCTTCGCGTACCTCGATACTTGTGGCGCCGCAGGCGGCTCGCAGGGCGCGCATGATATCGCGCGGATCGACGATAGCGTCTTCGGGATATAACAGAGCGCCGGCGGCGTGGCGATCGAAGAGCGGAACGCGCTCGCGCAAGGCGGGGCCATCGAGTGCGTGCGAGTGGATGCCCAACGGGAGCTGCAATTGGGCGCGCCGGAGGAGTGTCTGCCATTCCGCATCGTCGAAAGCCACTTCCACTCCGCCGCAGCGTTGGTAATCGATCGATAGCCCGGATTCGCTTTCGAGTTGCGCGATAAACTCCGGGTACATGCGGAGGCTTTCGAGTGCGAGATCGGACCAGACATCGCGGGTTTCGACCTCGCCGCCGGGCGCGAGCATGCCGGCGCCGGCCCAACTGGCTTCGCCGCCCATCGAGCCGGCATCCAGCAGAGTGACGCGCAGTCCGGCGCGCGCGAGTTTCCAGGCGATGGAGGCGCCGATGATTCCAGCGCCGATGATAATGACGTCGATGACGTCCGGGCTGCGCGAGGGCGTGGGCAAATTACTATCTTAGCGGGAATGGACCGGCAGGAATGCCTGCCGGCAGTGTAGTAGACAGGCGAGTACCTTATGTACTAGACTGTCTTCTACCTACCATGAGCAAGGATGATCGTTACACAGACCGCGTCGAGCTGCTGCAGGGCACGCTCGACATGATGATCCTGCGCACGTTGCAGTGGGGCGCCCAGCACGGTCATGGGATCGGCCAGGCAATTCGGGCGAGTTCCGAGGATGCGCTTCACATCGAGCGTGGCTCGCTATACCCCGCTCTGCACCGTCTGGAAAACCAAGGCTGGGTCCAATCCGAATGGAAGATCACCGAGAACAAGCAACGAGCCAAATACTACCGGCTGACTCGCGCCGGCAAGAAGCAGCTTGCCTCCGAACAATCGCGATGGAACCGGATCGTGGCTGCGGTCACCCGCGTCATGCGACCGGCATAAAGATATGAGCTGGCTACAGAAAGTCCGCGGGCTCCTTCAACCGCGAATTTTGCGACGAAGCGAGGATGAGTCTGATCTCGAAGACGAACTCCGTTTCGATTTAGCGGAGGAAGCGCGGCTTCGGATGGAGCGCGGTGAATCACCGGAATCCGCCCGGGCGTCGGCGCATCGTGACTTTGGAAATCTCATGCTCATCAAAGACGTCACAAGGGACATCTGGGGATGGACGTCACTTGAACGCATCATTCACGACGTACGTTTTGCCTGGCGCATGCTGATCAAGAGCCCGGCATTCACGATCGTCGCCATCGCTTCACTCGCGATCGGCATCGGCGCGAACTCCGCCATCTTCAGCCTCGTCGATGCGCTCCTGCTGCGATCGCTGCCCGTGCGCGATCCACAGCAGTTGCGGCTCGTACTCTGGACCGGCACGCCGCGCATCCCATTCGCAAATGGAAGTGGTTATTCCACCACGCTTCACGGCGTCCAGGTCCATAGCTCGTTTTCCTATCCCATGTACAAGCTGCTACGAGCGAGCGTCCCGCAATTTTCGGCTCTCATAGGTTTCGCGCACACTCAGGTCACGGTTACAGCACCCGGAGAGAGTCATTACGCATCGGCATTTTTTGTCACCGGCAATTCCTTTGCGGGCCTCGGACTAAATCCGCTGTTGGGGCGGATGCTTTCGCCGGAAGATGACCGTCCGGGAGCGTCTCCGGCCGCGGTGATCAGCTATGCGTACTGGGAGCGGCGGTTCGGCCTCGATCCCACGATGGTGGGGCGCAACCTCGTGGTCGATGGGCGCGCCGTCACCATCACCGGTGTCACTCCGCGGTCTTTCTTAGGGTTGGAGCCCGGCCAGAGCAACGACGTGTTCCTTCCCATAGCGCAGGTCGGCACATTCGGTCCGAAGTGGTACGCACCCGGGAAAGACGATCACTGGTGGGTACAGATTCTGGGGCGATTGAGGCCGGGAGTCTCGGACCGCGAGGCCCGGGCCGCACTGGAAGTCGTGATGGCGCGCGCCGGCACCGCGTATCCGGAAAAGCTCGAACACAAGCGGAATCCATTTCATCCCGTGCTGGAGGCGGGATCAGGCGGAGTGCCGCTGATGCGCGAACGGGCAGCCATGCCGATGCTCATCCTTAGCGGCGTCGTCGGCCTGGTGCTGTTGATTGCCTGCGCGAACATCGCAAATCTACTGCTTGCGCGCGCAACGGCGCGGCAGCGTGAAATCGCCATACGCTTGTCTATAGGGGCCGGCCGTTGGCGTCTGATCCGACAGTTGCTGACGGAGAGTTTGCTGCTCGCCGGTCTGGGCGCGGCACTTGGACTGATCTTCGCGGCTCCGCTGGCCAAAGCGATCCTGGCAATGGCCGCCGGTAACGAGCCGCTCACTTTCGAGACGTCAGTGGATGCGCGCATGCTCCTGTTCACGGCGGGCGTGGCCATCCTCACGGCGATTTTGTTCGGTCTCGCCCCGGCTTTTCGCGCCACGCGCGTCGATCTCACGCCAGCGTTGAAAGGTGGATCGGGCGGCGGTTCCGGCGCCGCCCCACAGTTGCGGTTAAGCCGTTGGCTGGTGACGGGCCAGGTAGCGCTCTCCACTCTGCTGCTCGCGGGAGCCGGACTCTTCGTGCGCACGCTGGTGAATCTCTCGTTTCTCGATCCAGGCTTCAATCCCCGAGGCCTCCTTATCTTCAGTGTCGACGGCAGCCGCAGCGGCTATCAGGCGGACAAGCTGGGAGCCCTCTACGAACGGATCCGAACGAGGATCGCGGCGATGCCGGCTGTACTCGCGGTGAGCCTATCATCGGAACCGCTGATTGGGGACAGCATGAGCAACTACGACATTACAATTCCGGGATATACGCCCAAGACCGGGCGCGCAGCCGACACATACGAAATGGCGGTCGGCAGCCGTTTTCTCACGACCATGCGTATTCCGATTCTCTTAGGAAGGGACATAGAAGACCGCGATACATCGAAGGCTCCCCGGATCGCGGTGGTGAATGAGACGTTCGCGCGCGAGTATTTTGGCGGGCAGAATCCGCTGGGCAGGATCTTCTATTTTGGGGAACCCAAAAACCCGCTCACGAGCGACGGAATCGAGATCGTCGGGGTCTGCAAAGATGCCAAGTATGACAGCTTGAAGCACGAGATCCCGCCTACCGCATACCTGCCATATTTACAGAACTCGGACGAGTTGAGGCAGATGACCTTCGAGATTCGCACGGCTCTTGCCCCGATGACCCTTGCAGGCGTAGTACGGCGGACCGTGGCCGAGATTGACCACAGAGTGCCTGTGGCGGCGATGCGTACTCAGGAAGAGCAGATCCGGCAGTCGCTTAGCATGGAACGCCTGTTCGCGACTCTGGTCGGTTCGTTCGGCTTGGTCGCGGCATTGCTGGCGGCGATTGGGCTTTACGGGGTGATGGCCTACGCGGTGACGCGCCGGACGGCGGAAATAGGCATCCGGCTGGCATTGGGAGCCGGGCGCGGCGACGTGCAATGGATGATGCTGCGCGAGAGCCTTCTCATGGTTGCGATCGGCATGGTTGCGGGCATACCGGCGGCATTGGCCGTGACCGGGTTTCTGCAGCGATCGCTTTATGGAATCGCGCCCACGGACCCGGTGAGCTTTGTCGCCGCGGGAGCGCTGATGCTTGCGGTGGCGGCGGTGGCGGCATGGCTCCCCGCCCGGCGCGCCGCGCTTGTGGATCCCATGCGCGCTTTACGGAACGAGTGACCGCAAACGAAACTTGCAGCGCGACGAAAATGCTTGCCATTCTGCACGCCGGGCGTGTTCGATTTCCACGCTAAGGAACCGCGCAACAATAACTGCACATTTTGGGGGCGTGATGTGGCGCACAGTTATTCTTGCGTGGACCCTAAGGCCCCACTACCGCCGGTCCTTCCGCTCTCCGCTACAATGAAACCGTGATCCATCGCCGGGTTTTGTTTAACGATCAGGTGCACGATTCGTCGGAAAAGCTGCTGGCGCCGGGGCAGGTGGGATTGCTGGCAGGCTGGGGAG
>JBGPKX010000375.1:0-5555 GCA_041486185.1 Bryobacteraceae bacterium | reverse complement strand
TACCCTCGCTTTACACGAAATCCGAGTTCTGGCTCAACAGCCCGTTCATGATCCTGATCAAGCTGGGCGCCATCCTGCTCATGGTGTCGTTTGCGTATCTGTGGAACAAGCACACCGCTGAAAAGTGGAGCTGGGTGCGCCAGTTGGGCACCACCTCGCTCCTGGTCTATTGGGTGCACCTGGAATTGATCTACGGCCGCTGGCTGGGCGCCTGGCATTCCAATCTTGGAATCGGCCAATGCAGCGTTGGCGCTGTCGCCATGATCGCCCTGATGGTGACGCTGTCGGCGGCGCGGACGCATTATCCGCAGTGGAGCCGTTTCCTGATCTCAGCACGGCCGCAGGCGGAGCCCGCGCGCGTATCCGGAGATTGACCCCCTACCCGCTATTTTTTCTGTGAATTCCTGACGATGATGCGAAGCGCGCGGTTGCTGTCCTCTTCGTGCGCGTATCGCACCGTAACCCTGGCTTTTACCCGCAGCTTGCCTTCGACCTGCGTTTCCTTAGTAATTAGAAATGTGCGTGTGTCGGAATTCTTTCCCAAGACCGTTTTGAGGACCGTGATCTTGCCGGCGGCAAGCTCGGTGACGACGCCCGAAAAGAACTCGCTTTGAGGCTCTTCGCTGTGTGTGTCTTCTTGCGCCCGTATCGGAATCGAGGAAATCGGCGACAGCAGCAGGAGTGTGCCGATCAGGACAGAACGCACTCTTCCAGCTTATTCCAGGCAGACGAAGCAGCGCTAAAGCAAGTAATTAAAGTTCATTCATCCCGGAGGATACGGGGATGTCATCCGGGGTATGGGCGGTGACGGAAACGGGCAGCAACACGATAAAGCGGCTGCCCTGGCCCGGCGCGCTCTCCACGCGAACGCTTCCCTGATGCGCCTTGGCGATCCAGGCTACGAAGCTCAATCCAAGCCCCAGGCCGCGTTCCGGGCCGGACGCATCGCGCCCCGGCACGCGATAGAATCGATCGAAAATGTGCGGCAGATGATCAGTTGCAATACCGCAGCCCGTATCCGCAACCACCAATTCCACGCCGTCCGTATCCTGGTGAAGGCTGACCCGCACTTCCCCGCCCGCGGGAGTGAACTTCATAGCGTTGGACACCAGATTGGAAACCATGCGCTCGATTTGGATCCGGTCAACCTCCGCCGGAACCTCGCCCGGCAAATCGGCCATCAGCCGAATACGCGCTGCTTCGTAAGGAATCTGAAACTGATCCACCACGTCCGCCACCAACTCCGATAGATTTACGCGTGATTTCTGCAAAGCCAGCTGGCCCGATTCTGCCTGCGACAGCAGAAACAGCGCGCGCACGATCTGCGACAAGCGTTCCACGTCCTGCAGCGAGTTGAGCATGGCCTCGCGATACTGATCCGTAGTCGTGGCCGTGAAAAGCGCCACTTCGAGCTGGCCGCGAATGGCCGTAATCGGCGTGCGCAGCTCGTGCGAAACGTCGGTCGAGAACTGCCGGATCTGGTTGAAGGAATTCTCCAGGCGATCGATCATCCGGTTGAACGTTTCGATCAGATAGTCGAGCTCATCGTGCGCGCCGCGCGACGGGATGCGCAGGTTGAGATTCGAACCGGAGATGCGCTGCGCCGCCTGTGCCACTTCGATCACCGGGGTCAGCGCCCGCGCGGCGAGGAACCACCCCAGCAGGCAGCCCACCAGGATGACCAACGGGATGATGGCAACGTAGGTCCACGTGAACTGTTCCAGGATGTGGCGATTATCCGCAAGGCTGCGGCCGACCGCCACGAAGTACGGCTTCCGGTTGCTCTCGTCGTAAACCGCGCCAGAGCGAATCAGGTAAAGGACGCCCTTCGCGCTCTTGCGCACCTCCCACTGCGGCTGCGGCGACCCGAGCACGGCGGTAATATGAGTGGGCGAATCGAGGCCAATGGATTCGTATGCTTCGGAAATCTGCAGGTTGCCTTGGGCGTCGGCCAGAATCGTTCCTTGCCCGTCGGCCACCACATACACGCGCCGCAGCCTCTCGATGATAAAACTCTCATCCGGGTCATCGCGATCGTAATACCAGATCGGGCGGCCGTTTTCGATTCGTAGATAGCCCTTCACCGCCGCCCATTCCTGCTCCAGTCCGTCGCGAACCTGCGCGTCCAGGCTGGCTGCCAGCTTCTGACGGTAGACCGAGCCCACCGCAATCAGAGTCACGCTGAAGAACAGCGCGTAGCCCACCGTCAGGCGAAAGCGGAGAGAGCGGGTGATGCGGCGGAATTGGCGGAGGCGGCGCGACAAACTACACCTGCCGTTCGGCCGCCGGCTCCGGGGGCGCGGCCGCCGGCTTATCGGGAACCTCGATCATGTAACCGATGCCGCGCACGGTCTGTATCAGCTTCTGCGGGAAACGGTCGTCAATCTTGCTGCGGAGATGACGGATGTAAACGTCCACAATGTTGGTCAGCCCGTCGTAGTCCATGTCCCAGACGTGCTCCACAATCATGGTACGGCTGAGCGGGCGGCCTTTATTGCGCATCATGTACTCGATGATGCCGAACTCCTTGGGCGCCAGGTCGATGGTCTCCCCGGCGCGCGTCACCTTGCGGCGCACGCAATCCACCGTCAGATCCGCCACCTGCAGCTTCTCCGGAGCGGGCTGGCCGCGGCGCAGCAATGCGCGTACGCGCGCCAGCAGTTCCACAAACGCGAATGGCTTGACCAGATAATCGTCGGCGCCGTGCTCGAGCCCCTGGACGCGGTCATCCACCTGGCCGCGCGCGCTCAGAATCAGAACCGGCGGCCCCACCTTGCGGCTGCGGATGCGCTCCAGTACCTTCAGTCCGTCCATATCGGGCAGCATGAGGTCGAGGATTACGAGGTCGTAATCGGTTGCGTGGATGAATTCGATCGCCGTCGTGCCATCCGGCGCAGTGTCCACCGCATAGCCGGCGCCTTGCAGACCGCGCGTGAGAAAATCGGCGATTCGCTTTTCGTCTTCGACCACCAGGATGCGCATCTGCTTTATTCTACGCTCTCGAAGCGCCCGTAGTTACGTGATACACGCCCTCGAGAGCGTGGTCTAGGAGCAGAACCTCCATGTGGCCGCAGGGAGGCGCTGTCAGTCCCCATTCCGATCCCGCGATCGGCGCAGCATGCTACAGAGGTACGGCGTGGCGCGCGACGTACTCGTCCATGGCTTGATCGGGTCCGATATAGTGAAAGGCTTCCGCGTAGTCGAGCCCGTACTTCCGGCCGGTGGCGCGATCGCTCGTTTCGAGCGCCAATTTCGTGTACTCATCGATGGCGGCGCTGTCGGCGCCGGATAGCGCGGGCAAGCGCAGCTTCCGCTCCGTCAGCGAAGCATTCAGGTCCTTGATCATGTGGGTCACCATGGTCCGGCAAGCCCTGAGCGAAGCGAGCTTGGTTGCAAAAGTCGGGCCAATATCCACCACACGATTCACCAACTGCGGGCCGCGAGCGAAATAGTATTTCTCCGTCACCATGCGCGGCTTCAAACCCACGGCGAAGTGCTCCGGCATGTCGAGATGGCCGCCGGACATCCAGCACGCCGCCTCCACTGCCTGGGCGGTGACGTAGTGATCCGGATTCTCCTCGTAATGGCCCCAGGGATCGTAACTGAAGATCGTGTCGACCTTCAACATGCGAAACAGAAAAATCAGTCTGGCGCGTATTTCCGTGCGAGCCAGGTCGTCCATGCGGTGGTTTCGATAACCGAGATCGAATATCTGTTTCAGGCCGGATGCCTGCAAAAATCCCGCTGTATCCCGCTCGTTTCCAAGCACGGTTTCGCCCAGCGTGAGATCGTACGAATCTTTCTCGTCGTTACTGGTGCGGATGAAATAGCCGGTATAGCCCTCTTTCAGGAGTTTGGCGACGGTACCGCAGGCGAAGAACGGCCCGTCATCCAGGTGGGGCGTGATCAGGGCCAGCACCTTTCCTTTATGCGGGGTCCCGGAGACGGCCCGCTCGATGACAACGTCAGCGGCCGCCGTGGAGGTCTGGGCCGGCAGTTGCGACCCACCCAAGAAACCTCCAGCGAGCGCACTGCCAAAAAAATCACGCCGTTCCATTTAGCGATTCCTCCCTTGTCCCTGCACTCAGGCGGCAGAGGCCTTGCTGAGCACCTCGTGCAGGCGCCGCGCGACGAACACATCTTCGCCGGGCTGGAGCATCCACACGCCCACCACGATCGTCTTGCCGTCGCTGGGCAGACCCGCGCTGGCATCTGTGGTTCCGGTGGCGGGATTGAGTTCGATACTCGGATTCCCCCGGCGCAGTTGCTCTGCTACCTGCAGCGCCGAGATCTTCACGCGGCTTTCGTCGTAGTTAATCAGAAGATGCGGCACCTGGTTGGCGACAGGAGGGACGACTATTTTGGATTGGAGAGTCGGGATGTCCTTCAGGTGAGTGGCAATCCTGTCGGCACGCTGCCGGAACTCCACTTGCATCGCATCATCGGACTGGCTCAAGAACCAGTCCACGGCCGCGACCATGCCGACGAGTTGTTCTTTCGCCACTTTCATACCGCGTCCGACAACATCATCGAACGGATTGTTGTTGGCGACCGCCGCAGCAATGAGGTCCTTCCGGCCCAAGAGCAGACCGGCGTTCTGCGGGCCGCGAATCCCTTTACCGCCGGAGAAGGTCACCAGGTCGAAACCCATCTGCGTGTAGTTCCAAAGATTCGAGATCGGCGGAACGTCCGCCGCGGCATCGTTGAAGCACGGCACTCCGTGCTTGTGCGCCACTCTGATCCAATCCTCGCGGCTGATCTGACCGGCGTCCGCGGCGTTATAGAAATGCGTCATCACCGTGCGGTCGGTGAAGGCTGCGTCGTAATCCGCCAGAGTTTCCACGTCGACAAAACGGATGCCGCAATTCCGCAGCGCGTGATCGTAATCGTACCGATGCGCCTTCTGGACGATGACCTCGTTTTTGAGGCCCGCAATTTCGGTCGGCATATCATGCGGCGCGGATTTCTGGTTGGCGACGGTCATACATGCCGCCGCACCGAGCGTCAAGGCGGAAGCGGCGCCGGCGGTTACCATGGCCGCTTCACAACGCAAACGCCGCGCGAGATATTCGCCCGTCGCTTTCTGCAATTCCATCAGGCGGACCGGATGCTTGGCGGCACGCGCCACGGCGGCCTGCACCGAAGGAGGCATGATGCACCCCGTCAGGATGGTGTAAGTCCCCGCCGCATTGATGATTTTGGCGACGCCCAGCTTGTCGTAGTAGTCTTCGCCCTCGTCACCGGGGTGATGAGTCGCCGGCGCCGCTTTGAGAGGTGCGGCCTGGCCGGCCAGGCTGCCGGCGGCGAGCAGGTTTCTGGTCCAGTTGAAAAAATCTCTGCGTGTACGAAATCCGGTCATATGCGCTCCCGAAAAAGGTCCGGCGGCCAAAAGAGGCCGCTCCCAAGTCCATCGTCGTTCTGACTATCGAAACATTCCAAGACGTCAAACGGCAGGATGGCAGTGTCAGCGGTCTGGGTACTCATCGTCAACGTGGTGGCGACAAAAAGCAAGGACAGCCAATGAAACGATGCATGGGGCCGTCCTTCTCCTTCTG
>JBGPKX010000374.1:0-5561 GCA_041486185.1 Bryobacteraceae bacterium | reverse complement strand
TGATGAGCGGTCATAGAGCCATTGCGATGGAGAATGCCGCTCTTCGTCTGCAACTCGCGGCCTTCCAGCGAAAACGTAGGCGACCGGTGTTGACCTGCTTCGATCGGCTCTTCTGGGTTGGGCTGTCGCTTGTCTGGAACGGCTGACGCGCTGCCTTGAGCTACGTGCAGCCCGATACGGTCGTCCAGTGGCAGGGGAGCGCTTTCGCAAGTTCTGGGCACGCCTCTCCAGGGTGAAGCGCAGGCGACGCGGCAGGCCGCTGTCGAGATTCGTCGGTTGATTGAACGAATGGCGGCGGCCAAAATTGACGAAGTATTCACGGCGCCCCAGAGTCCCTGGCAGAATCCGTACGCCGAACGCCTGATCGGCTCCATCCGAAGAGACTGCTTGAACCATTTCGTGATCCTGAACGCCAGGCATCTCAGGAGAACCCTGGCTTCGTATTTCGCTTACTACCACGGATCGAGGACCCATTTGGGCCTCGCCAAGCAATGTCCATTTCCGCGGCAGGTGTCGAGCATCGGCACGATCATGGAGATCCCACAACTCGGCGGTCTGCATCACCGTTATGAGCGCGTCGCAGCGTAACGACATGTCGGCGGACGTATTTTTGGCCAAGGACAGGAAGAAGAATTCACGCTTGTCATGATGACCTCCTCCTTTACCGCGTCTTGACGACGATCTCCATCGCGCCCTTCTGCTTCGGCAGACGGATTCGGTTTTGCGTCGCATCCACGTCCATCCACGGGTTCCCGTTGATGGTCACGGAACCGATCTTCCGCCCCTCCGGCGCGCGGACGGTGAGCCACGCATTCCGATACGGATTTCGCTCGGGAAGTTCGATCGTGCCCCGCACCTCGCCGTCACCTCCCCGGAGCGTAAAGCTCAGAGGACCGTAATGCGTGGGGGCGTTCCTCGCTTGGATCTCCTGGCCTTGGGCAAGCCAGCGCTCCGGCGTCGCGGGCGCCAGCAGCAAGTCGCCGTCGTACTCCGTAAGAAGCATATCCCGGAGCCGGTGTACGAATTTGGCCTCATCCGGGATCTTGTAGAACGGCCCGCTCGGGGACCGCCATTGCCGGTACTCCTCGGTGAAGACGTTGACCGCCGGGTAGTAGCACGAAACGAAATTGTTGTACAGGTTGCGGATGGCGGCCCGCGCCTCGCCCCGCCGCACATACGCGCGGATCGGGTTTTGCAGGTTCGCCTGGAACACCATGCCGCCCCGGCTGAACCAGAGGTCCTCGTCAACCCAACCGTGCACGTGCAGTCCCAGCGGCTCCGACATGGTAGCGTTGTCCTCCCAATCATCGATAACCCATCGTGTCAGGCGCGCGCCCGCGTCGTAGATGCCCGTATCGGCAAGGATCAGCGGGCCGTACAGCAACTCGCGGGTCGCCGATAGCCGGTAGGTGGGCAGGGCTTTCTCCGGATAGCGCGAATAGTAGCCCACCCGAAGGGGACCGAACAGACGGATCCTCTGATGCACTCGAGTGGGCACGTACGGAACCCAGGTGTTGTTGCGCAGCCGGATTACCGGCGCGGCGGCAGCGGCCCGGTCGACAGCCCGGCGCAGGTCTGCGCGGTAAAGCGCCGCCTCCTTCGCGTAGCGTACGGCGTCCGTATCGCCCGTCTCCGCGAACGCCTTCGCTAATTCCGTCATGCCCAGGCTGGCGTATGCGTTCACTGAGAACCAGTGCCCCCAATCGGCGTTATCTTCCAGGTGCCCCGCCGGCAACAGACCGTACTCGGGGCACGGCGCGCCGTTGTCCAGGACCTTGGTCAGCTTGCGTTGGTCGATCACCCAGTCCGCCGCCTTCTTGAGGCTTGGCGTGACCGATTTGAGCCACTCCCGGTCGCGCGTCATCCAGTAGTGCTCTACGAGCGACCAGAGCATCGTGCCGTGGTCGAGGTTGTAGTCGCTGGCGGTGTAGTCGTATTCGGGGCCGGTCTTAGCGCCGTGATACACGCCTCGCTGGTCCGTGAATGTGCCGAGAAACGGCTTTGAGCCCTGCACTGCGGGCCACGTGTTCAGATAGGTGCGGGACAGCTCGGGGTAACCGGCCACGTCCAGCAACTGCGACTGGAAGGCGGCCTCGTTCGCGTAGACCTTGTAGTTGTAGCTGGCCGCCGGAACCATGTAGAGACCGCTGTTGGGATCTTTGGTGGCCGAAATCCGGATACGGCAGATCAGACCCTTCGCGAAAACGTTGAACCGCTCCTCGGGAACGTGGAAGGCAATGCCTCTTGCCGTCACGCGGCGCCAGTAATCGATGACGCGAGCACGCTCGGCGGAGTAATCGAGCTGCTTCAGCCGCGACTGCTCCTCCGCAGTCAGGCCCGGTATGAACGGTATGGTCACGAAGGCCAGTGAATCGCCACCCGACGGGAGAGTGATTGCGGCGTGGACAACCTTGCCGTCGCTCGCCGCTTCGCCGCCCGTGAACGGCCGCACGTGGGCGCGTGTCGAGCGGCCGTCGTCCGCGGTGAGGAGCCCGCCAACGTATGCAAGCTGTTCCTCCGGTTGCATACGGAGCCATAGGTGGGCCGGTTCGGGCGAGGCGCCCGAGTTGTGCGCGCGAATGCGCATCATAAGGACGGCCGGCGTCTGCTCGCTGCGCGCGGGGTCCTCGGAAGAGAGCGGCCCGGTGAGCATCGTAGCGAAGGCTTCCTGCTCGTACTCGATGCTGCCGCTCGACGAGCGCGCCGTCGCGACCGGCAGATAGCCCTCTAGAACCGAGAGCGTCGAATCCTCGGACTTCGGACGGAACGTGGCGGGACTGCCCGTTCCAATCAACCACCGGATACGATCGCCAGGCCAGGTGAGCCTGCTCAGTTCGCGTCCATAGGCTTTCGTGCCGCGTTTGCTGATCATGACATTGCCGCCCCATTCGAAGGCGAACTTCTGCCAGCTTGCGTCGGCTGCCAGCGGGAGGTACAGCCGGTCGCCCTGCCGTTCCACGGGGTCGAGGGGCGGGATTTCGCGGCTCGCGCGCTCATACGTCTGCTCGGGCTCTTTTGCCAAACGTTCCCGAATGAGCGCTCCGTTCTTCACCACTTCCTTGGAAAACGGCCTTTCGTCGTTTGCCCGGGTGATGTAGGCGTGAAAATCCGGAACGTACATCGGGCCCTTCTCGACGTCCGCGGGACAGAAAGAAAACGAGTCCTTGCCGCGGGTCACCGTTACAACCGTTACGTCATTCGATCCGGCTGGGCGCGGGTCGGCGCCGTCCACTACGACGATGGCGCCGCCATCGGTGGGCTTCACCTCGCGGACCCATCCGTTGTAAGCGCGAAAATCAGGCTTCGGCGCAGTCCCCTCGGGCGGTTTCCGGTCCACATCGAAGACCACGCGAAGCGTCGATCGCTTCACCTCCGACTCGCTGAAGACCTTCACCGATTCGACCGCAGGCAGATCCCCAGCCGGGAAGACCAGGCGGAAGCGGATCGCCCGCCGGTAGCGGACGCTGGGCAGATTCCCCGCCAGCGGGTTCTCCTGCTCTCCCAGCTTCATTAACATCAGCCGGCACATCCGGGCCTCGCATGAAGCTTCCGTCTTCGCGGCAATCCAGCGGCCCTGCCATGGGTCATCCACGGGATCTTCGATCGTCGGCATCCTCGGCGGCGCATAGGGCCAGTTCTGAAACCAGTACTCGAGTGATACGCGGCCGGCGTCGTATGGCTTCTCAAACCGAACGGCGACTTCGAAAATGTCGCGCTCCTCGGCCCACTGTAGGCCATACACGCCCCGGCCGTCGGCGGTGCGAACCAGCCCGCGCGGATGCCCGTAGTCGAACGTGGTCTGCAGACGGTGGACGTCCTGCGAGCAACAGTGACGGGCGAACGGGGCGAGGTCCATCCTGCTGGCTGCTACGGCAGCCGGCGCGAACAAAAGAAAAATCAGAGCTGGAATCATAGGCCCCCCTCCCGGACACTATAACGCCATGTCGCGCGTGCGGTTTCCTGAACGCGGTTTCTGTTTTAAAACCCGCTTCAGAAAGTTGCCCACCCGGGACGCCGTGCCGGTGGAGGCCGGAAAGAGGAAAGCTCGCGGATCGTGGCGTTGCGGATGCTTCGCCACCCACGCCTGCAAATCCCGCGCGAGCGCCCCAGGTCCGATCCCGATCGGGCCAAGACCCAATTGAACGCCGTCATCCCGTCATGCTTCGCGCTCTACCACTTCAGTTTGAGGTCGGCATGCAGCCGCTCTCTCGATTTCAGCATCTCTTCCCACGTGACCACGCGCTGTTGGTATGCGGCGGTCCGGCCGAGAATCGCCGTGAGGTTCGACTCCACCGACTGATCGGCATTGTTGATCGGTTTGCCGTCGCGAATGCTGGCGACGAACGCCTTCACGTTGTTGATCGCCCCCTGTCGGAATGTGTCGTCGCGGTCTGTGCCTTTCCATGCATTCTCGCCCGTGATCCGGACCAACCCGCCGTAGTGCGTGTCGGCGCAACCCTTGATTCCGAAGACTCGCACGCACAAATCGGAAAAGCTGCCGGTCAACTGGTTTGAGCTGAAGTCGGCTTGGACCGTATCGCCATACCAGAAGGTCACCTGGAAATGGTCCCACGCGTCACCCGTATCGTATGGCGTGCCGCTCCAGTCGGTGCGTCCTCCGGTGCCGGTGGCTTTGAGCGGATGTCCTTCTAGCAGCCAGTTGGCGACGTCGATGACATGGATATTCTGCTCGACGATAATGTCGCCGCCGATCGCCTTGTCCATGTAGAAGTTGAGGATGCGCCGCTGGCCGGGGTCCATGCCGGGTGTGCCCTTATCCTTGGCCGGCCGGCCGGCGTAATAGAAGACCTGGGCAAACGCTGGCTTGCCAATGTCGCCGGCGTGTACGCGTCGCGCCGCTTCCTGGAAGACCTCTTGTGCGCGCGTCTGGAAGTCGGCCCAGAAGGAGAGGTTCTTTTTCGCGGCCAGATTCCCGGTGCTTTGAAAGCTCAGGCATCCCGGCACGTCCACCGCGATTGGCTTAGCGCAGTAGACGTGCTTGCCCGCCTTGACGGCCTCCTCGGCGTGTTCCGGATGAAAGAGCGGTGGCGTCTGGATGATGACAGCGTCGAGCTTCGACTGCGCCAGTTCCTTGTAAGCGTCGGGCCCGTAGTACGCCCGCGACTCCTCCACGTTGAACTTGGGCCGTGTCGAGTCAATATGATCCTTAATCACGTCGGCCAGAGCGACAATTCGCGTGCCGGTGAATTCGGGGAAGAACGGACCGATCCAGTTGCCGCGCCCACCGCAGCCAATCAGGCCCAGTTCGACGGTCGAGTTGGCTTGCGAGCCGAAGACAATCCGGGAATCGAGAATCAGGAGTCCGGCCGTGGTGGACTTCACGAAATCGCGCCTGCCGGGGCCGCTTACAGGGTTCATGAGTGCCTCCGTGCATGCATGTGGAACGGATGCAGTCTATCACAGAGGCTTCGCAGGGGCGCCCAAGGTAACCGCGCGACACCAAGGCAACCGCGCTGATAGCGTCAACGGCGGACGGTACTTGCAAGGCTTGCCACTTTGAAATCGCGCAGTCATTGGTGGGTGCAAAGCCCCAGCTTTAC
>JBGPKX010000373.1:0-5563 GCA_041486185.1 Bryobacteraceae bacterium | reverse complement strand
CATTCGTCTTGATGGGCTTGTAGGGGCCGCGGATTTCGACCGGTGCGTTGGGCTTCATGTCCCAAGTATCAAGTTGCGATGGTCCGCCCACGAGCATGAGCATGATGCAGTTCATGTCGTTTTTGGAATTGTCGACCGCGCCCAACGCTTTGAGCCCGGCCAATTGCGTCAGGCCCAATCCGAGGAACGAAAGCGACCCGGCATGCAGGAAATCACGGCGCCGCAAGCCATCGCAGAATTCAACCGGCTTGTCGGCGTCCAGGCGGAACATAGCGGCGGTACTCCTTAAGGAATGAAAAAGCTGTCAAGATTTTACCGAATTGGAGCGGCGGCTGCAAATATAGGCGAGAAGGTATACATAGGTCCGCGGTCGCGGAATGTGTGCTCTTGATTCCGGCGAGATGAGCCGGCCGCGAATGGCATAATGGGAACGCCCATGCCAGAGGACGATCCCCAGTGCGATTTCTATTGCCCAAACTGCGCCAAACCCGTCCGCGAGCCGCTGGTGTGCGGCGACTGTCACGCGCTCATTTGCCGGGATTGCGGGACGCCGCTGGAGAGAGTGGACGACTTAGGGATCGGCTAGGCGCCGAACAGAAGGGCGGCTGAGAATCCCAGTCCAGCGCCCAAGCCGGACCCCACCACGACATCACTCAAGAAATGCATGCCTAACAAGACGCGCGAAGCGGCTACGCTGACTGCGCAAAACAGCAGTACCGGCATGGCAGGCGGATAGAAAGTGCCGAGCGAGATCGCCACCGCGAATGCCGTGATGGAATGTCCTGAGGGAAACGAGAACTGATCCGGCGGCAACAGATTGGCCCAGCAATGCGGCGCGATGGCGCAAGGCCGCCTGCGGCCGACGGCGCGTTTGAGAATCTTGAAAGCCACGATGCCGATCACCACAGCCAGAGCCGCAGCCGCCAGAGCCTGATCTTTGGCGTGATGACCCGACGCCAGAACCGCGAGTCCACAGCACCACCACAGCCAGCCGTCTCCGGCGCGCGTGGCCGCCAGCATCCAGACGCGAATCCATCGCGGCGGGCGCCAGCGGTTGAGGCGGTGCATCAGAAAGTAATCCGGCGCCGACAGGCTCGCCGCGGCCCTGGCGAGAGTCATGATCCCGCCTCCGGATATTCTTGGGCCTCCGGCCACCCAGTGGCACAAGTAACCGCCGGTCGCCGGTGAAGGCCCGAGCGTGAAGTCCACTTATAGAGGAAAGCCAGCTCACGGAGACAATTGGCCAGAGTGACTACCGGGACAGCCAGGAACAAAGGCGAAAGCAGCAGCGTCCACGGTCTTTCCTGCATCATTTTGGAAGCAAGCTTCAAAACGGCGCGCGTCAGCTTCCAGTAATTGCCGGACTCGCCATGCAGGGACGCTTGCCCGCACCGCAAACCATCGATGAACTCCTGTTTATTGCGAGCGCCGGACACTGCCGTGTAAGTGCGGCCCAGCGCTGCCATGGTATGCGCATCGCTGCCACCCATCACGGCTTTGCCGAGAGTAGCGGCCAGATCCGCGGCGCGGCGATTGCAGACTTCGGGTATCTGCCCATTGCGGACTTCGATTCCCGGAAAATAACGAGCGAATAGGGCGAAATCGAACTCCGTGCGCGGGCCCGTGAGACTGGAATAGACGTGATTGATCGTGAAAAAGAGTTGTTGCTCGTCTAAGTAGGCCACGAGCGACATCAAATCTTCCCGGCGGCGCTGGATCTGAGTGTGGTGGCGCTCCTGTATGTCGTAGACGCCTATGTGCATCTCCGTGCCGCTTGGTGAAATGGCGCTGACCTCTTCGCTGAGAAAGAAGTCCGGAAACTTACGGAGCGATTCAACGGCATCGATGGAGTCATGGTCCGTAATGGTAACCAGATCCATTCCACGTTGTTTCAACGCTTCGTAAACCGAGTCTGGATCGTTGTAACTCTCACGGCAGACGCGGTTCAGCAGCGGTACGGTACACATACCCGAGTGCCGGGTATGAACGTGCAAATCGCATCGCATACTACTTTCTTACTTGAAACCGTGTTTCAGTTTGATTACATGTTGAAGAAGTTAGTGAGAAGAATCGAGGTGCGTGGTGATAGGCTGTAATTTGTAAGTCAAATTCAGATGTCAGGTTCTAAATGATGCCGTACATCGACGCCCTTCACCAGAAAAAGTGTATCTTCGGCGATATTAGTTGCATGATCGGCGATGCGCTCCAGGTGCCTCGCCACCAGAATAAGGTCGATGGCTTGCGGAATCACGGACGGGTCATGCTGCATGAAGGCCACGAGTTCATTGTGAATCGAGTCTTTCAAGCGATCGACCGTGTCGTCGGCGAGCAGAACGCTGCGGGCTAATTCGGGCTCGCGTTTGACGAAGGCATCCAGGCTTTTGCGGACCATCGATTCCACGATGCGCGCCATCTGCGGGATATCGATGAGCGGCTTGACGGGAGGCCGTTGGATCAGCGCCGACGCACGCTCCACGATATTCACGGCCAGGTCGCCCATGCGCTCCAGGTCGGTGTTGATCTTGATTGCGGCGGTGAGCAGGCGAAGGTCCTTGGCCATGGGTTGTTGCAGCGCGAGCAGCCGGACCGCCAGCTCGTCGATTTCCACTTCCAGGTGATTGATCCGGTCTTCGTTCCTCAAGACCTGATGCGCCAGCTCTTCGCTCCGCTCCACTAATGCCAGCACGGCATGGTGAATAGCCGACTCGACGAGGCTGCCCATCTCGAGGAGCCGCCCCTGCAATTCTTCCAGTTCTTCGATAAAGTGACGCAACTCGTGTCCTCAGCCGTTATCCAAACCGGCCCGTAATGTAATCTTCCGTTTCTTTCTTTGCCGGCGTCTTGAAAATCTTTTCGGTTTTGTCGAATTCAATCAGCTTGCCCAGAAGGAAGAAACCGGTATCGTCCGCGATGCGCGCGGCCTGTTGCATGTTATGCGTAACGATTACGATGGTGCAATTTTCCTTTAAACGAAAAAGCAGTTCCTCGATCTTGGCAGTGGCAATCGGATCCAGAGCCGAACTGGGCTCATCCAGAAGGAGCACCTCGGGGTCGACCGCAAGCGCGCGCGCGATGCATAACCTCTGCTGCTGGCCACCGGAGAGTGCGTACGCCGACCGGTGGAGTTTGTCCTTGACCTCATCCCAGAGCGCGGCACGTTTCAAGCTGTGCTCGACGGCATCGCTCAGGGGCACATTTCCCCCGATCCCGTTCACACGCAAACCGTACGCCACGTTATCGAAGATCGATTTCGGGAAGGGATTGGGCTTCTGAAACACCATGCCGACGCGTCGCCGCAGCTTGGCCACATCCATGGCCAGCGCGTTCTCATTATCGAGCAGGATTTCACCCGAAACACGCGCGCCGCGAACGGTCTCATGCATCCGGTTCAGTACACGCAGGAACGTCGACTTTCCGCAACCGGACGGGCCGATCAGCGCGGTAATGCGGTTGGCGGCGATTTGCAGTTCTATGTCGTGCAGCGCCTGATAGGCTCCATAGAAAAAATTCAAGCGCGAGATCTTGAGCTTGGGCACCACGCCGGGCGTGGCAGCGTTGCCTGGAGCGGCAGCCGGAGGGCCGGCAATGGTGGAATGCTCGAGTGTCCCCATCATCTCAGGTCCTGTGAGAAGTCCCTGGCGGCAGCACCACACGCGCGCCAACATTCAGCAGAAGCATTACCGCGAGTAAGACCAGTCCCGCAGCCCAGGCCTGGCGGTGCCAGTCGGCATAGGGTGAAATGGCATACGTGAATATCATGACGGGTAGAGAAGCCGTGGGCTGGCCCAGGCTGGTGCTCCAGTACTGATTGCCAAAACTGGTGAAGAGAAGCGGCGCGGACTCCCCGGCGATCCGGGCGATTCCGAGAATCATGCCGGTGGCAACTCCCCTGACGGCGGCGGGAACGACTACCGTGGCGATCGACTTCCATTTGCTCGCACCCAGCGCCAGCGCGCCCTCGCGCAACATCTGAGGAACGGCGCGAAGAAAGTGCTCGGTTGTGCGGATGGTAGTCGGAATCAGAATAACGCTCAGCGCTACACCGCCGGCGAGCGCGGAAAACTGGTGAAGGGGCCGCACCACGACGGTATAAGCAAAGATGCCCATCACGATGGAGGGCACGCCGTTCAAAAGGTCGGCGGTGTAGCGGACGAAGAACGGAAATGCGCCGCTTCCAAATTCGGCCAGATAGATCCCGCCCAAAAAACCGATGGGAATCCCGATGAGCGCGGCTATCAGGATGATTTGCGCGCTGCCGACGATGGCATTAGCCATGCCGCCCCCGAGTTCGCCGGGCGGTTTGGGAAGCTGCGTGAAAAAGTCGAAATTCAGCGCCCTTCCGCCATTCCATACAAGAAAGCCGAGTATCCAGAAGAGCAGGCAGACAGCCGCCGCGGCGCAGGCGGCAGTCACGCCGAACATCAGTCCGCTCACGAATTTTCTCCAGCGGTGCCGCGTCATGGATTGGTAGTCCCTCGCCGCGTGGTCGCCAGCACCATCAGGCGCGCGAACGCATTAATCACCATGGTCAGCAGGAACAGTACGAGCCCCAGCTCAACCAAGGCGCTCAGGTGGATGTCCGCCGTCGCTTCGGTGAATTCGTTGGCGATGACGGCGGGGATTGTATAGCCGGGGGCGAAAAGCGACGCTGCGATCTGCGGAGTGTTCCCGATGACCATCGTGACCGCCATGGTTTCACCCAATGCCCGGGCCAAGGCAAGAAAGATGGACCCAATGATGCCCAGGCGCGCGTAAGGAACCACGACGTGCCAGGTGGATTCCCAACGCGTGGCTCCCAACGCCAAGGCGGCCTCACGCTGATCGTTGGGGACAGCCAGCAGCGACTCGCGCGAAATCGAGATGATGAATGGCACCACCATGATGGCCAGGATGATGCCGGCGGCTAGAAAGCCGACGCCGTACGAAGGTCCCTGGAAAATGGGGAGAAATCCCAGCGTGCGATTGAGAAGCGGTTGGATGGGATCGCGCAGGAGTGGAACCAGCGCGAACACCGCAAGCAGGCCGTAAATCACGCTGGGCACTGCTGCCAGCAACTCGATGATAAATGTGAGCGCATCGGAGACACGCGGCGGGGCAAGCTCTGAAAGGAAGATCGCGGCTCCCAGGCCCAACGGCACGGAAAGCAACAGCGCCACAGCCGAGGTGATGAGGGTGCCGTAGATAAACGGCAGAGCGCCGAACTGGCCGGCGACGGGGTCCCACTTGCTGGTCAGGAAAAACTCCCAGCCAAACTTGTGCCGGGCCTCGCCGGAATTGCGAAAGAGTTCCAACACGAGCAACCCGGCGATCACCAGGATGACGACAGCAAAGATCAGAGTCAGCAGATGGGCGGCTTCATCTCCGGTGCGCAGCCGCCGCAGAATGGTGTTTCCGGGGCGTTCCGCGGTATCGGTTTCCGAGAGTGTCGCCGCTTCCGCCATGTTATTGAATTTGAGAAAGCGCGCCCGTTTCTTTCGTCACGACCTCATGGGGCAGCGGCGCATAAGAAAGCGCTTCGGTCATTTTCTGCCCGTCCTTCAGCATCCATTGCAGAAAGCCCGTG
>JBGPKX010000372.1:0-5567 GCA_041486185.1 Bryobacteraceae bacterium | reverse complement strand
TAGCCTCTCCGCGGAGCGCTTGCGGGACTGGGGGCTGCTGCTGGCGTGCAATCTCATCTGGTCCAGCCAGTTCGTGCTCGTCAAAATTGTTCAGGAACAGATGGGCCCGGTCGCCGCGACGTTCTTCCCCATGACGCTCGCCACTCTGATGCTGATCCCAATTCTGCGGCGCGAGGGCAAGCTGAAGAACCGCATACCCGCGCGGGACGCGCTGGAGTTCATCCTTATCGGCGTGTTCGGGCAGGTCGTGGCCCAGCTGTTCATTACCTGGGGCGTGCGGTTCTCCCTGGCCTCGAACGCCGCGCTCATCATGCTGGCGCTTCCGGTTTCGACCGCCGTAATGGCCTACTTTTTTCTCCGCGAGCGCATGTCGGCGGTTCGATGGATCAGCTTCGCGCTGGCCATCGGCGGCGTCATTGAATGCTCGGGAGTGGATTGGAAAGAGCTCGACCTGACCAGTAGCAAGTTCTTCTGGGGCAATGTCATGATCTTTCTCAGCGTGAACGGCAGCGCCTTTTACAACGTGTATAGCAAAAAGCTGCTGGAGCGCTATTCTCCGTTGCGCGTGCTGCTCTACAGCTACTACGCCGTGTTCGCGTTTCTGCTGCCCATCACGCTCTACGCCGAGCCTGCAGCTTTTCACGACATGCCGCGCTTCACCGCCAAGATCTGGATCGGCCTGCTGTTGCTGGCTCTGTTCCAATACTTCCTGTCGATGGTGCTGTTCCTCAACGTGCTGACCCGTCTCGACGCGACCCAGGCCGGACTTTCGAACTACTTGATTCCGTTCTTCGGCCTGATCATCGCGGCGCTGGTCCTGGGTGAGCGGCTGACGACCCCAATGATTGCCGGCGGCATTCTGGTGCTGGCCAGCACTCTGCTCATCACGGTTTATGAGGAGCGCAAGCGCGCACAGGCCGAGGCGGCCGTGTCACCCGCGCCGGCGGATTCATGAGCCCTGCCCTGATACAACCCAACGCCAGCATCAACTCGCTGCGCGCCATTCAGCTCGAGAATGAATGGCTCGCCATCAGCATTCTGCCGGACGTCGGCGCCAAACTCTACGACCTGATCTGGAAACCTTCCGGCAGAAATTTTCTGTGGCACAATCCGCGCGTTCTGCCGCAGACCTTTGCCATCGAAGCTAATTTCGATAACTACTGGTGTGGCGGATGGGACGAAGGCTTTCCCACTTGCGACGCCTGCGAATACAAAGGCGAAATGTATCCCAACCTGGGCGAGTTGCGCTCGGTGCGTTGGAACGTGGTTTCGGCCGACCGCGAGGATGGCGGCCTGGTGGCGCGCCTCGCGGCCTTCGGGCCCATCAGCCCGGTGCGCGCGGAAAAGACGGTCACGCTCAGCGGCGCCTCGCCAGTTGTGAAGGTGAAATACGAAGTCACCAACCTTGGCCCGGTGGCCCTTGATTTTATCTGGGGTACGCACCCGGCCCTGGCCCCGTCGTCGCACATGGTGCTGCGCATTCCTGCGCAAACGGGCATCGTCGGCCTCTCATCGGATGCCAGCGTGGGGACACCGGGACAGCGCTACGCGTGGCCCAACATCGCGACGCCGGTTGGCAAAACCGACATGAGCCGCACCCGCGGCATCGACGCCGGCATCTTCTGCGGCCACTACTGCACCGATCTGGCAGCCGGCTGGTACGCCGTCGAGGACACCGAGACCGGTGAGGGCTTTCTGCTCACCTTCCCCGTCGATTTGTGCCCATATCTGTGGTTGTGGCTCGTCTACGGCGGCTGGCGCGGATACCATCACGTAATCGTGGAACCATGGACCAGCTACCCCGTGCACCTGGCGGAAGCCGCGCGCGGAGGAACCAGCCGGAGCCTCGCCCCAGGGGCGAAATTCGCGGCTGAGGTGCGCGCAACCATCTACACCAAGAAAGAATCCTGCGAGGAGGCTCTGCGGAGAGCACAAGACGCATGAAGCTGATAGACCGAGTGGCAGTCATCACGGGATCTGGTTCCGGCATCGGCCGCGCCGCCGCCATCGAATTCGCGCGCGAAGGCGCCAGCGTGGTGGTCGCCGATATCAATCTGGCGGGCGCGCTCGACACCGTGCAGCGCATTCACCAGGCGGGTGGGAAAGCGCACGCTGTCGAGACCGACGTGGCCAACCCTGAATCCGTGCGTAATCTGGTGGGCGAAACTTTGCGCGTTTTTTCGAAGGTGCACGTCCTGTTCAATAACGCCGCCATTCAGATCAACAAGACGGTCGAGGACACCACGGTCGAGGAATGGAATCGCGAGATCGCGGTGAATCTCGGCGGCGTGTTCCTGTGTTCGAAATTCTTCATGCCGCATCTGCGCGCCACCAAGGGCGCGATCGTCAACATGTCGTCGGTAAATGGCTTTTTTGTCGAGCCTATGTGCGCCGGTTACTGCGCCACCAAAGCCGCCATCATCGGACTGACCAAGGCCATGGCGATCGATCACGGCAAGGAGGGCATCCGCGTCAATTGCATCTGCCCCGGCTATATCGACGCCGGGCTCGCCGAAGGATATTTCCAGGCTCAGCCCGATCCCGCCGCCGCCCGCGCCTCCGCCGGCAAGCTGCACGCTCTGTGGCGCATCGGCCGGCCGGAAGAAGTGGGGCGCGCCGCCGTGTTTCTGGCCAGCGATGACGCTTCGTTCGTCACCGGAACGGCATTCGTGGTGGACGGCGGCTTCGGTTCGGGCCTGCCGCCGAGCGCTTAGGAGTTGTATTTCGGACACCGCCTGCTCACGCGCGCGCCTCACCAACTGCCCTTGGATTCAACGATCGCATTCCGAGCCGCGACCCGTAAGGAAGCGGTACCTTCGCGTTTTTCAACACGCACCTCGTCTCGTGAGTCACAGTTTCGTCGAAGAATTGCGGCGTGTGGCGCGGGCCCGCGCGGCCTGCGGTGTCGGCACTCGTGCCGACACGTCTTTGTTCGGCAAGGCCGAGACCAGTCTCGACCCAGCAGCCTGAGAGGCTGCCCACGCAATTTACAATTCCGCTCTTGACAAAAGGCGAATAAAAGGCGAACATCTCCAAGATGGAGGATACGATGCGTATTAGTGACGCCCTATTGCCTGAATTCGATCAAGAAATGGCCAAGACCCGAACGGTCCTCGAGCGGTGCCCGGAAAACAAGTTCGGCTGGAAGCCGCACCAGAAATCGTTCACTATGGCCGCCCTGGCCACCCACATCGCCAACATGCCCGGTTGGGCGGTCGAGACGATTCAAAAAGATTCTCTCGACATCGCCCCGCCCGGTGCGCCGCCCTATAAAGAGGAGCCGATGACTTCTCAAAAAGAGCTGCTGGCGCAGTTCGACAAAAATATCGCATCCGCGCGCGCAGCCATTGCCGGCGCCGCCGATGATGACCTCATGAAGCCTTGGTCGCTGCTCGCGGATGGCAAGCCCATCTTTACCCTGCCGCGAATCGCGGTGCTGCGCAGTGTGATCATGAATCACAGCATCCACCACCGCGCGCAGCTTGGTGTCTACTTGCGGCTCAACGACATCCCGGTTCCCGCGATTTACGGTCCATCCGCCGACGAACCTGGAATGTAATTCAGTTTCCGCGCAAACTAGCCGGCGCGGCCAGCGCGTTGACCAGCCGCGGCGGAGCACCTGGGTCCTGCGTGATTTCCACCTCGCGAGGTTGGGTACGGCAATCCGGAAGCGGCACGATTGAGTAATAATTCAATCCGTATCGCAGGCTGCGGTGCAGGCGCGCGATGCAGACGCGATCTTGGATAGGCGCGATCGCGAGCCACAACGGCCGTGCGGAGGCCACGCGGTCGATTTCCGGAAACCACCGCAGCTCGATCGCGACCACGCCGGCAGTGATGGAGGCTGCCAGCAACGCCACCGCCGCGCCGCGTTGTCCCGCTGCATCCAAATACCAGACGGCGACGGCGCCGAGCCCCGGCAGCAGCCATGCCCAGTGAAAGGGCGGCCACACGGACCGCGAAATTCCACCGGCCAGAGCCGTCGGCAAGATGGCCGAAATCGGTCCCAGCAATACGAGCAGCGCCGCCGTTCCGACCAGAACCCATCGCGGCCGCTTGCATTCCGCCAGGGCAATACCGGCAACCGCCGCCAACGCGGGCATTAACGGGAGCACGTAGGTGGGCAGTTTGTTGCGCGCTGCCGAGAAAAATACCAGACCAAAGACGGGCCAGAGCAACAGGAAGCGGCGGCGGGAATCGGAATATAGCGATCGCCGAAAGACCAGCGCGAGCGCGGGAATCCAGGGAAAGAGTGCCGCCACAATCACAGGCAGGAAAAACCAGAAGGGCTGGCCGTGCGCCAGTGCCGGAGTGCTGAAACGCTCGACCTGATGCTGCCAGAAGAATTTCTCCACGAAAGGCCATCCGTTGCGGAGGCAGCACAGCACGTACCAGGGCAGCGCGATCACCGCAAATGCCACGATCACCCACGGGTGCGCCCAGTCAAGCCACCGCCGGCGGCCCATCCAGAGTAGCGGCAACGCGAGCACTAGCGGCAGGAGCCCCTTCGCGAGCACAGCGACACCAAGTAGAGCCGCGCACACCGGCAGCCACTGGCGCTCTCCGCGCTCGATCCATCCCAGTGCCAGCAGCATGGCCGCCGCAAACGCAGCCGACATGGGCAGATCGGTGATGCCGATGTGACTCAGGCTGAGCCATCCGGCGGACGTCGCAAGAATTGCGGTAGCGAAACCCGCGGATGGGTCGCCGAATTCGCGCCGCAGGATCCAATAGAAGAAGATAAGAAACGCCGCGCTGAGGAGTGCCACCGGCAGCCGCGGAGCCAGATCCTCATGCAAGCCCAGGCGAAACGCCACACCCTCCATCCAGTAAAGAAGGGCCGGTTTCTCGAACCAAGGCTCCCCCCACAGGCGCGGCGTGATCCAATCGCCGGACTGTGCCATCTCGCGGCTGATAGCGGCGTAACGCGGTTCATCGGGACCGAGCAGGCCGGCACTGGTCAGGCCGAAGAAATAAAGCAAATAGAGCAGCGGGATGGCGAGCAGCAGTCGCTTAGGGAAGCCAACCATTTGGTTTCATCGTAGGACAGGCATGCCTGCCTGTCCATGTTTCAGCTACGGATTGCGCGCAGGACGAATGCCGGGCCTGGTCGAGAGACATTCGGCAACGGACAGAACGCCCGTCCTACTTCTATAATGAACTTGAGTGCTCCTCCTGAGATTCAGTTGGGTGCTGGCCATCGCGATCTCGGTGCGCGCGGACATACGTACCTGCGCATGCGATCTGGCCAAGCCGGAGAGCATGGCCGCTCGCGAATGCGGCCTTTGCCGTGAGGCGGAGACCCAGCCGGCCGACGTCGGTGTTTTCTTTCTCAAAGACATCAACCCCCGCAAACCGAATCGCTGGCTGGCGCTGCCGCGTGCCCATACACATGCGCTGAATGAAATGACGCCGGAAGCCCGCATGGCGCTGTGGACCGCCGCCATCGAGAAGGCCAAATCGCTGTGGGGCAATGAATGGGGGCTGGCCGTGAACGGCGATGAACGGCGAACGCAGTGCCACGCGCACATCCACATCGGCAAGCTGCTGGACTCTGCCGAAAATCC
>JBGPKX010000371.1:0-5586 GCA_041486185.1 Bryobacteraceae bacterium | reverse complement strand
CCTATCAAGTGGAGAAGAACGGCCGCAAGATCGTGTTCATCGACACGCCCGGTCACGAGGCATTCACCCGCATGCGCGCTCGTGGCGCCAAGGTGACCGATATCGTGGTGCTGGTGGTGGCGGCGGACGACGGCGTGATGCCGCAAACCCTCGAGGCCATCGACCATGCGCGCGCGGCCAAAGTCCCGATCATCGTGGCCATCAACAAGATCGATAAGCCGGAGGCGCAGCCGGAGCGCATCAAGCAGCAGCTCTCCGATCGCGGCCTGCTGGCCGAGGATTGGGGCGGCGACGTGGTGATGGTCCCGGTTTCGGCTAAAACCAAAAAGAATCTGGATGAGCTGCTGGAAATGATTCTGCTAGTGGCCGACATCCAGGACCTCAAAGCCAATCCCGGCCGGCCGGGAATGGGAACGGTACTCGAAGCCAAGCTGGACCGCGGGCGCGGTCCGGTAGCCACGGTCCTGGTCAGCAACGGCACACTCCGCGTCGGCGACTTCTTCATCTGCGGCGCGGTATTCGGCAAAGTGCGCGCCATGCTGGGCGACCGTGGCGAGCAGGTGCGCGAAGCGGAGCCTTCCACGCCGGTCGAGGTCCTCGGTCTGGAAGAAATGCCGGAGGCCGGCGATTCGTTCCAGGTCGTTACGGACACGGTCAAAGCCAAGCAAATCGTGCTTTACCGCGAGGCCAAGGCTCGCGAACAGTCGCTGGCGAAATCCAGCCGCATTACGCTCGAACAGCTTCACAAGCAGATGGAAGCGGGCGAGGTCAAGGACCTGAACATCATTCTCAAGACCGACGTGGGCGGTTCAGCCGAAGTGCTGTCCGACACATTGCAGAAGCTTTCGAACGATAAAGTCCGCATCCGCGTGCTGCGCGCGGGCGTGGGCGCCATCACCGAATCCGATGTGCTGCTGGCCTCGACCTCGAACGGCATCGTGATCGGGTTCAACGTCCGGCCGGAGCGCGGCGCCGAAGCCGTCGCCGAAGAGGAAAAGGTCGACATCCGGCTGCACACCATCATTTACAACCTGACGGACGAGATCAAGCGCGCCATGACGGGACTGCTCGAGCCCGTATACCGCGAGGTTTACCAGGGCAAGGCCGAGGTGCGCGACACCTTCCGTATCAGCAAAGTCGGCATGGTGGCCGGATGTTTCGTACAGGATGGGCATCTGTCCCGCGGCAACAATGTCCGGCTGTTGCGCGATAACGTGGTGGTCCATACCGGGAAAGTCGGCTCCCTGCGCCGGTTTAAGGACGATGTGAACGAAGTGCGCAGCGGGATGGAGTGCGGCGTGACCCTCGAGAACTACGGCGATATCAAGTCGGGCGACATCATCGAGGCGTTCGTTACGGAAAAGATAGCGCCCGAAGTGTTCGCCTGAAGCGCCGCTCGGTGACGGATGGCCACGATTGGAGTTCTGACGCTGGAATTGCGGTTGGAAAACTCCCATTCGCTGAAGGAGAAGCGGCACGTCGTTAAGGGCCTTCGGGACAGGCTGCACCACAAGTTCAACGTGTCGGTGGCGGAGATCGATTGCCACGACCTCTGGCAGCGGGCGGTATTGGCGGCGGTCACGGTATCGTCAGATAGAGTGCACGCCGAGAAGGTGCTGCAATCGGTGGAGCACGAAACGGCGTCGCTGCTGGGCCCGGCCCTGGCCGGCGTGACGATTGAATGGATGTAGCACCGGCAGGAATGCCTCTTCCACTTGTGTATGGAACAGCATCGAGCGGAGCGGGTATCGGAGACGTTCCGCGAAGAACTGGCGGAAATCATCGGCTTTGAATTGTCGGACCCGCGGCTCATTGTCGTGGACGTGGACGACGTGCAGGTGGCGCCGGACTTGCGGCATGCGCATGTGCGCGTAGCGCTCTCCGGCGGCGCGCGCGAGCAGAAGGCCGCCATGGCCGCGCTCGACCATGCCCGCCATTACTTGCGAAACGAGCTGGCGAGACGCCTCAACCTGCGGAAAACCCCGGAGTTACACTTCGAACCGAGCCCCGGGCCGGACGTCACCGAACGCGTGGAACTGTTACTCAAACGGGCGAAAAAATTACGCCATCCGACGGAAAATCAGCCCTAAATTGAAACAGATTGTGCTAGTTTTGTTTTTGTTGCCGCTGGCGGGAGCGGCGGCGAACGCACCCGCCCGTCCGGCGGTAAAGAGCGACACGCTGCGCCTGGAATCCAGCGTGGTCGCCATGGGGTCGGCCTACTCGGTGGCGGTCTATGGCGAGGACCGGACGCGCATGGAAGAGGCGGTGGATGCGGCGTTCGAGGAAGTCCGGCGGCTCGACGAGATGCTCTCCAATTACAAGCCGGAGAGCGAGCTGAGCGAGGTTAACCGGTTCGCCGGCGAGCGGCCGGTCACGGTCACACCGGAGTTGTTTGACCTGCTCGCGGCCTGCGTGAAATACAGCCGCGAGAGCGAGGGTGCGTTCGACATCACGGTCGGGCCCTTGATGAAGGTCTGGGGGTTTTACAAAGGCACTGGCCGGCTGCCGCACCGCGCCGAGGTTCGGGCTGCGCTGGAGCGTGTGGGATACCGCAATATCCTGCTCGATGGCGCCAAGCGAACGGTAAAGTTTGCCCGATCCGAAGTCGAGCTGGATCCGGGCGGGATTGGAAAAGGTTACGCGGTGGACCGGATGGTTGAGGTCCTGAAAGAGTACGGCATACGAACGGCGCTGGTTTCAGCCTCGGGAAGCAGTATTTATGGGTTGGGCGCGCCGCCGGGCGAGAAGGGCTGGAAAGTGAAAATCCGCGATCCGAAAGACCAGACGAAGACCGTGGCCGAAGTCTATTTGAAAGACGAATCGATGTCCACGTCGGGCAATTACGAAAAGTTTTTCCGCGCTGAAGGCCGGATCTACAGCCACATCATGGACCCGCGGACGGGCTGGCCGGCGCAAGGCGTACTGGCGGTGTCGGTGGTGGCTCCACGCACGCTCGATAGCGAGGCCTGGACCAAGCCGCTGTTCGTCAACGGCCGGGCATGGGCGGCGCAACACAAACCAGCAGGGCTTCGCGCTTTCTTCTGCGAAGACCGACCGGAGCAATCATGCGCGTGGCTCCAATGAGTAACCGTTTCCTGGATGCCTGCCGGCGCCGGCCCACCGACGTGCGGCCGGTGTGGTTCATGCGGCAGGCGGGACGTTATCTGCGGCAATACCGCGAACTGCGCTCACGGCACAGCATTCTCGAAATCGCTAAACGGCCCGATCTGGCGGCCACGGCGACACTACAGCCGGTCGAAATTCTGGATGTGGACGCGGCCATCATTTTTGCGGACCTGTTACTGCCCGTGGAGCCCATGGGACTGAAGCTGCGCTATGCCCAGGGCGAAGGGCCGATCATCGGCAACCCCGTGCGCACCGGTTCGGATATCGACACGCTCTCGACGGCGAACACCGATGAGCTGGGTTACGTGGGAGAAGCCATTCAGATGGTCGTGCGGGCGCTCGCTGGAAAGGTGCCGGTGATCGGTTTTGTGGGTGCTCCGTTCACGATGGCGAGCTACATGATCGAGGGCGGCGCGTCGCGCAATTTCATCCGCACCAAGCGCATGATGTATGCCGAAGAGACGCTGTGGCGGCGGCTCATGGGCAAAATCGTGGACGTGCTCGCGCCATTTGCTTCGCTGCAGGTCGCGGCGGGAGCGCGCGCCATTCAAGTGTTCGATAGCTGGGTAGGGGCGCTCGGCCCGGACGACTATGTGCGCTTCGCGGCGCCCTATTCGCGCGCGCTGATCGAGCGCATTCGCGCCACAGGCGTGCCGGTGATTCACTTTGGCACCGGAGCTTCCGGTTTCTTCCGCGAGTTGCATGCCGCGGGCGGCGATGTGATGGGCGTCGACTGGCGCATCAATATCGACCAGGCCTGGATGGACATCAGCTATCGTTCGGCCATCCAGGGAAATCTCGACCCGGTGGCGCTGTTCGCTCCGCTGCCTGAACTCAAGATGCGCGTGCATGAACTATTGAAGCGCACGGGCGCGCGTCCCGGCCACATTTTCAACCTGGGTCATGGGATTTTGCCGGAGACTCCGGTCGAGAACGTGAAGGCCGTGGTGCAGATGGTGCGCGAGTTTCGTCTGTAGTTTCCGTGCCGGCCCATGTCTTCGGTCGCCATCATCGGGGGCGGCATTTCCGGCCTCTCGGCTGCCTACTATCTCTCCAAAGCTGGGATTGATTCGACGCTCATCGAGGCTCGCCCGCGCCTGGGCGGCGTCATCCAAACCGAGCGCATTCAAGATTGCGTGGTCGAAGCCGGGCCCGATAGCTTTCTTTCCATCAAGCCCTGGGCCATGGATCTGCTTCGCGAGCTGGGCCTCGAAAGCGAAGTCATCGGATCGAACGATCACCAGCGCAAGACGTTTATCCGCCGGCGCGGCCGCATGGTCGAGCTTCCCGATGGCGTGCAGATGCTGGTACCGACCAAGATTCTGCCCATGGCTCTGTCGCCGCTGGTGAGCTGGCCGACCAAGTTTCGCATGGCGCTGGAATATTTCCGGCGGCCCGGCGCGGCGCCCGATCACGACCGTTCGGTAGCCGAGTTCGTCGAGCAACACTATGGCCGCGAAGCTGTGGACTACCTCGCCGAGCCGCTGCTTGCCGGGATTTACGGCGGCGATCCGGCGGAGTTGAGCGTGGCGAGCGTTCTACCGCGATTCGTCGAACTGGAGCGCAAGTATGGCAGTTTGACGCGCGGCGTGCTGGCGGAAAGGCCAACGGGGGAGTCCTCGCGAGCGCCGCTTTTTCGGACACTGCGCGGCGGGCTGGGCTGCCTGGTCGAAGCCGTTTCGCGAGCGGCGTCGTCGCGCACAACGTTCGTGCACCATGCAGTGGAAACGATCGCACGCGCGGGCGCCGGCTTTCGCCTGCGGGTCGCCGGGGATTGGCTCGATGCGCAGCATGTCGTTCTAGCCTGCGAAGCGCACCGGGCGGCGCCGCTTGCAAGCGCGCTGGATGGCCGCGTAGCAGTGTTGCTGGCCTCGATCGGCTACAGCTCATCCATGACGGTGGCGCTGGGATTTGAGCGGAGCTCCGTGAGAGACCAGATGCGCGGCTTCGGCTTCCTGGTACCTAAGCGCGAGCGCCGCAAGCTGCTGGCCTGCACGTGGGTGGGCAACAAGTTTCCAAACCGCGTGCCGGAATCGTTGGCGCTATTGCGCTGCTTTTTGGGCGGCGTGGGGGGCGAACAGGCGATGGCCGGCGCCGATGACACCATCGTCACGGCGGTCCGCGAAGAGCTGCGGGAGATCGCGGAGATTACCGCCGAGCCGCTGTTTTGGCGTGTGTTTCGCTGGCCGCGATCGATGGCGCAGTACACGGTTGGACATGCTGGGCGAATCCGGGAACTGGAAGCGCGCCTCGAATCGATCCCCGGCTTGCTGGTCGCAGGCAACGCGTATCATGGCATCGGGGTGCCCGATTGCATCCGCATGGGCAAAGAGGCGGCGGAGCGGATCGCGGGCGCACGGGTCAACACGAGCACGGTGACCGAAGCATCATAGCGCCAGGAACACTCCTGCTTTTCCGCGGCTTTTCGGCGTGATGAGCCCTGCGCTACCCAGAGTT
>JBGPKX010000370.1:0-5602 GCA_041486185.1 Bryobacteraceae bacterium | reverse complement strand
TTCGAGCAGGCCGAAATACGAGGGACTTTCCACCGCGATCACGTCGCCGGCGCGAGCCACCGCGCGCAAGCTCAGATTCAGCGCCTCCATGGCGCCGCTCGTCACCACGATATCCGACGGAGAAAAATTGCACCCATATTCGAGCGAACGCCGGGCGATTTGCCGGCGCAGCCCCTCGACTCCATGCGTGGGCCCGTAGATGCTGCTATGCAGACTGTTGCGCCGCACGATGCCACGTAAGATCCCGCTGAGCCTGTGGTGCGGGAGCAGTTCCGGATCGGGGCAGGCGGTGCCCAGCGGAACGCTCGCCGGATCGGTTGCCGATCGCAGCACCTCGGCCACGATGGCCCCAGCTCCGAAAACCGCGGGCCTTGGCGCGGGCGTCTGAAATCGCGGCTCGGGAATGGACTTGGCGAAGGGAATGCGCACGAAGAATCCGGATTTCGGCCGCGACTCAATGGCGCCCCGGTTCTCCAGCCACATAAAAGCTTCCAGTACCGTCGATATGCTGACGCCTTGCTGGCGGCTGAACGATCTAACGGACGGGATGCGCTCGCCCGGACGCAATACACCCCGGCTGATCTGCTCTTCGAGCGCCCTGGCCAGTTTCAAATAAAGCGGCGGCTTGACTGCCGCGAGAGTAGGCATCAGATTACAAATGATAAAACTGTACCGGTTACATTGCAAGTGATCTGAATCTGTACTTATTCGCCGGATCTCCCTAATATCGTTCCTTGATGTTGCAGGAACTGAAAATGACGTTGCTGGAACTGAAAATGACGTTGCAGGAACTGAAAATGATGTTGCAGGAGCTGAAAGCGAGCCTCGCGTCGTACCGCCGGGAAATGCTGGAATTCACCCGTACCCTCGTCTCCATCCCTACCGAGAATCCACCGGGGAACGCTTACCGAGAGTGTGCCCGCATGTTACGCGATCGCTTGTGCCGCATGGGTCTTCGCATCGATGCGGGCATTCCCGCTCCATGTGTCCGGAGTTTCTACGGCCGCGGTAAACGTACCCTGTGCTTTCACGGCCATTTCGACGTTGTGCCCGCAGCCGCACGGACACAGTTTCGACCCGTCGTCAGGGCTGGCAAGCTGTTTGGCCGCGGTTCGTCGGACATGAAAAGTGGCCTCGTGGCCATGATCTACGCCGTACGCGCCATCCAGGAGTGCCGCCTCGCGCTCGACGGCAGAATTGCCCTGATCATTGTGCCGGATGAAGAAACCGGCGGTGCGCGCGGATCGCAGCTTCTGGAGAAGCATGGATGGCTCGACCAAGACTCCGCCGGCATGCTCACGCCCGAGCCGACGAGTGGCGTCATCTGGAACGCCAGCCGTGGCGCGGTCTCTCTTCGAGTCACGCTGAAAGGCAAACCGGCTCACGTCGGCCTGTCTTATTCCGTCCCCAACCCGTTCGAGGCCATGCTCTCGGTGGCGCAACGGCTGCGCGAGTTGAAGGCTGAAATCGGCTTGCGAAAGACCGGCTTCGCCATCCAGCCGGCTGCCGTGCGCAACTCGATTCTGCTCCTCGGTGGCCAATGCCAGGGTGGCGCCAACTTCAATGCGGTGCCCGCTGAGTGCTCCTTCACCATCGATCGGCGGACCAATCCCGAGGAGAATCTGGCAGCGGAGAAGCGGCGGCTGCTCGACATACTTCATCAATTCAAGCGCCGTGGTATGGATTTGCAAGTGGAACTGCTGCAAGAAGGCGAGCCATCCGCTACGCCAAAGGATCACGAGTTTTCGCGCGCACTGGCCAGTTCCATCCAGCAGGTCAGCCGGAAAGCGCCACGCTTTGAAATGTGTCCCGGCCTTCTCGAAACCCGTTTTTATACGCGCAAAGGAGTGCCCGCGCTGGCGTATGGTCCGGGGCTGCTCTCGGTCTCGCATGGTCCGCGCGAATTCGTGCCCGTCCGCAACATTTATGATTGCGCCCTGGTCTACGCGCTCACCGCCGTCAAGGTCCTGGGTACGCATTCCAGGCGCATGTCCAGCGCGTAAAGGAGAAACCGCCATGGCCGTCAAACTGTCTGTCAAACCAAAATCCACGCTCCAATTCACCAGCCGCCTGAACTGCGCGCACATCGAGCAGTTGTGCCACATGTACCAGGCCGAGTGGTGGAGCCGCGGCCGGAAAATCGAAGACGTCCGGCGCACCCTCCAGCATTCCGACCTGATCTTCGCCTTCTGCGATTCTGAGACCGGCGGTCTTGCCGCTTTCGCGCGCGTGCTTACCGACTACGTTTACAAGGCCGTTATCTTCGACGTCATCGTCGACCGCCCCCATCGCCAAACCGGCGTCGGACGCATGTTGCTCGAAGCCATTACTTCGCACCCGGCGCTCCTGTTCGTCGAACACATCGAACTCCACTGCCGCCCGGAGCTAGTCCCCTTTTACAAGAAATGGGGATTTGCGGCGACTCCCGACGAGCTGCGCTTCATGCGAAAAAAGCAGAGGCCTTTCACCAGATTCAGCCAGGTAGCTTAGGAGCGTGTTGGAAACTGTTTCGGACACCCCTTGCTCACGCGCACGGCTCGGTGGCCGCCATGAATGCAACCATTGCATTGCGAGCCGCGACCGTAAGGAAGCGGTTGCTTCGAGTCTTTCAACGAGCTCTGCGGCCTTCAGGATCATTCCCGCCCAACACCGCTACACGTCCGCGCTCGTCGCTTCCTTGCAACGCCAGCGAAGGTAGAGTAAGAGACTCCGCAACTTCAGTAGGAGGCTCATGGCATGTCGCGTTCCACCGCCCTCTTCCCTTTACTGGCCTGCGCAACTTTAGGCTTCGCACAGTCCGAAAAACCGTTGCTGCTGCAAAAGCCAGCGATCAATCGCACGCACATCGTTTTCACCTACGCGGGTGACCTGTGGAGCGTGAGCCGTGAAGGCGGCGACGCCACCAGGCTCACCGCGGGCGTCGGTACCGAAACCGATCCCACTTCCCCCCCGAAATACCCGAATTATCATCGCAGTACAGCCAGTTCGGCCAAGGACGCGGGCTCGAAATAGCGATGCTCATCCCAGAATTTCAAACCCGGCCGCGCGGAAGTGCTGGTCGAACGTGAAAGCTTTCTTGATGTTCAGGCTGCGCATCACGGCGAAACTCGTGCAATCGATGGCGTTGGCGCCCGATCCGGCGTAGCGGTGGAATAAGCTCCATCCTTCCACCTGCAGCGCAGCATCCACGTAGATAATGAGTGTTTTAGGATCGGAGCGAATCCCGCTCAACCAGGCGAGAGCGGTGGAGAGCAGGCCTCTGGCTTGCAAGAGTGATACGGTCTCATTGACGACCAAAGACGAGGTGATCGCGCGGAAATCCGTGCGGGCGGCGTGCACGGCTTTTTGGAACCATTGATCGCGCGGAACAAGGAATGCAACGAAGTAGCCGGTATCGAGGAAGACAGTCACTTATACAGAATTTCGTCGACACGGGAGGCGAGATCGGTGTCCGGAATATCAACGCGCAACTTCTCCATCCACCCGAATGGCCGGTCGTCGCCATCTTGAGCCTTCAGCTCGCGCAGTTTGTCCTCGACGGTTTCGCGGATGAACTGAGCCAATGGAATCTTCAGCCTAGCAGCGGTAGTGCGCATTTCGTCAGCCAAGGGCTCCGGCAGCGTGATCTGATACTTGATACTCACAGGATCATGATACATATATACTGATCATTATGCAAGCTAAAAATTGGATTGCTAAAGACCATCCAAAATGGTATGCTCCCTGTGAGTGATCCCCACACCGCAACTCGATTCTCAGTCTGAAGTGCCTCTATACCAACAACTACACAGGCACTTCACAGCACTGATTCGTTCCGGGTCCCTCAAACATGGCGAGCGGTTGCCACCCACTCGGGAATTGGCTGGCCTACTTGGACTGAACCGAACTACCATCTCCGCCGCCTACGAAATGCTGGAATCGGACGGCCTCATCAGCGGGCAAGTCGGTCGCGGAAGTTACGTCACAGCCGGTGGCGTCCCACCGTTGGGCGAGGGCTTGAACTGGAACGCGATTTTGGACGCGAGCCACGTCCATCCACCGCAGCCCGTCCTGGCCGCCAGCCAGGATGCCATCAGCTTCGCGGTTTCGCGCCCCTCCGAAGACCTCTTTCCGGTGGATGATTTTCGCGCCAGTTGCGAAGAGGTCATGGCCGGTGCGGATTTCGGTTCCATTCTGCAGCTTGGTTCCCCAGGGGGATATGAGCCGCTGCGGCAATACTTGATCGAGACTTCGCGCCGCGAGGGCGTGATGGAGTCCGGCGACGATCTCATGATCACCAGCGGTTGCCAGCAGGCCCTCGATCTGGTGCGCCGCGTCCTAATCCGGCCCGGGGACAAAGTCCTGCTGGAGGAACCCGTCTATCCGGGGCTGAAGAATCTCTTTCTCGAAGCCGGTGCCGAACTGACCGGCATTCCCGTGCGCGCAGACGGAATGGACGTCGCGCAGCTCGATCGTACGGTTGCCAAGGGCAGGTTCAAGGCGCTCGTAGTCACGTCCAATTTTCAAAATCCAACCGGCGCCACGCTGACCCGCGAAGCGCGTGCGGCCATTCTGCGCCAGGCCATCAGCGCGGGGGCCGTGGTCATTGAAAACGACATCTACGGCCAGTTGCGATACGAAGGCGCGCCGCTGCCCACCGTCAAGCAGATGGATGACACGGGCAGCACCATTTTGCTGCGGAGTTTCTCCAAGATCTCGTTCCCAGGGTTGCGCGTGGGTTGGGCCATTGGTCCGAGAGCGGTGATCGCGCGTATGATGGAGGCCAAGCATCTGTCCGATCTGCACAGCGACCAGCTTTCTCAAGCGGTGCTGCTGCGCTTTACTCTGTCGGGCCGTTTGGAAGCTCATCACGCACGCGTTCTCAAAGCCGGCGCCGAGCGCCTGCAAGCGGTTCTCGCGGCATGCGAGCGTTACTTGCCGCGCGGCACACGTTTTACGCGCCCGCAAGGCGGAATGAACGTGTGGGTACGGTTGCCGGAGCCGCTCGACACGAGCGAGCTCCTCGGGCGGGCGCAGCGCGAGGGCGTCACCTACCTGCCCGGAAAATATTTTGCCGTGGGCCGGCCCGAGGCCCATACGCTGCGGCTGAGTTTCGCAGGCCTGGAGCCCGCACACATCGAAAAGGGCGTCAAGATTCTAGGGGAGATTTTTTCAATTGAGCTGGAACGGCTGCGCGATACCTCGAACCGCGAGCCCGCGCCAGCCATGGTGTGAAACTTCAAGAGGAGATCGTATGTATCTGGATGACACGTTTCGCGTAAAAGTCGGGTTGGCGGAGATGTTAAAAGGCGGCGTCATTATGGACGTCACCAATGCCGAGCAGGCGCTGATTGCCGAAAAGGCTGGCGCCACGGCGGTGATGGCGCTTGAGCGCGTCCCTGCCGACATTCGTAAGGAAGGCGGGGTAGCCCGCATGGCCCCCATCAGCAAGATCCGCGAGATCATGCAGACGGTCAGCATTCCCGTAATGGCCAAGGCGCGCATCGGCCACTTCATGGAAGCGCGCATTCTCGAAGCGCTGGGCGTGGATTATGTCGACGAGAGCGAAGTGCTCACCCCCGCCGACGAAGAGCACCACATCGATAAGCGCACCTTCAAGGTT
>JBGPKX010000369.1:0-5626 GCA_041486185.1 Bryobacteraceae bacterium | reverse complement strand
CACAAGTCGCGTTGCATTCGGGCGCCGCATTGCCGCATAGTCCGCAGGCGCTCGCCGAAGCGCTGGCCTCGGCCGCGGCGAAGAAGCAGAGCATCGCAATTACAGGTGCGGCTTCCAAGCGTCTGATGGCGGGGCCGGTGGTTCCGGCGGACGTGACCATCTCCACTGCTGGGATGTCCCGCGTTCTGCAATACGAGCCGCGCGATTTGACCATCAGCGTGGAAGCCGGCATGCGGTACGCGGAGCTGAACAGCCTGCTGGCGCAAAACCGGCAGATGGTTCCGCTGGATCCGCCGTTTTCAGAGATCGCCACCATCGGCGGTATTCTCGGGGCGAACAGCAGCGGGCCGCGCCGGCGTCTCTACGGGACGGCGCGCGACCTGGTGATTGGCATGAAGTTCGCAACGCTCGAGGGCAAGCTGGTGCAGTCGGGCGGCATGGTGGTGAAAAACGTCGCCGGGCTGGACATGGGCAAGATCATGATCGGCTCGTTCGGGACGCTCGCCGCCATCGCGGTGGTGAATTTCAAGCTGCTGCCCCGTCCGGCGGCGGAGGCTAGTTTTCTGCTGCCGTTCGAAACGCTGGATGAAGCGATCGCGGCGCGCGACCGGATCCTGAAAGGCGTGATTACCCCCGCGGCTATCGACTTGCTGAATCCGCTGGCGGCCGGCCAGCTTGGCCACAAAGGCCATCTGCTCGCGCTGCGGGTGGGCGGCAATGCGGCCGCGGTGGAACGGTGCCGCCGCGAATTTGCGGGCCGTGATGCCGTGGTCCTCGAAGGCGCGGACGAAATACGATTCTGGCGGCATGTAGAGGAGTACACGCCGCACTTTCTCGAGAAGTTCACGCACGGTGCGGTGGTGCGCTCTTCCTGCACGCTGGCGCAAGTGAAAGAGATGATGGACTCGTTCGAGACCGCGGGGATCGCGCGCGCGGGCTCGGGCGTGTGTTACGGATATTTCAATCGCGCCGACGCCGCGGCACGGTGGATCGCATCGGCCGTGCGGCACGGCTGGAAGGCCGTCATCGAATTTGCGCCCGATGACTTGCGCGCCAAGCTCGATCTGTGGCCGGCTCCGGGCGCGGACTTTGAGATGATGAGGAAGATCAAGGACATGTTTGATCCAAATCACCTTTTGAACCGTGGCCGACTCTTTCGTCTCCTTTGACCGCCCGCAACAAGCGGACCTCGACCGCTGCGTGCATTGCGGCTTGTGTCTGAACGCGTGCCCGACCTATCGCGAGCTGGGCGTCGAGATGGATTCTCCGCGCGGGCGTATTTATCAGATGGTGCAGGTGGCGAATGGCGCGCCCATCAGCTCGTCCTATATCGAGCACATCGAGCTCTGCCTGGCCTGCCGCGCCTGCGAGAGCGCATGCCCGTCGGGCGTGCAGTACGGGCGCCTGGTGGAAGCGGCGCGCGCCGATATCGAGAATCAGGTACGGCGGCCGTTTTTGGCGCGCACAGTGCGCCGTTTTGTTTTCGGCAAACTGCTGCAATCGCCTGGATGGATGAGCACGGCGGGTGTAGTTGTGTACCTCTATCAGGCGAGCGGCTTGCAGACGGTGGTGCGCGGGTCGGGTTTGTGGAAGCTGTTGGGCAAATTGGGGCGCCTGGAGCAGCTTTCCCCGCCGGCCGAGCCTCCATTTTTCTTCGGCAAAATCGGCCAGACGTTTCCCGCCGAGGGCGAGCGGCGATACCGCGTTGCTCTGATGGCCGGCTGCCTGGCTAACGTTTCGTTTGCACGGTTGAACGAAGCCACGGTGCGCGTGCTTCAAAAAAACGGCTGCGAAGTGGTGGTGCCCGCGGGACAAGGCTGCTGCGGCGCGCTACATGTACACGCCGGGATTCGCAGTGAAGCGCGGAAACTGGCCCGCGCAAATATCGACGCGGTGGTCGACGGTGGCTTCGACGCGATCATCACCAACGCGGCCGGATGCGGTTCGACGCTGAAGGAGTATCACGAGCTGCTGGAGCACGATTCCGGCTACGCAGAGAAGGCGAAGCGTTTCAGCGCGCTCATGAAAGATGTGAACGAGTTCCTGACGTCGATCGAGCTTAACCGGAACATGGGGCCGGTCCCGCTCACGGTGACGTATCAGGATTCCTGCCATCTGGCGCACGGCCAGAAAGTGCGCGTACCGCCGCGGCTGCTGCTCGCCGCCATTCCGGGTTTACAGTTCCGAGAGATGCCGTTAGCCGACTTGTGCTGCGGCAGCGCCGGGATCTACAACGTCGTCGAGAACGAAATGGCGATGGCGGTGCTGGACAAGAAGATGCAGAGCGTCAACGCGACCGGCGCGGACGTCATTGCGACCGCCAATCCCGGCTGCATGCTGCAGCTCGAGGCGGGGGTGCGGCTGCATGGACGCGGGCAGCGTGTGGTGCATGTGGTGGAGCTTTTAGACGAGGCGTATCAGAAGTTGCCAACGGCGCCCCTTGAACCGGAAGGCTCCCTTAAGGTCGCGGCTCAGTAACGAACATATTCCGAGCCGCATCAGCAAGCCGTGGCGTCACTCATATCGCAGAGCCTTAATGGGATCGATGCGTGCGGCCCGGCGCGCGGGAATGTAGCCGGCTAACAGGGCCACCAGCGTCAGCGAAACGGTAGCGACGGCGAAAATGAGCGGGTCGTTGGCTTTGACGCCGAATAATTGCGATTCCACGAAGCGCGCGAGGCCAAGGGCCGCCGGCACGCCGATGACCACGCCGGTCAAGACCATCAGGCCGACCTCACGCATCACCAGCTTGAGCACATCGCGAGGCATTGCGCCGAACGCCATTCGCACACCCATCTCGGCGGTGCGCCGCGCTACGTTGTAGGCGACCACACCGTAGAGGCCGATGGCGGCCAGCAGCGTGGCCAGCAGACCGAACGTGCTGGCGAGCGTCGCCACCAGGCGGTCGCGGTAAATCGAGTCTTCGATCTGCACCTCCATCGGTCGCATGTTGTACACGGGCAAATTCGGATCCATGCCGCGCACCACGGCGCGGACTTGCGGCCCCAGATCCGCTTCGTTGCGCGACGTCCGGACGAAAAAGGTCGTGCGTTCGAGAGGGTCGTGCTGTGCGTAGGGCTCGTAGATGAAAGGATTGACCGGTTCGCGCAGGCTGTTGTACTTGAAGTCCCGCGCGATGCCCACAATTTCGCGATCCAGCTTCACGTCACCGGCGCCGAAGGCCAAATGTTTTCCAAGCAGATTCCCCGCGGCTGCATAGCGCTTCACGAAAGCTTCGTTGACGATGACGACTTTGGGTGCGCCGGCCACGTCACGATCGGTGAATTCGCGGCCTGCCATCAGTGGGATGCCCATGGTCCGGAAATAATCCGGACTGAGTCCATCCTGGTGCGCGCCGACAGCCTCGTCCTCCTTGGCTTGATAGCCCTCGATGGTAATGTTGCTCGCGCGGTCGCTGTGACCAAAGGGGCCGTAACTGGCGCCACCCACGGAGCGTACGCCAGGCATGGCGGCCAGCCGCTGGTGCAGGTCGCGGTAAAAAGCCGTGCCGCGCGGAGTGTCGTAGCCGTTCAGGCTCGGGTCGACGGAAAACATGAGCAGCTTCTCCGCGTGAAAGCCGGGATTCTCCGTCATGAGGTTGAACAGGCTGCGCGCAAACAGGCCGGCGCCGACTAGCAGCAATAGCGACAGAGCCACCTGCGCCACGATAAACATCTTGCGGAAGCGCGCCTGGCCGCCGGTCGCGGTGACGTTCGCCGACTGGTCCTTGAGAGAAGAACTCAGATCGGGACGCGTGGAGGCAAGCGCCGGCATGAGACCGAACGCCAACCCAGTCAACACGGAAAGCAGCAGGGCGAAGCCGAGTGTGCGAAAGTCGAGAGCCGCTCCCAGCCAGCCGCCTGTCGCGTCCTCGGGCAGAAGGCGCAGCAGAGCTGCCGTGGTCCAGTTCGCGACCAACAGTCCCGCAAGCCCGCCCGTTAGAGCCACCATCAGGCTCTCGACGGCCAGTTGCCGCACGATGGCCGCGCGGCCCGCGCCGATGGCGAGACGAATGGCGAATTCCTTTTGCCTGCTCGCCGCGCGCGCCAGCAACAGGTTGGCCACATTGGCGCAAGCGATCAAGAGCACCAACCCAACCATCGCCATCAGGGCCACCAGTGGTGTCTCCCAATCGGCGCGCAGCGGGTTGATGCCCTGCGCGGCCGGACGCAGCTCGAGCTTCTGGCTCAGGAATTCCTGGCGGCCATGCGGCGCCAAAGGGTGCTTCATTTGTGCGAGCTCGTCTTCAGAGATATTCCGATAGAGCACCTCCATCGCCGCAGCGGCCTGCTGCCGGGTCGTCCCCGGTTTCAAGCGCGCGAAGACGTTTAGCCAGCGGTCCTGGCGGTCGTCGAGGCCATACCAGGTGGGCGTGATCTCGCGTTTCATGGCGATGGGCGCCAGCAGATCCGGCGTCTGGCCGCTGAGCACTCCGTGGAAACCCGGCGGCGCCACGCCAATCACGATCATTGGATGCCCATTGATGTCGATCTTGCTGTTGAGGATGGCGGCGTTGCCTCCGAAACGGCGCTTCCAATAACCGTGGCTCAGCACGGCAACCGGATGCGCGCCCGGAGCGCCGTCGTCGTCTGAAGTGAACAAACGGCCCATGGCCGGCCGCACCCCCAGCACCTCGAAGAAATTTCCAGAGACCATCTCGACGCCGGCGCGCTCGGTTTGGCCCCCATAGGAAACGCTCACCGGCGCTCCGGACCGAGCGATCACGCCGCTAAAAACCCGGTTACGGTCGCGCAGATCGCGATACATCGGATAGGAAAAGACGGCTTCTCCGTTGTCGCTGGAACTCCGGCCTTCGCGCTGCCCGTCGGCGTGGAAGACGACGAGGCTTTCGGGATCCGCCACCGGCAGGAAGCGAAATATCACCTGGCTCAATAGAGAAAAAATGGAGGTGTTCGCGCCGATGCCGAGCGCCAGCGACAATACCGCGACGATCGCAAAAACAGGGCTGCGCCGGAGGGTTCTAAACCCGAAGCGAAGATCATTCCACATGGGAAGATTGTATCGCCGCAGGTGGCGTTACGCTCCCTCACGGTCGCGGCTCGGAAGTTGTGAACTCGACACTTACCCCCCGCTCCTGGTCCTTATACTGCAACTGATACAGCTTCCAGTAAATGCCGCGCAGCGCGAGCAGCTCCTGGTGATTGCCGGATTCGCGCAGCTTGCCTTTGTGCATCACCAGAATACGGTCGGCTCGCTGAATCGTGGAGAGGCGGTGGGCGATGATGATGGACGTCCGGCCTTCCACCATTCTGGCGAGCGCCTCGCGCACGCGAAATTCGGTATCGGTGTCCACGCTCGACGTGGCTTCATCCAGAATCAGGAATCTCGGCTGGTGCGCCAGGGCGCGCGCAAAACTGATGAGCTGCTTCTGGCCGGTGGATAGCGAACTGCCGCGCTCGCGAATATGTTGGGCGAACCCATCCGGCAGCGCGCGGATGAAATCCATCAGGTTGACTTGCTCGGCGGCTTCCTCGACGTCTTCACGGCCGATCCCTTCGGTGCCCAACCGGATGTTGTCTTCGATGCTGCCGCTGAACAGGTAAGGATCTTGCAGGACCACGCCGAACTGCCGCCGAAGCTCGAGCGGATCGACTTCGCGAATGTT
>JBGPKX010000368.1:0-5628 GCA_041486185.1 Bryobacteraceae bacterium | reverse complement strand
GTCAGCCGCTGATATGTGCTTGGATGTAGCCGCAACAAGCGTGGCACCATAGGCCCTCTGAGACCAGTATGCCACAAAATGTCCCTTTACTTATGCGCGGATGTATAGAAGCGAGAACTCATGAGCGTTGATGGGCGGCGGCCCAAGAAGGTTCGTCCTCGCACCGATCGGCGCCTCTGCACGGGGCTCCAGTTTTTCACAACTCGGTTGGTCGAGCCTAAGACAGTGCCCGGGGTTGCTGATACTCTGAACAGCGGAAACTTTCCTATCTGGGCAGTTTGGGGTGGGTCGTGAGTAAACGCCCTGCGCATCCTCGTGGCGTGTCCATCGGATCATCAGGTCGCGTGATCGTGTGCGCACCTGGTCATCGAGCAATCATCCTGGCAGATCCGGCGAAGTACGGCCGCGAAGGCTCCCTGATGCTCGCGTGGGCAAAGCTCGCCGGCATGGAATAATTGCGCACGACAGGTGCGTGCGCGCATTCAAGGCGGAGATAAGTTCGAAACTCGTCCAGACTGGGAAGCCACCGTAACAACGTTCGCGTGACGCGATCGAACTCATGAATACGAAAACTGCCAGCCCGGTGTCATTCAATTCGTATCCGCCGGCAGAGTGTAATAGTTGTATGTACTCTTCCAACCGAATTCGTTCCCTGGTTCGATCGTCATTGAGACGAACGGCTCCATCGCAATCACCGTCCGGATCGACCACAGAGACTCGCTTGATAGTGGACGATCCGCGGTAATTCTCATACCCACGCCCAGTTTGCTGTTCTCGATGCGAATCTCATTATCTTTGGGGTTGTCACTGAACCCCTGCAGGGAAGTTGTCACCACATCACGGTTCTCGAGCGTCTTCAGATAAACGATCTGGTTCCCTCGAATTTCGGCCAGCTTTTTGTTAGGAGGACGCCGTGTCTGAATCTGGAATGGAACGGTGATCACAAAGCCCGGGCCCGGCGGCTGGCTGTCCAATACGAGAAAATTATGATTGTAGACGCTCGTCTGGATTGTGTGGGTTCCGGTATTCTTCAGGCTGTGCTCCAGTACCATCTCCGGCTTGCCTGCCGTCAGCCGCACGGTTTTCCGGTAGATGTAACCATAGCCCGAAGAGGAATCGGCCAGTTCCTGAATGAATTTGACGGAATCACGATTTGTGCTGATCGTCCACTTCCCGGGGTTGGCGACCTCGTACAGTGTGTAATTGTCATACTTGCCTTCGTCTCGCTTTCGAAGAGCCCCTATGCCGATTTTGACGAAGTTGCCGCCGGCCCTCGCCGCGTCCCATCCGAGCGGTCCGAACTCATCGACGGGGCCGGCAATCGCGCTACATGGCCCAGCGACGATGTCCGAGCCGTCGTACACAAAATCGTGAACCTTAGGATCAGTCTTCTGGAACCAAGGCCCGTAGTAGTCGTGTCCCTTGTATTGCAGGCTGTAGACGACTCCCGACCAATCGAACCGTGTGCCGCGATAGTATCCATTTTTCGCATCGGGTAGGTATATCCCCGCCCGGATTTGATCGTTCGAGATCTCAGCGTTCGGGAAATTAGCCGCCGGCAAAAGTCCAATAGACAATCCCAGAGAAGTCAGAGCAAGAGATGTTTTCATCATCGATAGATTATTGCGTGATCGGAGGCGCTGGCGGGGAAGACCGGGATTGCCCGACCCGCATGGGGCCCTGGCCCGTGAACGGCACATCTATTCTTTAGTTCCACAGGATGGTAGCCAGGTTTTGACACCACGATGATATCTCGGCTGGTATAGGCGGAAGCCTTTGCCGCCGTACACCGCGGGCCGATTGGCGCGCTTCGTTACAACCGCAAGATAATAGATTCGATTGCCGATGACACTGCGATGTACGTATTGGGGGCTCCTTGTCGGTGCCCTGCTGTTAACCGGTCCCGTCTGCGGGCAACAGACTCCGCTTGCCAGGGCGCAAGGTCTCCTCAAAGCGGGCAAAGCCCAGGACGCTCTCCCGATTCTGCTTGAACTGCATCGCTCCGATCCACTGGATGCAAATTTGTGCCAGCAGATTGGAATCGCGTACACGCAGCTCGAAAATTTAGCGGAGGCGGAGAAGTTCTATCGCGAAGCGGCGCGCCTGAACCCGAAATTCTGGGCTGCGCGCAAGAATCTGGCTACCGTACTCTGGTTCCTCGATCGTAAGGAGGAGTCTGAGCGTGAATTTCTGGTGGTGACCAAGGCACTTCCGGCCGATCCCGTGCCGCATCTTTACCTCGGCCTTGCCGCTCATGCCCGGCACGATTACGCGGCGGCCAGGCTTCAGTTCGATAAAGCGGGCGCGCTCGCGTTCGACAATCCAGAGGTGCTTCCGATCGTTGTCGAATCGTACCTGGCGGCTCACGATCCGGGCTTTCCCGCCAGGGCGACGCAGCAGTTAGCCGCCGCCGAAAATCCGGACCCCGGACTTCTGTCCCGGGTAAGCGCGCTTCTGTTGCAGTACGAGCGCTACGAACTTGCGGCCACGGCGCTCGAGAAGCTTACCTCGATCCACAAAGAATCCGCGGATGCATGGCGGATGCTGGCCGAAGCCTACGGCGGGCAGAACAAGACGGAACAGGCCTATCGCGCCTATTCACGCGCCATGGAGGCCGATCCGAATTCTCCAGACGCGTACATCGCACTTGCGGAGTTTGCGTCCGCTCACGGGAACAACGACTACGCGCTGCAGATCGTCGGACTCGGCTTGCGGCAACTGCCGCGATCTCCCGAACTTCTGTTCGAGCAGGGAATCCTTCTGGCCCTGAAGGGTGATCGCAAGCAGGCGGAAGCCAGTTGGGTCCAAGCGAACAAGATCAGGCCTGCGTGGAGTCTCCCGTTGCTCGCCCTCGGTGTCTCGCAGTTGGAATCAGGCGATGCGGCCCAGGCTGCGGCCACGTTTCAAATGGCCCGAACCATGGAGCCCGCCGATGCTCGCGGCCATTATCTCTACGCGACGGCGCTTGCCAAAGCGATCGATCCGAGCTCCGGCCGGAATCGTGCGGAGGCGATCGCGGCCTTGCACAAGGCCATCGAGCTGAATTCTCACGACGCCCGCTCTCATACTCTGCTCGGCCAGCTCCTGCTGGCCACGGGTGAAACCAATGCTGCCGCCTTGGAATGGCAAAAGGCTCTCAAAATTGATCCCGAGAACGCGACCGCACTCTACCAGCTCGGACTGCTCTACCGAAAACAAGGAAAACGTGAGGAAGCCCGCCGCCTGCTCGATTCGTTTCAGCGCGTGAAGGCGAAAAAGCACGCCGATGAAGAGAGCATGGTGCAGATTCTCAAAGTCGTTCCCGCCAGGCGCGTACCTTAACGCCCGATGGAGGATAGGGATTCCAGCACGCGCCCTCGGTAACGCTCTTCATTCTTTAGTGTGCGAAACTGATCCAGCTCCGCTTTGGCGCGCCGCGCTTCGCCCAGGCGTTGGTAGGCCAATCCAAGCCGGTAGTGTGCGGCAGCAAGCTTAGGGTCCAGCCTCACGGATTTTTCCAGTGACGTGATTCCCCGTTCCGTCTGGCCCTGCGCCAGCGCGATCAAACCTCGCTGGAAATGTGCCTCGGCAAAATTCGCATTCAGACGCAGCGCCTGATCCAGATTTTCTAGGGCGGCGCGATAATCGTTGTTTCCGCCCGCCTGCGCCCGTGCGTAAAGGATAGTGGCGTAGTGGTAGTACGCCATCGGGTCCCGCGGCGAGGTTTTTAGGTAGGCGGTGAATGCTGTCTCGATTGCCGGTTGGAAGCGCTGCGCCGAGTCGTAGGCCTCACCCAGTAGAAAGTAAGCGGGCACGGCATCCGGTTTTAGCTTGACGGCCTCCAGCAAAACCTCCGCCGAGCTTTCGTAGTCGCCGCGGAGATAACTGACCGACCCCAACCCAAGCCGCAATTTCCATGACTTCGGCAGGTCGGCAATGGCTGCCTGGAACACCGCCAACGCCGGCTCCAGTTTGCCGTGCTGCGCGAGCGAGTTCCCGTAGTCGAAGCGATAGTCTTCGTTCACGGATTCCCGGCGTGCGGCTTCCCCAAAAGCCTTCTCGGCGTCGCCGAAATGGCCGCGTTTATCCTCAACTGTGCCCAGAAGATTGAAGGCTTCGGCTTTTCCTTGCGTACCGGTAAAGGATTGCAACACTTCGGCGGCCCGGTTATATTGCTCCGCCTGCAAGTAGGCTAACGCCAGGTTGTAGTTCACGTCATAGGATTCGGGAAACGCCCGGCGCGCACGCTCCATCAACGGTATTGCGGCAGCGGACTCCCCGTGCCGCGCCAGCAGCGTCGCGACCTGAAACAAGCGAGGATCTTTGTCGGCCAGAAGCGCCTGCAATTGCTGAGCGGCTTTCTGCGCCGCCGGCTTCTTGTGCAGCAGGAGTAGGCTTTCCAGTTTACCGATCGCCGTCGGAATATCCGAAGGATTCGCTTGCGCTGCGGCTTCAAAATGACGGAGCGCCTCCGCGGGCGAGTTCTGCTCGAGTTCGATCAGGCCGAGATTGTAACGGGCCGCCACGTTCCGCGGGTTCAGTTCCAGCACCTTTCGGAACGCAGCCGCGGCCTCTGGCAGCCGCTTCTGTTGCAGGTATGTTGATCCCAGGTAGGCATGCGCCTGATAGTTTTCGGGCTGGAGCGCTACGGCGCGCACGAAATGCTTCTCGGCCTCCGCGAATTGCGAGCGCACCGTCGCGATCAGGCCCAGCAGCATTTCGGCATCGCCCATGCGAGGGTCCGCCGCCAAGGCCTTGGTAGCCGCTGCCTGTGCCTCGTCCCACCCCTGCCGCTCAAAAAACTGCCGCGCCTGGTCGAAGTACCGCTGCGCATCCGAAGCTTGCCAGGCGGCTGCGGCAATCGAACCAACGATCGCCATTCCCAGAACCCGGCGGAGCATCATGAACCGAATGTATCACGCGCGATTACTGTGCCTTCCGCTGTAAACCCTTGAGCTCAATCCGGAGTTGGTTGACGCGCGCGCCAGCGAGGAAGGGTCCACCAGAATGTTCGGTCGTGGGCCAGTTTCCTAGTAGGCCGTGATCCGACCGGAGCACTCAATGGCCCGCCGAAACATCCGTAAACGCTAGGCGACTACTCGCGATCTACCTTAGCTTGGCCGCGCGCTCCCTTGTTTTCAGGTAACCGCGTGTGCAATAAGCCGCGAGCGGCGTGTCAGCCCCCAACTTCGCCGGTGAGGTTCCTCGTTCTTCTTCGGAGGACCATCTCGACAACCCGCATATCCAGACGGCTGCTGGATCGCTTCGGCCGCTTTTAGGGTCGATCGCCCGGGTACGCCGGGCTATTCGGTTCGGAGGATCTCCATGATGTCGAGTCGAGCGATGGGGCGAGTAGCCGCCCAGATGCCTATCGCTGCAATCAAGGCGATGAAGAGAACAGAGGTCGCATATGCCGTGGCGTTCACGGATTTCGCGCCGTCGACCAGGCTTTCGAGCAGCCGTCCGCTGAGGACGGCCCCGGCGATTCCGGGAATGGCCCCTGCGGAAATCGTGATTAAGCCTTGCCGCAGGAGGATCACCCGGAGACGGGCCGGCGTAGTGCCGAGAGCCATACGTACGCCCATTTCATGGGTTCTCTGAGCAACGGTATAGGAAACGATGCCGTAGATGCCGATGGCGGCGAGCAGC
>JBGPKX010000367.1:0-5632 GCA_041486185.1 Bryobacteraceae bacterium | reverse complement strand
GACGTCATCGGCGGCACCGAAGAGACCACAACCGGCGTCATCCGCTTGCGCGCCATGGCCAAAGAAGGCGTACTGCGATACCCCATCGTGGCCGTGAACGACGCTTATACCAAACATTTGTTCGATAACCGCTATGGCACCGGCCAGAGCACTTTGGATGGCGTGATTCGCGCGACTAATGTTTTGCTTGCCGGCCTCAACGTAGTGGTAGCCGGATACGGCTGGTGCGGACGCGGCGTGGCTATGCGGGCCCGCGGGATGGGGGCCAACGTGATCGTGACCGAAGTCGAACCCACCAAGGCGCTCGAAGCCCTGATGGACGGCTACCGCGTGATGTCCATGCACGAGGCGGCGGTCATCGGCGATGTTTTCATCACGGTGACGGGCAACAAGCATGTGATTGGACGCGACCATTTCGACAAGCTCAAGAATGGCGCGATCCTGGCCAACTCGGGGCATTTCAACGTCGAGATCGATCTGGAAGCGCTGGGCAAGATGGCCTCTTCACGCCGCCAGACGCGCGAGTTTGTGGAAGAGTTCGCGCTTCGCGATGGGCGCCGCATCTATGTTCTAGGCGAAGGCCGCCTGATTAACCTGGCCGCCGCCGAAGGCCACCCCGCATCCGTCATGGACATGAGCTTTGCCAACCAGGCGCTGGCCTCCGAGTACATGGTGAAGAACCACGCCACGCTCGAGAAAAAGGTCTACTCGGTTCCCGAAGCGCTCGATAAACAAGTGGCCAAGATGAAACTCGAGGCCGTGGGCGTCAAAATTGACCGGCTCACCGTCGAGCAGGAGCACTACCTTGCGAGCTGGGGCGAAGGAACGTAACCAACCTTCCTACGTCGGGCTGACCCGCCGAATTTATGTCGGGACTCACTAACGCAGCTTTTTCTTGATGGTTTGTTGTATCTCCTTCTGGCGGATTTCCTGAAGCTTCGTGTATTGTTGAGGCGAGAGGATGGATCTCACCTGGGGATCAGCCTGATCATGCACAGCCTTGAGTTGCTCTAATTTCTGAACGCCAGAAAGTGATGGGTCGCCTTTAATCGCCTCCACTTTCGGCGCTTCCGCTTCGAGAATCGGAACGAGTTGGAGCTTCTGTTGAGGGGTAAGCTTCAGTTGTTTTGCCAATTGGTCGAACTTCTTTGCGCCTTGCCCAGATTGGGCGTTTAACTCTTGTGTTAACGTGAACACGGCGCAGGAGCACAGGGCCAGCACTGCAAGCAAAAGATGTCGTTTCACTTATCTTATCCTTTCTTGTCGTCGTCTTGTCGTCGAATTTCGCGGCTGCTTTTCGAAGTCGTAGCACCTCCCTCATCGGTGGAAGGTTGTACGAGCCGTCAAGAGCGCTGCGCTGCCTGCCAGAACGGAACAGAGTAAAACGAGCCCCAGGACGACAGCCTGGGACCTGTTAGCAGCAAACTGCCTTATTGCGAATTTCATATGGTCTCCTTTCGTTTACCAGCACCGGCTCACGCAGTGCGTGCGATCATCCGCTTATGGAATGGGCACCACCCGGTAGCAGACTCCGTTTGCGCCGCTCGAGGGACTCGACAATTCCTTGGTTTTTCCGGTATTTGAGGGGGCATCCAAGCGGCCGGCGAATAGCGATTAATGGATTTGATGCCGGATCTGAAAGACAGATTTATTTTTTGGACTCGGGCACTCCTGGAATGATTCGTTAGCGAGACACTTCGCTCCGGGAGACGTTCGCCAGGGGCGAGGTCGCGTAAAGCTCCACTCGGAATCATGATGGTTTCCCCATGTAGGCCGTCTTTTTATTTATCGATTGTCAACGGCTGGCCAACGGGCCGCTTTTGGTCAACTGATCCCAGAGCCGGAATGCATTAGAGATGGCCGCGGTTTGGGTGGCCGCCGCTTTGCAGCCCTTTTTCTCGCAATTGCGGCCCGGCATAGTTGTAAATTCCGCATCCCCGCGTAACAACCCCTTCGTAAATCGAGGCCCAGCATGCGAACATTCCGAGTAGGGACTCCTGCAAGGAAACCACCGTGGCCGGCCATACCGCACCTTTAGACACGCTGCGAATTTGCGCTCAGGACGCGCGCACGGCTCCCGCCTGGGATTCCGTGCAGCGCGCTCTGGATGTTTTTCTGATCGCCGCCGCCTCGCCGCTCTGGGTCCCAATGGTGATTCTGGCGACTGCGCTCAAGCTGCTCATCGATGGCCGGCCTTTTTGGTTTCGGCACGTTCGCCTGGGTCGGGATGGCCGGCCGTTTGTGTTGTACAAAATCCGCACGACGCCGGCCGATTTCCAGCCCGGCCCCCACGACTGGAGCGATGACGAATTTCCGCCGCGCACTCGTTTCGGCCGCTGGCTCCGTCGCTTCGATTTGGACGAGCTACCGCAGTTGTGGAACATCCTGAGGGGCGAAATGTCCCTGGTTGGCCCGCGCCCGGAGATGCCCGCTCACACGGGAGTTTTCGCTTGCCGGTTCCCGGAGTATACGCAGCGCCTGGCCGTGCGGCCCGGACTTACCGGTCTGGCGCAGGTACGCGGCTGGCGCGGCAACACCAGCATCCATCAGCGGCTGCGGTCCGATCTGGAATACATCGCCCGGCGAAGAGGCCGCCTGTATTTCAGCATCCTTGCACGGACGGTTTCCATGGAAGTGGATCGTCTGTCCGGCCTCGAGAATCCTCTTCGAAGAGCGGCGCCTTGATCGCGATCCTCGCGTTCATCATCAGAGTCGGTGCGATCTTTCGCGGCCGTGATCGGTGTCGCGGTCTTCCCGGATGAGCGGCGTGCTATCTCCCATGTAGGGAAGGGCTGCCACGAAGGCCCGGAACTCTTTCCGGCCTTTTCTCATGCGCGCCCGGCGCGCGTGCAGATCATGGTCCGATTCGAGCAAGCCGAGCACATATTGGTTGAGGCAGCTGCCCCGAGCCTTGGCGGCCTTCTTGAGGGACCTGCTCCCAGTCACAGTATCATCTGGAATACAACGCCGCTAGATCGTGGGCTCGCCGTGCACTTCGACCTCGCGGCGCTCCACGCCCTCGGCGGGCGGTTCGGGCAAGCGGCCAGTGAGGTTAGCCCAGGCCCAGAAGAAGGCGGTGGTCGAGCTGAGTGCGCCGGCAATAGCGCCGATCAAACGCGGGCTATGGTATTGCGAAGAGATGCCCGCGGCCGTCATCGAAACCATCATCACGGACCACTGCATCGACTCCATGGTGGCAAATACGCGCCCGCGGTATTCGTTGGAGACGTGGCGCAGCAGCTGCGACATGTTCAGCACCGAGCTGACCGCCACCGCCGCGCGCGAAAGCCCGATGAACATGAGCGCCAGACCAAAGTTCTGCATCTGGCTGAAGATGATATAAGTGGCGCCGTGAAGGACGTAGCAAACCGAGATGGTGCGCTTGTAGGCGCTGAAACTGAGACGCGGGCCCAGCCAATAAGCAATGGTGCCGCCGAACAGCAGGCCCATGCCCGCGCAGCCCCACACTTCGCCGATGCCCGCGGGGCCGCGGTTGAAGACGACCTCGCCGAAGAGGCTGAACAGGATCTGTGCCGCGCCGCCGCCAGTGGCCCAGCCAACTCCGACCAGCGCAATACCCAGGATCAGAGGATTGGCCCGCATATAGCGCAGGCCTTCCACGTACTCGTGCCAGGGGCGCGCCACTTCGGCTTCGGTAAGCGCGGCTTTGCGGGGCTGGAACGCATCGCCCTTCACGTGCAGCCGTGAGATACAGGCCGCGGAAAACAGAAAAGAGAGCGAATTCAGCACGAAGGCCCACTTGTAACCGAACTTCACCACGCTGGCGCCGGCGGCGAACGTGCCGATGGTGATGGTGGTCCACTGCGTGGTTTGCGTGAGCGAATTGGCGGTATGCAGTTCTTCCCGGTTCGCGATCGTGGGCAGAATGGCCGAGCGGCCGCTGGTGAAGAACGGCGAGGCAAACATGAGCAGCGAGCTGAAGAGATAAAGCAGCCAGGTTTCGCCGCGTTGGAGGCACAGGATGAAGCCCAGGGCCAGCACCCCGCGGATCAGGTCGCTCGCGATCATCACGTGCTTGCGGTTGAGACGGTCGAGCAGCACACCGGCGATGGGACCGGCCAGTACGGCGGGGATGGCGCGCGACAGCATGACGCCGGTGACTACAAGTCCGGACTTGGTGACGGCCAGCGCCAGGCTGAATACGGCGATGTTGTTGAAGTGGTCGCCGATCTCGCTCACCACCTGCCCGGCCCACATGTAGCGGTAATTGCGATTTTGCGCCAGCAACTGGCGAAACGAGAACATCAGCCGCGCTCCGTTAGATAGACGCCGGCGAAAATGACCGTGCCGCCGGCGACCAGCGGCGCCGTAATGCGCTCGCCCAGAAACCCCACGGCCATGAGCGTGGCCAGCACCGGCTCGAGATAGATGAACGCCGCTACACGCGAAGCCGAAATACGCGTGAGCGCGTGATAGTAGATCAGGTAGCAGATGAGCGACGGAAATAGAGCCATGTAGACCAGACTGCTCCATCCTGCCGGGCTGACGCGGGCGAAGGAGAACCCGCTCGACTGCCAGAACATGACGGGCGCGAGCAGTAAGGCTCCACCTATATACGCGAATCCGTTCACCGCGATGGTGCTGTGCCGCTGGGCGGCCCTTTTTCCATACACGGCGAACATGGAAAACAGCACGCAAGCCACGGCGGTGATCGCGTCTCCGGCCAGCGTGGCCTGGGCCCGTTCGGCGCCGGGCGCTGACGCTTGCCGCACCAGAAGGGCGATGCCGGCAAGCGCGATCACCATCCCCGCGGTCTTACGCAGCGTGATGCGCTCGATGCCCGACGCGGCCGCTATCAGCAGGACGAAAATCGGTCCGATGCCGATGATCAGCGCCGAATGCGCGACGGTGGTACGCTTCAAACCGAGCAGAAACAGCATTTGGTTGCCCACGTTGCATGCCGCCAGAAACACCAGCAGCGCCAGATCGGATCCGGGCCGGAACTTGTCGCCGGTCGCGCGCACTTTCCGCCAGAACGCCGGCGCGACGAATATGCCGGCCAGACCAATGCGCAGCGCGCCCAGCAGCAGAGGCGGAAACTCGCGCAGCGCCACTTTGCCGATGATGAAATTGGCCGACCAGAGCAGCACCATCAGCCACATCAATGTGTAGAGGACGAAGTTGCCGTTCAACCGATCGAGTCCTCGCGCACGGTGACCTCGCGCAGGAAGTCGTGATCGATCGCATAGCCGAATCCTGGCTCATTGCGAATCTCGATCGTGCCGCGCACCGTCGTCTCGACGGCCGGGCAGATAATGTCTCGCTTCCAGTAACGCTTGCTGGCCGAGACGTCGCCTGGCAGCGTGAAATTGGGCAGCGTCGAGAGCGCGATGTTGTGCGCGCGTCCGATGCCGGCTTCCAGCATGCCGCCGCACCACACCGGGATACCCGCCTTCTGCGCTACGTGGTGCACGAGCTTGGCTTCGCGAAATCCGCCCACGCGTCCCAGCTTGATATTGATAATGCCGCAGGCGCGCAGCCGGATGGCCTGCTCGGCGTGATGCGCGGAGCGGATGCACTCGTCCAGGCAGATGGGCGTTTCGAGCTTCTTCTGCAGCTCGGCGTGGTCGATGATGTCGTCGTGCGCCAGCGGCTGCTCGATCATCATCAG
>JBGPKX010000366.1:0-5660 GCA_041486185.1 Bryobacteraceae bacterium | reverse complement strand
TCCCATGCCGGTAATGCCGGCGATGGAAGAGATGTTGACGATGGCTCCCTGGCCTTGCTTTTGCATGGCTGGAGCGACCGCGCGGACCATCTGGAAAGGACCGATGACGTTGACGCCGAAGATTCGCTGAAAGTCGGCCGCCTGGAGCGCGTCCAGGTCGCCATGCTTGGCGAACTTGGTTGTGCCGGCATTGTTGATCAGCCCGTCGATGCGGCCCCACTTGTCGAGAACCGCTTTGGCGAGCTTGCGGCAATCATCGTCGGATGCAACATCGGCTCGCACCACGACGGTCGCGGCACCCTTGGCTTCGCACGCCGAGGCCACCTCGCGCGCTTCCTTCTCGCTTTTGGTGTAGTTGATGGCCACACGTGCGCCTTTCGAAGCGAGCAACTGAACACAGGCCGCGCCGATGCCTGTGCCCGAACCGGTCACGATGCAGACAGAGTCTTTCAGGATCATCGCGTCCGATCATTTCACAGGCGCGCGGGCCTGCGCCAGCAGGCTGCACAGCCAGGCTGTAGAGTCATAAGGATAATGCAACCTCTCTCTGCCGCTCGTCCGCGAACGCTCCTGCTGCAAGTTTCGAGGACATTGGTGGCGTGCGCCGCCAGCTTGATGCCGATCGCGGCTTACCAGGCGGGCTGTCCTGCCGCCGATGGAAACCCAGCGGGCAACTACATGGTCCCCGGGGCGTTGGGCGACGTGAAGTATCGCGAGGGCATGACGCTCGATGCGTACGCGCCCGCTGGCGTGCGGCGTCCGGCGGCGGTCTTGATCCACGGCAGCCAGGGAGACAAATCGACGCACGTAACGCAACTATTCGATGTTCTCGACCGCGCCGGATTCGCGTGGTTCTCGGTCAATTTCCGCGGTCTCGACGATGTCCGCGCCGCGGTGGCGTACATCCGTTGCCCGGGACGATTCAATATCAGCAATCGCGTGGTGTTGATCGCAGAGGACACGGGCGCTCCGCTCGCGCTAAGCATCGCGTCGGAAATTCCGGCAAGCGTGGTGATTTTCGGGGCGCGGTTCGACGGCAAACGGACCGCACCCCGTGTTCCGGTGCTCCTGTTTCACGGGACCGCCGATGACGAATCATCGCCCGGGCCGGTCGAAGCACTCTGCCGTAGCTGGACGAAATGCGAATTCTTTTCCGTGCCCGCCGGCATCCACAACTTTGAGGACTGGCATCCGGATCAATGGCAGTGGAAGGAGGAGCTGATCGCGTGGCTGCGCGGCGACCAACGCGGCCTGTGGAAGGACATCGCGTATTCGCGTCCCGGCGGCCGCGATCTGCGGATGGATGCCTTCATCCCCGAGGGCGCCGGACCATTTCCCGCCGTCGTGATCGCGCATGGCGGCGGCTGGGAGGCGGGGGACAAGGTTACTTACATATCACCGATATTGGCTCCGCTGGCGCGCGCGGGCTTTGCCTGGTTCTCGATCGACTACCGCCTGACCCCTTACGTGCGCAATGGGGAGCAGCTCGACGATCTGCGGGCCGCGATCCGTTACGTGCGCAGCCACGCCGCGCGCTTTCATGTCGACCCGAAGCGCATCGCCACTCTCGGCGAATCGGCCAGCGGACAGATGGTCACGCAGGTTGCGTCGGAGAAGTGCCCCGGCTGCGAGGTGCAGGCGGTGGTCTCGTTCTATGGCGTCTACGACTTTACGCGCTGGGTCAATGACGCCGAAGATCGACCCATGCTCGATCGCCTCTTTGGGCAATGGGACGCGGATACTTTGCGGAAGTATTCACCGCTGTTTCATGTGCGCCGCGACCTGCCGCCGCTCTTGCTGCTCCAGGGAACGAAAGATGAGCTGTATCCTGGAACGCTGGCTTATGCTGAGCGGTTGAAGCAAGCCGGCGCGCGCTACGAACTGGTCCTGCTGGATGGCGCGCCGCACGGCATGGAGAACTGGGCCGGGCACGCTGAGTGGGAATTCTACAAGCAGCGCATGGTGGACTGGTTGAACGCCACGCTGCGCCCATAGCGATCGCGGCCGCCGGGTCCGCGGCAGGTTCAGGTTCCGCTAAACTGACGGAACGCCCGTATGGTGCAAGGGGTGGCCTTCGAGGTGGTGGCTAGAAGAGGGCGCTCCGAATATTGGTCGAATCTTAGTCGATGGCGGCGGTCCCGTGTATGGCGAGCGATCAGACAGGAACTTGAACCTTCACGATCGTGCCATGTGCATTAGACAACACTTCCACCAGGCCACCGGCATGCCGCACTCGTTCGCGCATGCTCTCGATGCCGACTCCAGCGACGCCACTGGTCATGCCATCGGGACGCGCCGGAGGGGATTTGAGAATGCCTTGGCCTCGATCTCTGACCGTCAAAACAACTTTGTTCGCATAGCGCACGATCCGTATTGACGCTATGGAGCTCCCTGAGTGGCGATGGATGTTGGTCAGACTCTCTTGAACCACACGGAAGAGCGTCGTCTCAACGTTCTCCGGCAATCTGTCAAGCTTAGCTGGAATGTGAAGATCAACGGCAATATTGCTCCTCCGCGCAAAACCATCCACGTATGCACTCAGAGCAGACTTCAGCCCTCGTTCCTGGAGCATTGGCGGATGAAGCAGGTAGGAAAATGTCCGAAGCTCACGAATACAGCCTTCTGCCATAGCCTGGCTCTCCGCGAGAGCGCGGCGCCCTGATTCATCGAGTCTGTCGGCTAATCCACTTACGATCTCGAGGTTCAAGCCCAGGGCGGCAATACTTTGGGCAGTACTGTCGTGAAGCTCCCGAGCCAGCCTGCGCCGCTCATCGTCCTGCGCCAGAAGTAACCGTCCAGACAGGTCGCGCAGCGCGCGCTCAGCACGCTTGCCTTCCGTGATATCGCGATTGATCTCTAAGAGGCCTGTTGGCCGTCCATTCCCGTCCCGCCGCAAGGCCCAGCGACTGGACACGAAGATCTGATGGCCGTCTCTATGCGCCTGCTCCAGTTCGCCTTGCCAGACATCTTGAGTCATCAATTTCTTTTTGATCACGCTGAGCGGCTCGGGGAATCTCGTCCGAAGCAGGTCATGCGAGACGCTACCCAGAGCCTCTTGTTTACTGTAACCGTACAGCTCTTCTGCGCCGCCGTTCCAAAACTCAATCACCCCATTCAACGTAATTACCATGATTGAGTCATGTGCCAAGTCCAGAAGAGCACTGCGCGCGCGAAGGTCGTCTTGAAGTCTCCATTGTTGCTCCTGTAACGTTGCCGTTTGCTTCTGCAGACGCTCCGCCGTCGCTGGCAGCTTGACGAACTCTGCCACCCTGGGTATCAACACTATGGCGGTCCAAAGCGAGGTTGCTGCTGTGCCCGCGTTCCACCAGCCCTTCAGCCAATACACGGGTTTCCAAATGGACAGGATGTCGATGGCGTGACCGCCTCCACCAAAAAAAGTGAACAACCCAAACAGCATGAAAAGTGGTCTGACAGGCATCGTCTCTTTCTTCTTGATCGCCAGCAGAAAAAGCGCGACCGGGATGGAATAGTAGGCGACTGCGACCAGCGCGTCGGTGATTACAGTCAGCCGGATTAGATCGCTATTCCAGAGGTAACAGTACCCGTGAGGCATAAACGGCTGATCGTGCATCAAAGACCTCCGTGTAAACGCTCTTTGCGAGGAAGTGTATACCATTCCGGCTCAGAGAAAAAGCCGAAGGCGAGGCTCTGGAGGCGGACGCCCAATGCGATCGTGGCCGCCCGGTCCATGGCAGGTTCAAGTCCGGTAAACTGACGGAACGCCTGTATGGTGCAAGCGGTGGTCTTCGACGTGGGCGAGACGCTGGTGAACGAGAGCCGGCTGTGGCGCCTGTGGGCCGAGTGGTTCAGGGTACCCGATCATGTGATGTTCGCCCTGCTCGGCGCCAGCATTGAGCACCCGGAGGATCATCTCCGCATTCTCCAACTGCTGCGGCCGGGTTTCGATCTTGAGCTGGCGCGCGAGGAGCGGCGGCGTCTTGGCAACCCGGATGAATTCGATGGCAGCGACCTTTATCCGGATGTCACGGCTTGCCTCCACGCTCTGCGCAGGCGTGGCCTGCGGATCGGGATTGCCGGCAATCAGCCGGCCAGCGCTGAACAGGCCCTGCAAAGCCTTGGGTTGCCTGTGGACTTCGTCGCTTCCTCAGAGCGCTGGAACGTCAAGAAGCCAGCGCCTGGATTCTTTCAGAAGATCATCGCCGAGTTGCAGCTGGCGGCAGGTTCGATCGCTTACGTGGGCGACCGCCTCGATAACGACATCCTGCCGGCGCTGAATGCCGGCATGTTCACCGTGTTCATCAGACGGGGTCCATGGGGCTTCCTCCACGCGCGTTCGCCGGACGTTGCCAAGGCCCACCTGCGCATTGAGAATCTGAGCGAACTGCCGGAGGCGCTCGATCGCTTGGCGCCGGATGGCGATGCAATACTCTAGTGATGATTCAGAAGCTGGTTGGAGAAAACATGAGATGTCGTGTTGTGGCGCAGCCTCTCAGGCTGCTGAGTCGAGACTCGTCTCGACTCTTCCGATCAAAGACGTGTCGGCACGATTGCCGACACCGCAGGCCCAGGGCCCGCGCCACCTCTGTCTCACTACACTAACGTTACGCAAGGAGCTCCATTCATGAGATCCGATCTGTCTCGAAGAAGGATCATGCAAGCCATCAGCGCCACGGCCTTATCCACCCAAGTGGTTCCCGGCGGTGCACAGATTCCAGGACCACGCGCTGAAGGCCGTGATACGCCCAAGATCTGCCTGGAGAGCGGAGCAGGCAGCCTCTCGGCGGGCGGTCCCGAAGCGGCGGGCATGCGGCGCGTGAAACAGCTAGGTGTGGATCACGTACTGATGGGCGGGCCCAAGATTCCTTGGGAGGAAAAACAAATTCGCTCCGTCATGGACAACCTCAAATCCGCAGGTCTCACCCTCGGCAACATGATGATCGGCGGCTTCCCGAACGCCATCTACGGAAAGCCCGGCCGCGATGAGGAGATCGAGAAGGTCCAGCAATCCATCCGCGCCGCCGGGAGCGCGGGCCTGCCGGTTGTCGAATACAACTTCTACGCGCATCGAATTGTGGAGGGCTACTACGAAGAAACCGGAAGAGCAGGCGCGGGACTGACGGCATTTGACTACGACCGCGTGAAAGACCTGCCGCCACTGCCGGCCGAGGGCGTGCATACGCTTGATGAGATGTGGGGCAACGTCACGTATTTCCTGAAAGCCGTGGTGCCGGTGGCACAGGAGTCCGGAGTAAGGCTGGCGCTCCATCCCAACGATCCGCCGTCGCCGCTCAGCCGTGGGTCGGGTCAGATTATGGGGACGGTTGATGGCTGGAAGCGCCTCGTCGACATCGTGCCGAGCCCCTCGAACGGCATCACGTTCGATTGCGGCGTCACGCGGGAAATGGGCGAGGACGCGGTACAGGTGTGCCGTTATTTCGGGGCGAAGGACCGCATCAACCATGTGCACTTCCGCAACGTGCGCGTGCGCGTACCATACGAGAAGTACACCGAGGTGTTCATTGACGAAGGCCAGGTCGACATGTTCGCGGTGATGAAGGAACTCGTGCGCCAGAAGTACCCGCGCCTGATCTACCCCGAGCATCCGCGTGCCCTCGATTACGACCGCGAGCGGCCCGGTTTCAAGTCGTATTATCCGGGCGGCGGCGGGTACGCCGGTT
>JBGPKX010000365.1:0-5664 GCA_041486185.1 Bryobacteraceae bacterium | reverse complement strand
GTTTACCCTGAAATCGGCGACACCGGTACCGAAGCCGGCTACCGCCAGCGCAAAGTGCTCTACCGCAATCTCGGCAACGGCGCCTTCCGCGATGTCTCGCTCGACGCCGGCCCGGGTATTCTCGAAACCGTTCCCGGCCGCGGTCTCGCCATCGGCGATTTCGACAACGACGGCGATCTGGACGTGGCCGTCAACTGTGTCAACGACTACCCGCAACTGCTTCGCTGCGACAGCTCGCTCAACAACCGCTGGCTGAAAGTCAAGTGCGTCGGCGTCAAGTCCAATCGCTCCGCTATCGGCGCGCGCGTCTGGTGCACCACGTCCGACGGCCGCCGCAGAATGGACGAAGTGCGCAGCGGCGGCAGCTACTTCTCCCAAAGCGACCTGCGCCTCCACTTCGGCCTCGGCCAGTCCGAAAAAGCCAGCCTGGAGATTCACTGGCCCAGTGGTTTGGTGGAGAAGATCGACGGCGTCGCGGCCAATCAGATCGTGCGCGTGGTGGAAGGGAAAGGCGTGCAGGCGGGCTGATGCGGCGAGAGCGGACCTCGCCCGAATGCCGGCGGACTGATTCTCATTCTTGGAAAACGGCTGCCACAGACTTACAAAGTGAACTCTGAATGCCAGCCTCGCAGTGAGATGTCTTCGGATTACTCCAGGATATTCATGAGAGGATGGCCGGAAATAACGCCCATCTCGATGCCTAACAGCCGGGCGATGGTAGGCGCCACATCGACGTTCCGGATTTCCGGCAGCGTTATTCCTTTCCGGATGCCGGCACCCCAAGCGATGAAAATGGCGTTCATGCCGGGATCGGTGTTGAGGTAGCCGTGGCTGCCGATCGGCGGAATGCTTTCACTCACGGGTTCGCCCTCTGATTTTCCGTCAAAAGCATAGCCATCCGACGCTGCCAGAACGAGATCCGCCATTCCTTCGTTCTTCTCTGGAGCGGGATAGCCGAACTCGGGAAACTGTGATGATGTGATGACTCGGGAGATTCCTTCCACCGTTGCAAATTGATGCGCCAATGAACGGACCAGATCGTCGCGCTTCGCGCTATTCATGACGTAAACCATCGCCGTGCCGCCTTCGGGAACAATGAACACGTCCGATCCTGAATTGCGAACGATGGTGCGGGGATGAATCAGTTTCCGAACAGCCTTGAAGCCATGATCGGAAACCACGATTACGCTGGTCTTTTTCTCAATGCCAATCTCGCGTATGGCCTCCAGTACCCGCCCCACTCTCTGGTCGGCGAGAATCAGAGCGGTGTCAGCCGCCAGCGTCCTGGGTGCGTAGCGGTGTTGCACGCTATCCGTCGTCAGGAAGTGAAGCAGCATCAGGTTGGGTTTGTGCGTTTTCAGGATGTGCACGGCGGCGTTCTGCCAGCATTCGTCGCGTTCGGTGATGGGCAAGTTAGCGAAGTCCCGTATCTGGTCGGCCGTGACTATGCCGGCAGCAGCCAATTCGCGTTCAACAGCGCCTTCCCGGTTTGGCTCTTCTGCGAAGGACCACGTAATAGTTCCGGGATTTTGGATTGCGACCCAGTCGACTTGAGCTGTCTTTAGACCGTCACGGAAAGCCCGGTCGTACACAGTAGGTACACGTACGAGGTGGGCCTTGTCTACCGACTCTTCAACCTCAATCCTGGAATCTTTTCTTACGGGCAAGCCGTTGTACAGCACGCCGTGAATGGACGCATCCACGCCCGTCACCAAGGCGGTGTGATTCGGCCAGGTGACAGTTGGGTTGACCGGGACCATGGCTCTTGAGTAAGCACCTTCGGCCATCAGCCTGCGGAGGTTCGGCAAGGGCAGATGAGGGTTTTGCAGAGCTTCACCGCTAAAGCCATCCAGGCTGATGACCACAACATGCGAGTCTCTGCGCGGCTGCGCCTCAACAGGAATTCCGATAAGCGACAAAACGGCGGTTAAGAGAATCAAGTTCACGGCCGCTTCCATGCTGCAGAGTTTGTTGTTCATCGTCATCACGTTCTTCTGTTGTACACCAATGCCTGACGTTGTGTTCAAGCGACAGCATTTTTCGTAATCGTCTACACGTCCGCCCACCGGCGTAGCAGATTGTGATAGACGCCCGTCAGTTGCACGGCGGAAGGATGGTCGGGCATTTCGGCGTTAATGCGCTGGATAGCCACATCCAGATCGAACAAAAGCGTGCGCTGGCCATCATCGCGGACCATGCTTTGAATCCAGAAAAAAGAGGCGAGGCGCGCGCCGCGAGTCACCGGACGGACGTAGTGCAGACTGGTGCCCGGATACAGAACCATGTGACCGGCCGGGAGCTTGACCATGTGCGGGCCGTACGTATCCTCGACGATCAGCTCGCCGCCGTCATATTCTCCGACCTCGCCCAGGAACAGCGTCGCCGAAAGGTCGGTACGCATCCGGTGCCCGGTGCCGATTACCTGCCGAATGGCGTTGTCGACGTGCGTCCCGAATGACTGTCCAGCCTGATAGCGGTTAAACAATGGCGGGAAGACCCTCGCCGGCAACGCGGCCGATATGAATAGCGCATTTTGACCGAGCGCTTTGAGAATGATCTCGCCCAGTTGCCGGGCAGCAGGATGATCCTCAGGGAGTTGCATGTTGTCCTTGGCACGGGCGGACTGGTGGCCCGCCGTGACTCGGCCGTCTACCCAGTCGGCACGATCCAGAATTTTCCGCGTCTCGGAGACTTGGCCCGCGGTCAAAATGTCAGGTATGGAAAGCAGCATTTGAACAGGCTCGTTAAGAATCAGAACTTGAACTTGAGCCCGGCCATCGCCGACCGCCCCGGACCCAGCACGATATGCGCGGGATGCAACTCGTCGTAGTAGTAGCGATTGGCTAAGTTGTTCACGTTGACCTGAAGATCGAGGTGCTCAGCCAGGCGATGCCGCGCCATGGCGCTGAAGATCCAATACGACGGCACCTGCTTGACCAGGCCGGTCGCGGGGTCGAAGGGAACAGTGGAGCTGGCCGCGCGGCTGGACACATAGTTAGCGCCCAGACCGGCCTCCCAGTTCCAAGGCAAGCGATAACTATTCCAAAAGTTGAACGTGTTTTCCGGAACATTGGCCAGCCGGGCGCCGACGGCCGCCGGATAGAATTTAGAATCGACCAATCTGGCGTCCAGGTAAGCGTAGCCTGCAAGAATCTCCCACCGGCTGGTCAGATGCCCACGTGCTTCCACCTGCACGCCGTTGACGCGCTGATCGCCCGCGAGAACATTGAGCACGGGATTGTTTGGATCCGGTTCGCGAGCGTTGGTCTTCTCGGTACGGAACAGAGCGGAGCGCAGCGAAAGGTTGCCGCGGGAGAGATCCCACTTTGTGCCGAGCTCGTAACTGGTGTTCTTTTCGGGAGGCAGATTCGCATTACTGGCGCTCAGCGACAGAGATTCCGCCGACGGATTAAAAGAGGTGCCGGCGGCGAAGTAAATGCTGCCTACAGGCGCCGGTTTGTAAACGGCGGCGGCGCGCCAGGTCGGCATCGTATCGATCCGCTGAAAGGCCGCGAGCGACCCGACGGACTGCCGGTAATCGGTATCGAAGCGATCCCAGCGAACTCCGCCGGTCAACTGCCATTTCTCACCGAGCCCGACCGTGTCAAGCACATATCCCGCATCGCTAACGGCGTTCGTATTCACGCGGGACGTCACCGTGGCCAATCCCGAGAAGGGTTGATCCGGGTCGGGATTCAGAAGGCTCGTCGTGGGCACGTTTTTGTACTGAAATCGCGTTGGATCCGAGGTTTCGCGTCCCGCCTCCACACCGGTCACGAGCGTATGCCTGAGGAAGCCTGTGTTGAATACCGCCGAAACATCCAACTGTTCAGCCAGGTAGGTTTCAACGCTATCCACCGTGATCTCATTGCGATTCACGTTGATCGAGCTAAGCGGAGTGGCTAACGTTACGGTACTCGGAATCTGCGCTTCCGTGATACGGCCGTGGCGGACGTAATTGGCGTACCGCACCTGATCGCGAACGGTGATGTGGCTGTTCACGTCATGCTCTACCTTCGCGGTTCCGATGTCGTCGTAGGTACGCAGATAGTTCCCATCCTTGAACCCGTAATAGTTCTGGCGATTGACGGGCGCCGGTCCATTAAACAGCCAGGGAACGCCATAGTCGGGAATGTCGTCCGCCGTTTGATGGAAATAGCCGAAGGTCCAGCGCGTCGGTGTACCGAGTCCGAGCGCCATGGACGGAGCCAGCCCGAAGCGGCGATTCTCGGCGACGTCGCGACCGGCCACATGGCCTACGTCACCCATGAGATTCAAGCGGAAAGCGGCGCCGGCGCCCAGCTTCCGCAAAGGTGCGCCGACATCGAGCGTGACGCGGCGGGTGAGATCCGTTCCGAAGTCTGCATCACCCGACAAAAACTGGTCGAGCCGTGGTGTCTTACTCGCCTGATTGACAACCCCGCCCGTTGAGCCTCGTCCGAATGCTACCGATGACGGCCCCTGCAAAACCTCGACTTCCTCCATATCGAACGGATCGCGGTAGTAACTGCCGAAGTCGCGCATACCGTCAATAAAGAGGTCGTTGCGGGCGGAAAAACCGCGTATGGTCAGGTTGTCGCCTTGGGCTCCTCCCTCGCCGGCCGCCAGGCTGATGCCGGAAACGTTGCGCAGGGCGTCCCGTAATGTGGTGGCGCTCTGCGCGTCCAACACCTGTCGTGGCACCGCTGTAATGGACTGCGGCGTCTCCCGCAAGGGCCCGGCGTACTTAGGCAAGGATGTGGCCAGCGGGGATACGACATCGGTGACGTCGATGGTGGAGGACAACTCCTTGAGATGTAGGGTCACCGTCACCGGACCGGTAAACCGATAGTCCACGCCTGTGCCGCCTAACAGCTTCTGCAGCGCTTGCTCTACTGTGTAAAGACCAGAAACACCCGGTGAGGCCAGGCTGCGAATACCTTCATTCGAGACCACGATTTGCAAATGAGTTGCAGTTTCGAAGGAACGCAAGACGGTCTCGAAGAGCCCCGGCGGAATTTCGAAGCGTTGGAGCGGTAGTTGGCCGCTGGTGTCGTGAACGCCGGATCGGACCGCGCCGCCGGCATCCTGCGCACAGGCGATTTGCACCGTTTGCGTGCCCACCGCGGTGTACACAACCAGTGTTCCCATGGCGGCCCAACGGTACGCGATGGGCCACGTCGTGGCTTTGATGCTTGAAGCCTTCCTCCTAGCTGTCTTTCTTCTCTTGACCTTTACCTTCACGATTCACCCCTCATGTGGCGCTTGTCCGCGCCAAGCCAGCCGGAGCGCCAGTGTTCTCTGCATGCCGACCAAGATACAATGACCGATTCCCGTATAATGAGAGGAATCGCCAGCCTTCCGGTTGTCGATTCGCAGGTCTTCATGGGCGCTTCTCCAGGAGTCCCCATGGAGACCTGTTGGTTCTGGTTCAGCCGCTGGACGTCGCCCTCGGCTTTTCCCGCAGCCCTTCGTCCTCTGCTTCCGCGGCGCCTGAACAGACGGAGCAGATGCCTCCGACTTCGAGGCGCGTTACACGGGCTTCAAAGCCCATCTCCCGCGCAATCTGATCTTTGAGCCGCTCGAATACGGGAGTGGTGAACTCCTGGATCCGGCCGCATCGAAAACAGGCCAGGTGGACGTGGTCGCGACGTGTCCTTACTTCGTAGTAGTGCTTTTCTCCAT
>JBGPKX010000364.1:0-5675 GCA_041486185.1 Bryobacteraceae bacterium | reverse complement strand
GCGGCCGGAATCACGCTCTCCCCAAAGGACCGAACGTCCTGCCGATTCTGATGGGTATTGCTCGGACGAAGACCAGCCTTCTGGTTTGTATTACGGGGTACACGACGCCGTGGCAGAAGGAAGTGCGGCGGTCGCTGGGGGAAAATCTGGAGTCGGTGGTGTTGTTTGCGCTGGACCAGTTTTGCTTGATGAACTGTCCGGTGCCGTTGCCGGCGGGGGCGCGGCGACGTTTGTATATGGGGTGAGAGAAGAGCGCGGGTGAGAATGGCGTGGCGTGGGTGAGCTGTTATGCGGCGCAGGTTTCCGCGCCCTCTGCGGGAGGACAGGGGATTTTTCGCCATACGGCCAAAAACCGCAAGTCCCCACCAAAAGCAGGTGTGGCCCCGCGTTACAAGAGCGCGTCATCAAGTAAAGCACGGCGATGGACAGGCAGGAATGACTGTCCCACCTTTTTTGCGTTATCGTTTTGAATTAGGCCTGTGGTCCTGGTTCAGAACGTCTCCAAGCTGTATCGCCTGTATCGACATCCTTCCGATCGCATTCGCGAGCTGATTCCATTTCAATCCAAGAAACTGCACCACGATTTTTGGGCGTTACGCGATATCAGTTTCAGCGTTGAAAAAGGCCAGACGCTGGGGATCGTGGGGCCGAACGGGTGCGGCAAGAGCACGCTGTTGCAGATTATCTGCGGGATTTTGCAACCGACGAGCGGGCGCGTAGTGGCTAGGGGGCGCATCGCAGCGTTGCTGGAACTGGGGGCGGGGTTCAATCCGGAATTCACGGGGCGGGAGAACGTTTTTCTCAACGGCGAGATCATGGGGCTCAGCCGCGGGGAGATCGAGCGGGCGCTGCCCTCGATTGCGGCGTTCGCGGACATCGGCGAGTTTCTCGAGCGGCCGGTGAAAGAGTACTCGAGCGGGATGTATGTGCGGCTGGCGTTTGCGACGGCGATCCACGTGGAGCCGGACATACTGGTGGTAGATGAGGCGCTGGCGGTGGGCGATGCGGTGTTCGCCAACCGGTGCGTGCGCAAGTTCGAGGAACTACGGCAGCGGAAGATCACGGTGCTGTTTGTGTCGCACGATCTCGGCCTGGTGAAACAGCTTTCCGACCGGGCGATTCTGCTGGTGGGCGGGCGCATCCACGCGCAGGGCGAACCGAATCAAGTGATCAATCAGTACATCGGGCTGGTGCTCGAGAAGCAGCGCACGGAACGCGAACCGGAGCGGACGAAACTGACGGCGGGATTCCGGCATGGCGACTTGACGAGCGAAGTTCTGGATGTGCAATTGCTGGATGCCAGCGGCCAGCCGGTTACAGCCGTGGCGAGCGGCGAAGGGCTGCGGGTGCGGGTGCGGTGCGTGTTTCATCAAGCCAAGGCCGATCCGATGGTGGGGATTTTGATTCGCAACCGGATCGGGATGGACGTGTATGGAACGAATACGCGGGTGGAGCAAGTCGAGCTAGGCGAATTTGACGCGGGGGATGAGTTGGATCTGGAGTTCCGGTTCGAGTGCTGGCTCGGGCCGCAGCAATACACGCTTACCGTCGCGACGCAGAACGCGGATGGATCGAGCCACGACTGGCTGGATGATGTGCTGGCGTTCGAGGTGGTGGACGCACGCCAGCTAGCGGGCGTGGCGAATCTGAGGGCACAAATCGCATGGCAAAGGAAACCGGCGGCGCAAGAGCGCGCATTACGGTGAAAGTGCAGCCGCGGGCGAAGGCGACGCGCGTGGCGGGGCGGATGGAGAATGCCTATCGCCTGCAACTCGCGGCGCCGCCGGTGGACGGGAAGGCGAACGAGGCGTGCATCGCGTTCTTAGCGGAGATGGCGGGCGTGGGGAAGGCGCGCGTGCGGATTGTGTCGGGTGCGACGAGCCGGATGAAGGTGGTGGAGATTGAGGGGATCGAGCAGGGGGAGATGGAGCGGAGGCTTGGATTGAGGGTTTGGGGGGACGGGGGAAAAGTGCCGAGATGAGTCTCGGCGCGGCAGGCCGGAGTGCCTGCGCCACGGGTGTTTTGGACAACGGCTGGCTAATGCGGGCGGCTCGGTAGCTGCCCGGAATTTAACAAGCGTATTCCGAAGCGCGACCGTAACGGAGCGGTGGGTTCGGGTTCTTCAAACAGGCAGTTAGGCGCCGGCGCTTCTGAGCCACGCGCGCAGAGTGCGCTCGTCTTGCCAACCGGCCGCGCTTTTGCGGATCTTGCCGTCGGGTCCGATGAGGAAGAGCTTGGGCACGCCGGAGACGTTGTAACGCTCGGCGGTCTCGCCATCGGGATCGACCAGATTCGTCAAACGCAGGTGCTCGGTGGCCATAAATTCCCGGGCGCCATCGATGTCCCTGATATTGATTGCCAGCACTTCGACACCGCGCCCGCGGAATTCCGAGTTGAGGCGGTCGAGCAGCGGGAGCTCATGCCGGCAGATACCACAAGAAGTGAGCCAGAAGACCAACAGTACGGTCTTGCCGCGATACGCATTCAGATCGACCCGCCCGCCATAAACATGGTTGACGGTAAATTCCGGGGCGGGCCGGCCGGCCATGCCGTCCCATTGGAGCAAAAAGGTGAACGCCGCAACAGCCAGGACGCCGAGGAATCCCATGCCGCTCTTGCGCTGCATGCTTCTTTCGTAACACGGCGGGACGGGTGCGGGCTAGATGGCTTTCGTTAACTGGCCGGCATACAGCGGGGCCGGGGGCTTGCGCCACGACTTATTCGGCGCGGAGGGCGTCGACAGGGTTTACGGCTGATGCGCGGTGCGCGGGGACGTAGCTGGCGGCTGCAGCGGCGGCCAGCAAGCCGGCGGACACGGCGCAATAGGTCAGGGGATCGACCGGGCGGATTTCAAACAGCATCGAAGACATGATGCGCGTCACTGCGGCGGCCGCGACGAGGCCCATGGCCACGCCGATGGCGGCGAGCAAGATCCCATGGCGAACCACCATGCCGGTTAGCGCGTTTTGCTGCGCGCCGAGCGCGATGCGAATGCCAATCTCCCGCGTACGCTGCGATACCGAGTAAGAGATGACGCCGTAAATCCCCACGACACCGAGCAGCAGCGCCATGCCGCCGGCAATGGCGAGCATCACGAGCGTAAACGAACTGCGCGCCATCGATCCGCGGTAGATCTGTTCCAAGGTGCGGATGCGGTCGAGCGGAACATCCGGATTGACGGACCACACGGCCTGGCGGACTTCTTTGAGAAAACTTTCGGAGCCGGCCCGTTTGCTGCGGATGGCGAAAACCGCGCGGCGCTGCAAGAAGACATCGTCGCCCCAGAAATTGGTCATTAGGACCGGCCAGTACGTGGTGGTGGGCGGTTTCTGATCGGCGCCGTCGCTCCGAATATCCGCGACTACGCCAACGATCTCGCGCCACTCGTCTTTCATGCCCTCGCGGATTCGCATGCCCAGCGCGTTCGCGGGATCACGCCAAAGCTCGCGCGCCAGATTCTCCGAAACCATGACGACCGTTCTGCGCTGATAGATGTCGGTCCATGTGAAATCGCGTCCGGCGATGAGCCGGGTTCCTAGGGTCTGGAAGAAACCGGGCGCGACGAACTTGAACCGGCGGAGGGGCGGAAGCTGGCCCTCGGCATAAACGCGATCTTTGGCGTAGAGCAAATCGGTGCTGTTGTTGCCGTCGGTGGGGACGGAGTTTGCATACGCGGCCGAGGAAACACCCGGGATCGCGGACAATGTTCGCAGAATCTCCTGGTGCATACGGACGACGCGCTCCGGTTCCTTCACCTGAGTTTCCGGAATGAAAACGGCCAGGGTCTGCAACTCGCGCGGATTCGTGAATCCAGGCTGGACGTGCCTTAATGCGTAGAATGTGCGAATCATCAGGCCGGAAGCGATCAGCAGAACCACGGCCAGCGCCACCTGCAGCACCACCAACGCGTTTCGCGCGCGATGCCTTTCTTTGCTCTGGCTCAACGTGCGGCCCCCGGCGCGCAGCGCGGCGATGACATTCGGCGCGGCATATTTGACCACGGGAATCAATCCAAACAGCAAGCCGGCTACGAGCGCGATGGCCAGCGTGAACCATAGCACCAGCGGATCGATGGTTAGGTTTTCAAGACGCGGAAGATATGCCGGCGCGATGGCCACCAGAAGCCGCAGCGCTCCGTACGCGAGACCCAGCCCGGCGGCTCCGCCGAGTATGCCGAGAAAAATACTCTCCATGAGAAGCTCCGAAGCGATCCGGGCCGAACCAGCGCCAAGGGCGACGCGGATGGCAAGCTCCTGCTGGCGACCTTCCGCCCGGACCAGGAGCAGGTTGGCCACATTCGCACAGGCGATCAGCAGCACCACGCCGATACTTCCCATGAGCACCCACAGCACTTTTCCCAGGCTGCCGATCACATCCTGCTTGAGGGGGCGAATATCGGGCGCGATTCGCGCGTCGTCAAAAATCTTTGGGCTGAAGCCGGGCGGCGGCGGGAATTTCGTATTCACGATGGGAATCATGCGCCCAAGGTCGGCGTTCGCCCGTGCCAGCGTGACTCCCGGTTTGAGACGCGCGATGGCGTGGTAGCTGAAATTCCCGAGGGTCGTTTTGCCGCGATCGAATTGCTGGGGGAAGATGAGATCCGGCTTTTCATCCAGGAAGCGGAAGGTTTGCGGCATGACGCCGATGATTTCCCTGGCCTTCCCGTCGGCCACAATCCGGCGGCCGATGGCCGAAGCATCGGCGCCGAATTTGCGCTGCCAATATCCATAGGTCAAGATCACTGTCTCGGGGCTGCCGGAACGGTCGTCTTTCGCGGTGAACCACCGGCCGAGAACCGGCTGGACGCCAAGGGCCTGGAGTGTGCCGTCGGTGACGTCAATGGCCTGCACTTGCTCGGGCGCTCCAAGTCCGGTGACACTGACGCTGTCGCCAGTCCAAAGACCGAACTGTTGAAATGTGCGGTTTTCTTCGCGAAAGGTGAAGTAGTCCGATGGCGAGGCGGTGAGATCGGTGATACCGATGCCTGGCGCGGTCTGCCAAACGCTCACCAAGCGTTCAGGATCGGGATACGGAAGAGGTTTCAGCAGGATGCCGTTGATGACGCTGAAGATGGCGCTGTTGGCGCCGACTCCGATGGCGATGGTGATCAGGGTCACGATGGTGAACATCGGCGAACGCATGAGCCTTCGCAAGACGTGCTTGAGCTGAGTTCCGGTACCCATGATGTGAATCTCCTGACCGCCAGCGGGGGCGGAGCCTCATGTCTACGTACTTGGTGAAAAACTTGAAACAAACCGCTTTCTGACGGTCGCGGCTCGGAATGCGCTGGCTGAATTCAGGGCAGTTGCTGAGCTGCACGCGTGAGCAAGGGGTGTTCGAAACACTTTTCAACACGGTCCTAAGAGAGTAATACGCTTGTTTGCGGGAAAAGTTTGCAATATTAAGCGCCGCAAGGGAAATGCGACGAGATGAGTCTCGGCGCGGCGGGCAGGAGTGCCTGCGCCACGGTCAGGGCTTGGCTTCGGGACCGAAGGTGACGGCGGTGTCGGATTCGAACTTACGGTAGTCTTGAAATTCCATTTCGTTGCGGATTCTTTTGGTTTCCAGTTGCACCGAGACGGTGGCTTGCACGGGGAGCAGGTATTTTTTGTCGGCGATCAGAATTTCGTCGTAGTCGATGGTGGTGGAGATTTCGCGCGTCAGCAGTTGGGGCG
>JBGPKX010000363.1:0-5695 GCA_041486185.1 Bryobacteraceae bacterium | reverse complement strand
CTGCCGATCCGTCGATGCGCAAATTGTCGAGATGCCAGCCCACACCGGATGAAACCGTGAAAGCCACAATAGCGTTGCCGTTTGTCGAGATTAGCGGACGATTCGTGCCCGTCGGGACATCTCCATGCGTGGTCTGATAGCCGGCGACATGGCTGTTGAAAGGCCCGTTCCCATTGGTCGTCGTGGTGATCGTGGCGCTCAGATTATAAGTGCCACCCTTCACGTAGGTGGTCATATCGACGGTGGCCGCCGCCTGCGCGGTCATCGCGCCCCCGATGCTCGCGAGGCAGCCGCCCATCAACGCGGACGTCAGCGTGGCCGTGACGGCGCCGCTGGTATGATCGAGAGTCCATGTGCCGTTCAACCCGGCGCCGACCGCGCTGATTCTGTACCAGCTAAACGTGGGCGACGTACCTCCCGTCGAACTGATTAGGTGAACGTTGTTTCCGATGTCTCCCGCCAACACCGTATAAGTGCCTCCAGTGAACGAAATAGTCGAGGCATTCACAGTGGCTGTGACGCTGGAGTTGTTGATATTTACTTGCGCCGAGGTCTGCTGGCTGCGATCTGTTCCCGCGGTTGCGGTGTCAAATCCTCCCCCATTTGAATCGCTGCATCCCGAACTCTGAACATCCCACGTGGTGGTTTGGACCCAAGCCGCGCGGGCAGGCGAAGCTGCCAGCGACAAAACTACGCAAGCAAGAAGAGATAGCCGGATTTTATTCATGGTGTTTCTATTGGTCGCATTCGACGAAGATAGTGGCGAAGGTCGGAGTTCCGGTAACCCCGGAAAGCACAATCGCGAATTCATCATTGGCCCCTGGCGTGGTGTTTGTGAAGTCGCTCACCGTGGTCGAACGCGTTGGTGATCCGGTGGCCCATGAGATGCCGCTGGTATTGATCACGTTGGCGGCTGTAGGCAGCAGGCCAGTGGCCGAGGTCGCTCGCTTCCACACCTTGAACGTCAGCGCCGTCGCGTCGCTCATGATATTGGTGGCCGAAATCGTGCAGCCGAAGGGGATCACGCCATACGCAACATTGGTATTAGCCGGAGCGGAAAATGCCGCCCCGAATCCATGTGTGCGAAGGCCCGAAGGAATGTCTCCGGCAGCAACAGCGCGAAACGACGGCGCGCCCGCCGTCGCAAACAATGCATGTGTCGTGGTCGAGTCGCTGGCTGTGCCGGTGATCGCGGTGCTGCTGCTGAAGAGAGCCACCTGATTAGTGGCGGGCGCTCCGCTGGTCGTGGGATTGTGTTGCGTCCATGCGGGAGATCCGGTTGAGTCGGTGCAGAAGTAGAGGTTCTGTCCAGCGGTCGCGTCGTTGCGGAAATAGATGCGGCCTACCTGCGTCGAAAAGAATCCTGTCGCCCCACCCACGCCATTGCCGACAGCCGGATTCTGGCAGGTCGTGCCGTCCCAGTAGCCGCACAGGGCGAAAGTGTTCGTCGTTGCCGCGCCGGCCATCCAGGTCCCGTTGGCCGCTGTGTTTGTGGCATGGCCGTACACTGTGATCACCGTACCATTCGTGAGGCCGTGCGAGGTTTTTGTCACCACGATGGGCGAGGCATTGGTCGAGCTTGTTATCGACGCCGCTGTATTGCAGTTGGCCGAGGCTGGCGCCCCGTTGCCCATCGTCGGTCTGAAGGTTGGGGCAAGCGCTCCGTCCCAATCACCAATCTGAACGCGTCTTCCATTGACGTTTGTCTGCGAAAAAGCCATTTGGATGCAGACCAGGACCGCTGCGCCTGCCACGAGATTTTTCATGTACTGACCTCTGAGGGAGAAAAACGAACGACTACTCGATTACCACGTAGCCGCTCTGGGGCTGCGCGAAGGCCACCACCACGTCGAACGTGGCCGCATCCACCGTGATCGATTCAGGATCGACGCGACGGCGGGGTGAGCTGTTGTCCCAAATCTGAACATCCAGGCTTGCAATTCCAAAACCGCTGGTTGCTCCCGGTATGGTCCACGCCGCGCCATTTTGCAGAGCGCTCGTATATTTGCCCATGCCGGTTATGATGCAGCGGCCCGAAGAGGACGAGCCGAAGTTTGCCGTCACATTGAACGGGCTGGTTTGCGAAACCGACCAACTGCTCGGCGGCATGCTTGTATCAGCAGCATCGAGACAAGCCAGCGTGACGTTCTTGGTTCCCAGCCCCGGAATGGTAACCGACGTGACGCCGGTGAAGCTTTGCGATACCCCGCCTCCGCCCCCGCCTCCGCCGGAGCCCGATGGGGCGGACCAAATGCCGTCGCCGCGCCAGAAAGTCGCGGCAGACGCGGAAGTCCCGCCGTTCAAATTCGCGACTGGCAAATTCCCGCTGACGTCGGTGGCGAGAGCTACGGCCGCGAACGTCGGCGAGCCCGAGGCATTGCCGTGCAGCAGCGTCGTGGCGCTGCCCAAAGAGCCCAACGCGCTTGCCGCCTGGCCGCCGGTACCGATTAGAAGCTGATTCGCGGTCAGGCCGGAAGCGTTGGTTGTGCACGTGGCGCAGGCCAGTGTGGCGGTCGCCCCCAACGCCGTCGTGCCTCCGCCGGTTAGTGGCACCGACGCCGTGATCGTAATGCTGCTATTCGCCAGGGCCGCGTTGGGTAAGGATTGGTATGTCACGGCGTTTACGCCGGTCACCACTGGGACGCTATTGACGGCCAGGGCTCCTCCCGCCGGGTAGCTGGTGCCGTTCACTTTGGTTACGGTGAGACTCGGAAAAGTGCCGCTCACATCGCCGGCGGCCGTTGTCGTGTTGCGGATGAGGCTTGCGGTATCCGTCAGATTGGTCGAACTGAACGTGGTCCAGGTCCACTGTGAAATGCCAGCCGTTGGAGCGGGAAACAGCATGAACTGATTGGCTGCCGGGCTGGCATCGGGGAACTGCAGGGATAACGAGGTGGTGATGGCATCTTGAGATTCCCATCCCATAGTCGCGCTGCCGTTGGCCAGCAGCTCTTGCAAGGCGAGCTTGCCATGGGGCGAACCAGCGCCTGTTCCAGTGTTGATCGCGCCGGGAACATTCAGGCTGTTCAAGCCTGCGTCGGTCGTTATGTTCGTGACCTTGGAGGCCTGCGAACCCGCGCCGGCGACCAAGTTCAAATTGGTGAGAGCCGCGGCTGACGTAACGCACGTCGGGCAAGAGATAGCAGAACCGCCGGATGACACGATTGGGCTGGTTCCGGTTACCGAACCGCCGCCGGTACCGCACGCGCCGCCGCTATCGACCAGGTTTCCACTCGCATCCCATTTAGCGCAATCACCGGCAACCGTAGCGCCGGATCTTGCAGCCGCCGTTCTACTGACACCGTTTGATCCCCATACCAAATTGTGCGCGATCGAGTCGAACGAGACCAGGCCATCAATGGTGGGAGCCGCTCCACCGCTTGTAGGAACCTTGAGACTGGCGGCGGCGGAAAAATCCCAGGCAGATGATGCGGTGGCGGTCACCCCGTTCGCGACTACCTGGGCAATGAGCGGCGAAACGCATAAGGAGGCAACCACGGAAATGCCAAGCAGCTTCTGGAAGGTTAGATTGTGCATACTCTGAGGAGCCTCACGAAAGTAGCCCGCCGGACTGTCGAGCTCAAACAGAGGCCTGATGAGGCCGGCGAGTGAAGTTTCTGGAAGGTCAAGCGTCCGGACTAAATAAGCGAGGCTATTCTCCCGGCACAACGATATCACCTGAGCCTTCACACGCCCGGACCGCAATCCTTTTCGCGTGAATTCCAGAGGATTCAACGGAGACGCATTACACCACCAATACCTTCGAATTTTCTTCTATTTCGGAGGGCGCAACCCCGGCAGCGCTTCAATCAATGTGAATAATATACGACGTCTGTCACCGCGTGTTTGAAACCCTGGCGGATTCCGGTCATCCAAGCTTGGAAAAGATGAATCCACACAGGCGCGATGCCAGCCGGAAGATTTTCACGGGGAGCGCCTCGCCGTCTGCTGCCAGTGCAAGATCTAAAGGGGATCGAGGAATGGCGGCGGGCCGGTATTCTTCGCAAATGGAGTCCGGACACGCGTTGCGCGAATTTTCCTGGTCCGAGGCTGGCATCCAAACAAGTGACACGATAGTATACCGACGGTATGGGCAATCCAGTTACCAACCTCTACAGGCACGTTAAATCATTGGTTAACAAGTGTGGCGCCCTGCCGGATATTGCAACCTTTGGGGAAACTCGACCAAAAATTGGCTCTTTTCCCCCTGCGGTCCCCTCTTGAATCGCCGTTCGCTGGCCGGATTCAGCCATTCGGCCCGAGATTACGTCCTGTCTCTGTTCGGGGGTTGTATATACGACAGTTCCGGTCGTAATTTAACTGGTTGACCAGCATAGAGATTTGCTAGTATACTGATCTTGGACTGAATCAGTCGTACATCGAATGTTGAAGCTAACCAAAAAGGCGGACTACGGCCTGATTGCCCTCAAGCATTTGGCGGTTTCGGGCCAGCAGGGAGCAACGGCGAGCGCCAAGGAAATCGCGGACGCCTACGGTATTCCCCTGCCTTTGCTGGCGAAGATTCTCCAGAAGCTGACCAAATCGGGCCTGCTGGTTTCCCTGTCCGGCTCGAGCGGCGGCTACAAACTCGCCCGGCATCCGAAAAAGATCAGCGCGCTCGAAGTGATTCATGCGATCGACGGGCCCATCATTTTGACCACGTGCTTCACGGCGCACGGACACTGCGATCAATCAGAAAAATGCACGGTGCGCGAGCCGCTGCGCAAGGTGCACGAAGCCATCGTCGAACTGCTCAACCGGATCACGATCTCGGATATGGCGGGCGACGGCAGTTTGTGCGGCCCCGAGAGCGGCGGCAAGACGCCATTTCTGACGGAGGGGCTCGAGTCCTTACACGTTCTATGAGGGAAGGTTATGAAGACGCCAATTTATTTTGATAATCACGCGACCACGGCGACCGATCCCCGGGTAGTCGATGCCATGCTGCCCTACTTCACTACGAAATTCGGCAATGCGGCCAGCCGCAACCACAGCTTCGGCTGGGAAGCGGAAAAGGCCGTCGATAATGCGCGCAAGCAAATCGCGGATCTGATCGGCGCGACCTCCAAGGAGATCATTTTCACCAGCGGCGCCACCGAATCCGACAACCTGGCGATCAAGGGCGTGGCCGAGATGTACGCCGAAAAAGGCAACCACATCATCACCGCCGCCACCGAGCACAAGGCCGTGCTCGACACGTGCAAGAAGCTCGAGAAGCACGGCTACCGCGTGACCTACATGCCGGTAAAGGGCGATGGGCTGGTGGATCTGGACATGCTCCGCGACACCATCACGGACAAGACCATCCTCATCACCCTGATGTACGCCAATAACGAAATCGGCGTGGTGCAGCCGGTGCGCGAGATCGGCAAGATCGCCCACGAAAAGGGCGTGCTGTTCCACACCGACGGCGTGCAGGCGGTGGGCAAGATCCCGGTGAACATGATCCAGGACAATATCGACCTGATGTCGATGAGCGCGCACAAAATATACGGCCCCAAGGGCGTGGGCGCGCTGTACGTGCGGCGCAAGAGCCCGCGCGTGCAGATCACCGCGCAAATGGACGGCGGCGGCCACGAGCGCGGCATGCGTTCGGGAACGCTGAATGTTCCGGGCATTGCGGGGATGGGCGAAGCCTGCGCCATCTGCCAGCGCGAAATGCCGGAGGAATCCAAGCGCTTGAGCCACTTGCGCG
>JBGPKX010000362.1:0-5706 GCA_041486185.1 Bryobacteraceae bacterium | reverse complement strand
TGGAACGAAAGGTGCAAACGCCTAACTCTGCTTAGCTCGTCAGCCAGTCACTGCTAACGGAAAGCTCATAAATGCCACAGATTGCCTGGAGAAAGTTGGGGCGCCACTGCTTACTGGCCTCGCTTACCGCAGCTTTGGTGGTGCCACCGTGCGCCGCCAGCCAGGCGCAATTATCCCTCTCGGCTTACCGCGCGCTGGGCCAGCCGGACTTGCGGCTGAACGGCCTCAATATGGTGGGAGCCGGCAGCCTCAATCTGCCGCAGAGCGTGGCAGTGGACCGTGATGGCTTCGTGTACGTGGCCGACACGTCGAATCACCGGGTATTGATTTGGGGCGCCACGGGAGACCCGCAGGTGCTCGGACAGCCCACATCGCAGCAATCCGGCCAACACGGCACCGGAGCCAAGGGACTCAGCTTTCCCTGGAGTGTTGCCGTGGATGCGGCGACCGGGAACCTGTATGTGGCCGATCTTGGCGATAACCGGGTACTCCGGTTTCCCAAGCCAGCCGCCCACCCCGGTGGCGTGGAGCCGGACGCGGTCTTTGGCCAGCCCGACTTCAATACCTTCGGCCCCAACTCGGGCGGGATCACGGAGCATAGCATGAACGGGCCGCGTGGAGTGGCTTGGGACGGGCAAGGCAACCTCTGGGTTGCAGACGCCGGAAACCACCGCCTGCTGCGCTTTCCAGCGGCGGTTTTGAACACGCCCAACCCGGCAGCGGATCTGGTTCTGGGGCAACCTGATTTCCATTCCGGCAATCCGGACCGCGGAGGCGCGACTTCAGCATCGGGCTTTAACCAGCCGATCGGTCTGGCTTTCGACGCAAAAGACAATCTGTACGTAGCCGATTTTCTGAATACCCGCGTGCTCGTGTTCCTCGCGCCGGTTACCTCCACTTCCGTTGCCCAGATCGTGTATGGGCAATCGAAATTCACGACGCGGGGCGCGCCCCAGACGCCAACGGCTTCTTCCCTGGTAGGGCCCACGGGCGTTGCGCTGGATGCAGCGGGGAGTTTGTACGTTGCGGCTCCCTTCGACAATCGCGTTCTGGTGTTCGCTGCCGGCGCGGCCTCGGGTGCAGCGGCCACTCGGGTTCTGGGCCAGCCGAACTTTACGACCTCCACGGCAAATACGGGCGCGTTCCCCGAGGCCTCCGCCACTTCTCTATTCGGCGCCGGCGCTCTGGCCGTCGACGCGCTGGGCAACCTGCTTGTTGCCGACTCCGCCAACAACCGGGTTCTCGCCTTTCCGTCCGCCTCCACCGCGGCTACGCGCGTTCTCGGGCAGACCGATTTCGCGGGCAACGGCGCAAACCAGATCAAGCCAGGCAGTATCAACGCCGTTTATAAGATGGCCATCGACTATTCCCGCGCTCCGTTCGCGCTCTATGTCTCCGACACTAGCAACCACCGCGTGCTGGTGTGGAAGGACGCCGCTCACTTTCGCACTGGGGATGCGGCGGACATGGTCGTCGGCCAGCCCACTCTGACCAGCGCATTCCCGAATGCCGACACCGGAGGCGCAGCGACGCCCTCGCCTACCGGCCTCTTTGCGCCCAAGGGGATCGCCATAGCCGCGGACGGCACGTTGTTCGTGGCCGACTCCGGCAACAACCGGGTCCTCCGCTATCCGCGCCCTGTGGATCAATCCGGACGCGTGACTCCAGATGCCGTCCTCGGCCAGAAGGATTTCGCTACCTCTGTCCCAGCCACCGTCGGCGCCGACTCACTACACGCGCCCGCTGGGCTCGCCATCGGGCCCAATGGACACCTGTTCGTCGCCGATAGCGGTAACAACCGCGTGTTGGAATTTGCCAGCGGAGCGCCGACCGGAGCCAGCGCGATGCGCGTCTATGGCCAATCCAGCTTCAATTCCTCCTCCACACTCAACGCGGTTTCCGCGCAAACCCTGACAACGCCGCAAGGACTTTACGTGGATGCGGCCTACAATTTGTACGTCGCCGACGCCGGGGCCAATCGCGTGGTGGTATATCCCAAGACGAGTACCGCTCCAGCAGCGGCCGGACTGGCTGCGTCTACCGTCATCGGGCAGGGTACCTTCGCGGGCGCCTCATCGGGCGGGGGCACGATGGGGCTGAACGCGCCCCTCGACGTGGCAGTCGACAGCGCGGGCAACATCTTCGTTTCCGATGGCCAAAACAACCGCGTCGTGGTCTACCCTTCGCTCGCGTCGTTACCTCACAGTGGCGGCGCCGCTTACCTGGCCATGGGCCAGCAGGGTCTCGGCGGCAGCGCACCCAACTGGGATACCCCGGACGGTTTGGCCACTCCTGACGGGCTCTATTCTCCAGCCGGAATACTCCTCGACCGCAAAGATACCCTGTACGTGGGCGATATGGGCAACAACCGCGTGGTGCATTTCTTGAAGCCGGTGGCGATCGTCAATGGCGCCACATTTCAGGCTACCGTTCCGGTCGGCCAGGGAGCCTGGTGTACGCTCTATGGATCGGGGCTTTCCACGGCCACGCAACTGGCCAGGTCAGCGGCGCTGCCGCTGTCGCTCGGCGGCAGCCAGTTGGTGGTTAACGACCAGTTGCCGGCGCCGCTCTACTACGTCTCGCCGCGGCAGATCAATCTGGTCTTTCCGTATAAGGCCCCAGTGGGATTGCAGCGCATCGCTGTCAGAACCGCCGATACAGGAGAGCTGTTGGCGGGTGCCACTGTTCTGGTGGGTGCCTACGCACCGGGCTTCTTCACCCACGACCAGAACGGCAGCGGACTAGCGGCCGCGAGAAACCAGGACGGCAGCATCAACGGACCGGCAAACCCCGCCGCACGCGGCACCGTCGTGCAGTTATTCGGCACCGGACAAGGCCCTGTACGGAACCCCGTGGCGGATGGCCAGCCGGCGCCACTTGCGCAGGATCGAACTCTGGCTGCTCCTACTTCGGATGCGACCACGTGCCTGACCAAACAGCCTGCTGTCTGCGTGGCCCTGGGAGCTTCCGGAGGGGGCGCTCAGCTTGCCGAAATTCAGTACTCCGGGCTGGCGCCGGGGTTGGTTGGCGTCTGGCAGATAAATATCAAGATCCCGACGAGCGGTCTGCTTGGAAACACGATGTCCGTACGGGCGCTGATCGGCGGGGCGAATCAGAGTAATCTCGTGTCCATTGCGGTCAAGTAGAGCGGAAATCGACAGATGGAGCGCGCTCAGCATCATTTCGCAGGAGTGGATCCGTCTTGACGGTGGTCTAGCGCGGCAGAGAGTTATTAATCGACGATAGGGTCAAAATCTCAGGGCCGGCCCCGGCCGGCTTGAATTTCCAGGCCCGGGCCTAGTTCCGATACATCGCGTCCGAACGAAAAACATTCGCAGAATGTGCAAAAAGATGGTGCACGGCACCGCGTCCGGCGGGGCCACAATGAAGGCAACCTTACCTCCAAAAAGGAGGCTTTTGCCGAGTTCTGGCGTCAAACCGCCTCCACAAGGCATATCAGCACGGGTCCCAACAATGGAAACAGGCGTGCACAGGTTCTCAATCGAGCCATAAGACGTCTGACACGGGAGCGTGTGCCCTCCGCGATGAAGATCAGACGAAGACCAAAGGCAAGGGGCTGTCGGTCGGGGTTAATCCCTAACTCTTTCGGTCAAATGAGGAATGTGTTATATGGATAATGCCATGATGGAGCGAAACAGGGATGGGAGTTCCGCGGCGCCAGCCTGCGCGCGCGTGCCGGGTGTCTGTCGCAGGCGTTTCGAGGCCCTGGCTTGCGTAGTGCTGATTGCGGGCCTTGTCACTTCGGGTTGCTCGCCAGAAGCGAGGGAGGCCCGATATCTGAAATCCGGCAAGCTGATGATGGAGAAGAAGGACTATCTGCGAGCCATCATCCAGTTCCGCAACGCGACACAGGTTAAGCCACGGGATGCGGAGGCGCACTACCAACTTGCCCTTGCCTATCTCGCCCAACGCGACTACCAGACGGCCTTCAACAGTCTCAAAAAAGCGGTCCAGCTCGATTCCAAACACCACCAGGCTCAGCTCAAGCTTGCCGAGCTAATGGCTGCCAGCAGCAAGAAAGAGACCGTCGAAGAGGCGCAGCATAAAATTCGCGACATCATCAGCGCCGGGCAGAGCAGCGCGGAGATTCTCGATACCCTGGCCGCCACCGAATGGAAACTGGGCGATCCGCAGGATGCGGAGAAACATCTGGAAGAGGCCTTTGCCAAGTTTCCGAGCGACTTGACCTCTGCTGTTTCATTGGCGAACGTCAAACGGAATCACAACGATGTGGCCGGCGCCGAGCAGGTATTAAAGAAAGTCGCCGCCCAGCAGCCCCCCTCGGCCAACGCCTTCCTGGCCCTAGGCCAGTTGTACTTCACCACGAACAGGACTGCGGACGCCGAAGCACAGTTTCGCCGTGCCGCCGAGATCGATCCCAAGAGCGGCGCGGCGCTGCTGAGCCTGGCGGTGCTGCAAACCCGCACCGGCAAGCTGGACCAGGCCGACCAGACCTATGCGCGCCTTTCAGCGCTCCCCGAGCAGCAGTTCCGGACTTATCACTTGGAGTTTCTCGCGGCGCGGGGAAAACACAATGAGGCCATCACGGAAGCGGAGCGGCTAAGCCGACGGTATCCCGACGATCGCGCTGTGCGTACAGCCTTAGTCAGGGAATACTTACGAACGAAGAAGAACGCGGATGCGGAGAAGTTGCTCACGGCGGCGTTGGAGAAGAACCACAAAGACTTCGAGGCGCTGGTCCAGCGCAGCGCCGTCTATTTGATGAATGGGAGGGTCGATCCGGCTCAGAAGGACTTGACCCAGGCGCTGCACGCCCGCTCCGACTCCGCGGAGGCGCACTACCTGATGGCCAGAGTGCATCAGATCCACGGCGCGGCCGCCAGCCAGCGCCAGGAACTGGAGGAGGCTTTGCGTCTGCGGCCCTATTTTCTGCCGGCGCGTGTTCAGCTTGCTCAGGTGCTGATCGCTTCCGGTGCAGCACAGTCGGCGCTCGGTCTGATGGATGCTAAGGAGGCGCAGGCTCAGCGCAACAACCTGGCGTTTCTGATCGAGCGGAACTGGGCGCTGCTGGCTCTGAATCAGACCGATGAAGTTCGCAAGGAGGTAGACCGCGGGTTGGCGGCTGTCCGGTCACCGGAACTGCTGTTGCAGGATGCCTTTCTTAAGCTCGGGCACAAAGACTATTCCTCGGCCCGGGTGTCTTTAGTGGAAGCGCTCAATCGGAGCCCTGAAGATCTGCGCGCTCTGCGCTTGATTGTGGCGAGCTATGCCGCGCAAAAGGATACGGCCACTGCCGTTCGCACGGTGCAGCAGTACGCCTCGCAGCACCCCGCATCCGCTCCCGTGCAGCAGTTCCTGGCGGAACTGTTGATCGCCAACAACCAGCGCCCGGAGGCGCGGAAAGCGTTGCTGGCCGCTAAAGGAGCCAATCCCAAATTCACACTGGCCGATATTTCGCTGGCGCAATTGGATGCGGCTGAAGGACACGTTGACGAAGCTACCAAGACTCTATCGCGCGTTCTCGCTGAAAATCCCCAGAACGGCCCTGCCCGGTTACTGCTCGCAGGTATCGAGGACCTGCGTGGAAACAAGGCCGCAGCCATCGAAAGTTACCGGAAGCTGGTAGAGATGCAACCCACCAACGTGATCGCCCTAAATAATCTGGCATACGATCTCGCCGAGTACGGCAACCGGCCGGATGAGGCTCTCACATACGCCCAGAAG
>JBGPKX010000361.1:0-5734 GCA_041486185.1 Bryobacteraceae bacterium | reverse complement strand
CGCAGCGGTGGCTAGCCCCAGACCAGCAAGAATTCCGAAGGGCATCGTGCGGCCGCGCGAGGCGGTGTTGAAGATGGCGCCATATTCGCCGCCAACCGCCGGCCGCGAAGGCAAACTGCGCCTGGATTTCAACGAGAACACCGTTGGCTGCTCGCCGCGCGTCATCGAGTTTCTACGCAATCGCTTGAGTGCGGGTGGCCTCGCGGTGTACCCCGAGTACGGCGAGGCGAAGCGCGCGCTGAGTGAATTCTTTCAAGTGCCACGGGAGCAATTGCTGCTCACCAATGGCACCGACGAAGCCATTCAGGTGTTTATCAACACGTACGTGAATGCCGGCGACCAGGTGGTATTGCTGCGGCCGGCGTACGCCATGTACCGCTTTTACGCGTCCGTGGCAGGCGCCGCCATCCGCGAGGTCGACTACCGGCTGCCGCTGATGGACTTTCCGCTCGAGGAGTTGCTCGACGCCATCACGCCCGGGACGCGCGCCGTAGTGATCGCCAATCCAAACAACCCGACGGGCACCGCCGTGCAACTCCACGGCATCGAGCGAATTCTGAAGCGCGCGCGGCGAGCGGTTGTGCTGATCGACGAAGCCTATTACGAATTCTGCGGAATTACCGCGATGCCGCTCATGGATCGAGTGCCTAATTTGTTCGTAAGCCGCACCTTTTCGAAAGTATTTGGGATGGCCGCCATGCGCGTTGGCTGTGTGTTTTCGCATCCGGCCAATATCGCATTTCTGCATAAAGCACAATCGCCGTACAGCGTGAACGCCATGGCGGCGCTGGCTGTCGAGGAAGCCGTCCGTGACCGCGCCTATATTGAAAATTACGTAACCGAGGTGCTGGCCGCCCGCGAGCTCCTGTGCGTGGGCCTCGAAAGACTGGGCATTACCTATGTGCCGAGCTCGGCGAATTTCGTGCTGGCGAATCTGGGCAAACGCGCCATTGAAATACGCGATACGTTGCGCAGCCGGGGCATTCTGGTGCGCGACAGAAGCTATGAGGTCCCCGGCCACGTCCGCATGACCGCCGGCACGCGCGAGCAGACCCGCCGCCTGCTGACTGCGCTCGAGGAGATCTGGTGAGCGATCAACTGCTGGTTTTCGATATGGACGGCGTGCTGGTGGACGTCAACGAATCTTACCGGGAGACCATCCAGCGCACCGTGGAACACTTCACCGGCCGGCGCATCGGCCGCGAAGAGATTCAGGATTGGAAAAACCGTGGTGGCTGGAACGACGATTGGGCGCTTTCTCATCGGCTGATCAGCGACGCAGGGGTGGAGGTGGCCTACCAGGCCATTGTGGATTATTTCAATGCGATTTTTCATGGCAATGGATCGGACGGGCTGATTCTACGCGAGCGGTGGATCGCACAGGATGGCATGTTCGAGAGGCTCGCGGAAAGTTTTCGACTGGCCGTCTTCACTGGCCGGCTGCGCTGGGAAGCCGAGCTGACGTTAAAGCGCTGCGCGCCTCATCTGCGCTTCGCGCCCATTATCGGCGCCGACGACGTCATGCGGCCTAAACCGGCTCCCGAAGGCTTGCTGAAGATCCGCGACGAGTGCCGGCCAAAACAGCACTGGTATATCGGCGATACAGTGGATGACGCGCGCTGCGCCCGTGAAGCCAGCGTACCGTTCATCGGCATCGCGGCGCCGTCGAATCCGCGCTACGCCGAGCTGGTTAAGGTCCTCCAGGCCGAAAAAGCCGTCGCCATTCTGGACGACATTAATCAGCTCGAGCGGGTGGTGCTCGCATGAGAACGTCATCCATCGAGCGCAACACCAAAGAGACGCAGATTCGCGGGCGCTTGGCCATCGAAGGCCGCGGGCGCTACGAAGTCTCCACCGGCATCCGTTTCTTCGATCACATGCTCGAGCTTTTCACGAAGCATGGAGGCTTCGATCTGAAGCTGCAGGCAACGGGCGATTTGGATGTCGACCAGCATCACACCGTCGAGGATGTGGGCATCGTGCTGGGCCAATTGTTTTCCAAGGCGCTCGGGGACCGGCGCGGCATCAACCGTGCCGGCTATTTCGTGCTGCCCATGGATGAAACGCTGGCCGTGGTGGCGCTCGATTTAGGAGGACGGCCTGCGCTCGTGTACAAGGATCTGGTACGCGTGCGGCTAGTAGGCGACCTGCAGACCGAGCTGGTGGAGGACTTCTTCGGCGGTTTCGTCAATCACGCGGGCGCCAATCTGCACGCGAAGGTTGTGTACGGGCGCTCGAATCACCACAAGATCGAAGCCATCTTCAAATGCTTCGCGCGCGCTATGAAGTACGCTTGCTCCACCGACAAGCGCCTGCGGGACCAGTTGCCGTCGACGAAAGGGCTGCTATGATCGCCATCTTCGATTACGGCGCCGGCAACTTGCGGTCGGTCGAGAACACGCTCGGCGAGATTGGCGCCAGCTATACCCTGGTGCGCGATGCCGGCGGTTTGCGTAAGGCCTCGAAAATCATTCTACCGGGTGTGGGTCATTTCGGCCAGATGATGCGCGCGCTGGACACGCTGGCGGTGCGCCCGGCGCTCATCGAGTGCATTGACGGTGGAGTGCCGTTTCTCGGCATTTGCCTCGGCTTGCAGGCGCTGTTCACTTCGAGCGAAGAAGCGCCGGAGGTTCGCGGTCTCGGGATTTTCGAAGGAGTCGTCCGCCGCTTCCCGCAAGGCGCGCGCGTGCCCCACATGGGTTGGAACGAGCTGGAGCCGCGCACACCCTCGCGTCTGCTAGCCAAGCTCGATCCGCAACCGTACGTTTACTTCGCGCACAGCTACTACGTTCCCGAAACTCCGGTCACCGCGGCCACCTGCAATTACTGCCTGCCCTACACCGCGGTACTCGACACCGGCAATATTTTCGGCGTGCAGTTTCATCCGGAGAAGTCCGGGCCCGTGGGGCTGCGCATCGTGAAGAATTTTGTGGAGCTGTAACGAGTGCTGGCGAAGCGCATTATCCCGTGTCTCGATGTCACCGGCGGCCGCGTGGTCAAGGGCATCAACTTCGTCAATCTGCGCGATGCCGGCGATCCGGTCGAGTTGGCCGACCGTTACAATCGCGAGGGCGCCGACGAGCTGGTGTTCCTCGACATTACGGCATCGAGCGACGATCGCAACATCATGGCCGATGTTGTCGCGCGTACTGCGCGCAAAGTTTTCATCCCCTTGGCGGTGGGCGGAGGGATTCGGTCGGTAGCCGATGCCCGCCGTATTCTCATGTCGGGAGCCGACAAAGTTTCGGTGAACACGGCTGCCGTGCGCCGCCCCGAGCTGATCACCGAGTTGAGTAACGAATTTGGCGCGCAGGCTGTGGTGCTGGCCATTGACGCGCGGCGGCGCTCGCCGGGAGCCTGGAACGTCTACACACGTGGCGGGCGCGATGACGAAGGCATCGACGCGGTCGAATGGGCGGCGCGCGGCGAAGCGCTGGGCGCGGGCGAGATTCTGCTCACTTCCATGGATACAGACGGCGTACAGCAAGGCTTCGATTGCGCTCTCACCAAGGCCGTTTCCCATGCCACGCACATTCCGGTGATCGCGTCCGGCGGCGCGGGCCAACCTGACGATTTTCTGCGCGTGCTCACCGAGGGCGAAGCCGACGCCGCACTCGCTGCCTCCGTCTTTCACTTCGGGACCTACACTATCGGCGAACTCAAAGAGCATCTTGACCGGCATGGGATTCCGGTTCGCAAATGATCATCCCCTGCATCGATCTGATGGATGGAAAGGTCGTGCAGCTCGTGCAGGGACGCGAGAAAGCGCTCGAAGCCGATGGGCCGCTCGTGATGCTCCAGAAGTTCAAGGCTTTTCCCGAGATTCAGGTGATCGATCTCGATGCCGCCATGGGTCGTGGTTCAAACGACGAGTTGGTGCGTCTGGTCGCATCACGCGCAGTGGTGCGCGCGGGAGGAGGCGTGCGTTCGGTCGAACGTGCGCAGGCGCTCATCGAGCAGGGCGCGCATAGAGTCATTGTGGGCACAGCGGCTTTTCGCGTGGACGGCGTGAATGAAGATTTCTTGCGGACGGTCGCAGGCGCGATCGGTCCCGAGCGGCTCATCATCGCACTCGATTCCAAGAACGGCCGGATCGTCGTGAAGGGCTGGCGCGAGTCGACCCGGCTCACCGCGGAAGAGGTGCTCGGACAACTGGAGCCGTACTGCTCGGGATTTCTCTGCACCTACGTTGACAAAGAAGGCATGATGCAGGGAACCGATCTTGATTGGTTCCGGCGCCTGCGTGCAACGACGAAGCACGACATTACCGCCGCGGGCGGCATCACCTCTCTCGACGAAGTCCGCCAGCTTCTCGCGATGAATGTGCATGCCGCGCTCGGCATGGCGATTTACACCGGCCGGCTCAACCTTCAGGAGCTCGCTGCATTGAGGTAGGGCGAGCATTCTTGCCGGTCCATTCTCCTTTCATGCACAATGGACAGGCACGAATGCGTGTCCTACCTTAGTTCTATGCGCAAACTTGCACTGCTGGCGTTTGCCGCCATTGCACTACAGGCCGATGACGCGCAATTCAACGGCCGCTGGGACATCACGGTCCCGCATGAATCGCGCGCGCGAGCGTGGTGGCTCGAAGTCACGGGCGCCGGAACGCCCGCGCTGAAAGGACGCCTTGTCGGTTTTCCCGGCGGCGATATGAATGACATTCCACAGCTTGCCATCCAGAATGGAGAGCTCCGCTTTAGCTTCGATTACCAAGACCATCGCAGCGGCAAGCCGATGCACCTCGAGTACAACGCGCGCTACACCGGCGACGGCAAGTTGTTCGGCGTCCGGCGCTCATCCGACGGCGAAATCTTGAAGTGGATGGGCGTGCGCGCCCCAGTGGTTACGGAAAAGGACGATGGCACGTGGCGCGACGGCACGCCGGTGGAGTTGTTCAACCATAAAGACCTCTCCGGCTGGCACGGTCTGGTCCCCAACCTGGCGCTTGGTTGGAACGTGAAAGATGGCGCCATGGCCAACGCCGCCGGCGCCAACAATCTCGTGTCAGATCAGACTTTCTGGAATTTCAAACTACACGTGGAGTATCGCGTAGGGAAAGATAGCAACAGTGGGATCGGCCTGCGTGGCCGCTATGAAGTGCAAATTCTGGAAGACCATGGCAAGACGCCTAACAAGCATTCAAACGGCGCGCTCTATAGCCGCATTGCCCCGGCGGTAAATGCCAGCAAGCCCGCGGGCGAGTGGCAGAGCTACGACATCCGGCTCATAGGCCGCCAGGTCACGGTAGTGCTCAACGACCAAAAGGTCATCGACAAGCAGGAGATCGAAGGACTCACGGCGATCGCGGGTAATGCCGACGAAGGAAAGCCCGGACCGGTCATCCTCCAGGGTGATCACGGGCCGGTGGAGTTCCGCAACATCGTGCTGACGCCTCTACTGCGCTGACCTCGGCCTGCGAATGAATCCAGACACTACTATCACTGGCGTCTACGTGGCCGCCGTCACTCCGCACCGCAAAGGCGGCTGCGAGGCCGATGTCGCCGCCATGCTCGAACTCGTGGACTTCCTGGCCACGAATGGCGTGAATGGCATCGCCCTGCTCGGCTCCACGGGCGAGTTCCTGCACCTCACCTTTGAAGATCGGGTACGGCTGGTGCAACTCGCCGTGAAGCGCAGTCGTGTGCCCCTGCTGGTAGGCGTGGGACATTCGACGCTCGAGGGCGCGATCGGGTTGGGCCGCGAAGCCGTGTCGGCCGGGGCGGCCGGATTG
>JBGPKX010000360.1:0-5763 GCA_041486185.1 Bryobacteraceae bacterium | reverse complement strand
GATCATCGTTGGGGAGATCATCGTTGGGGAGATCATTGTTGGGGAAGAGATGCAGGTACCACCCTGCTCCTTGCCGGCTGGCGCTGATCGAGCACGTTGTAATAGACCCCCAGCGTCTCGTGCGCCGTCTTCCGCCAGCTAAAGTGGGTGGCGCGCTGCGACCCCAGGCGGCCCATGCGCGTGCGCAGCTCCGGGAGCAGAATCAGGTCCAGCATGGCCCGCGTGATCTCGTCCGCATTGTATGGATTAAACAAAAGCGCAGCTCCGTCCGCCACCTCGGGAATGGCCGACGTGTTGGAGCACGCCACCGCAGCACCGCATGCCATGGCCTCCAGCACGGGAAGACCGAAACCTTCGTAGAACGATGGGAAGCAGAACAGCTCGCAGGCGTTGTAGAGGTGCAGCAGATCGTCATCCGACACGAAGCCAAGAAACCGGATCCGGTCCGCTATACCGGAGTTCCTGGCGGCGTCGCGCACGCGGCGGGCGAACCAGGTTTCCTTTCCGGCCAGCACCAGCTCATGCGGCAGGTGGGGATTGGCGTGAATCAGGCCGGCGAAGGCCTCGATCAATCCCACATGATTCTTGCGAGGCTGCAGGTCGCCCACTGACAGGATGAACGGCGCCGCCATCTCGAATCGCTCCCGCACAAGGGCCTGCGCGGCTTCCCGCCGCACCTGATGGAAACAGTCGGCGGCGGCATTGTGTACCACGGCGATCCGGTCCGGATCGAGATTGTAGGCGCGCGCGATCGAATCGCGGGAGAATTCGCTCCCCGTGAGAATACGGGCGGCCCGATGAATGGTCCGGCGCACCGTCAAACGCAATTGCAACGACCGGTAGAACGGGAAATAGTCCGGGTGTTCGAGAAAGCTGACATCGTGCACGCTCACCACCACCGGCACAGGACAGGCCAGCGGCGCGGTATATTGCACGTGCAGAAGCTGCGGGCGGTCCCGCCGCAGCTTGAGAGCGAAATCGCACCCCAGACGGATGAACGGATTGCCCGCGATACGTCGCACCGGAAAACGTGACGGCACCCAGGATTCGGCGTCGTCCATCGAGAGATACGTGATGAATTCCGATTCCCGGTCGAGGTCCGCGAAGCCGTTCAAAAGACTTCGAACGTACACTTCATTTCCGGTGAGATGACGGCCTATCGCATGGGCGTCAACAGCGAAGCGCATTCGACCTTACCAGTATAGCGATATGAACAGGTCTTCCATCTGCCAGTTTCTCATAAGTCCAGTTTTTGCCACGCACTTTCCCATGTAAACTCTGACTCAAATAATGCCCGGCCCGTTACGCCCAGTTTGGCACGGAGATTACGAGAAGTTAACAAAAGCGATACCGCATCGGCGAAACTCCGCGCATCATCGGCGATGAGCAGGTTCTCCCCGTGCCTTGCCGGCAATCCTTCCGCCCCGATGCTGGTGGTAACCACCGCGCGCCCGGCGGCCCAGGCCTCGATCACCTTGAACCGCGTGCCGCTTCCGGCCAGCAGCGGGACCACCACGACTTTTGCCGCCGCCAGTTCTCGAATTGCGTCTTCGACCGGACCCGACACCTGGATGCGGGCATCGCCGTTCGTATGTTTTTGTACAGCGCCCGGATTTTTGCCGATAAGCCTCCAGCCGAGCTCCGGCCAGCGCGCGCGTAGCAGCGGCCAGATCTCGCCGTGGAAGAATCGCACCGCTGAAATATTCGGATGATACGCCAAATTGCCGGAGAACGCCACGATGTCAAGCTCCGGTACGTCCGGCCAGGCGGCCAGCGGAATGGCGTTTGGATAAACCATAACCTCGGAGGTCGGTGAAATCTCCCGCGCGAATTGCGCGTCTGTCTGCGATGGCGTTAATAAATAGTCGTAGCGCGGCAGCCATTGCGCCTCCAGTTCGCGCGCCGCCTTGTGGAAAATACTGTGCGCCATCGCCTCCGGGCCGCTCTCGGTATGCGCGCATCGCGCGTGCAGCACTGACTCGATGTTGTGGAGGTCCAGCACCGTCTTCCGGCTTACCGGCGCCACTTGCTCGTGGTAAGGTGCGCACCAGAAATGCTCTACCACGGCAATATCGTATCGCCTGCCCTGCACGATGCCCGCGATCTCCGCGGCAAATCCTGCAAATCGATCGATGAGCGGCGGTACACCGCGCGCCAGCCGCCCTGTGTTGCGCGCGGCGCGGGAAAACAAGTCCTTGCGGTGGTGGGGCAGCTCGAGGATATAAATCTCGCGCGCCACTCCCGCTGGAAACAACTGTGCCGGATCGGGTGCGCCGGGTTCGCGGAACACGATGACGTCCACGTCATAGCACCGCGCCAGGTACTCCAGCAGGGATGCCGAACGCATCGCGCCGCCGCCCCGCGTAGGGTAGGGTGCTTCGGGAACCAGAAACAGCGCGCGCCCTCGTGCCATATCAGTAGAAAAACCGCCGCAACGCTTCTTCGTAGACGTCGTGCGTCCGTTGCGCCGTGCGCGCCCATGAAAACTCGCGGGCGCGAGCCAGCGATTTGGCGCGCTGATGGTCCCGCCACGCCGGATTCTCAGCCAACGCGCACATGGCTTCCGCCCATGCGTGGCCGCCATCCAGGCTCACTCCCGCGTCACCTGCCACCTCGCGCAGGGCCGCATCGTTCGAAATGAGCACACAGGCGCCACACTGCATGGCCTCGAGCACCGGCAGGCCGAAACCTTCGTAATGCGAAGGGTACACCATTGCCAGCGCGCCGGAGTAGAGTCCCGCCAGATCGGCGTCGCGAACCTCGCCGGCAAGCCGTAATCCGGGCTCCGGCGGAAGCTCGCCGAAGTCCGCGCGTCGCCGGCCTGCCAGCACAAGGTCCACGGAATGCCGGCGACGCACGGTACGCCACGCATCAATCAGTTCATGCAGGTTCTTGCGCGGTTCCAGTGCCCCCACGTAAAGAAAATAGGGCGTCGCAACTGGGAGGGCGACCGGACGAAAAACTTCTGACGCCCCGTGCGGTACGGCGACAACGCGCGGCGGCGGCACACGAAAGCGCTCGATCACCTGTGCTCGCACGGCTTGGGTCGGCGTGATGATCATGGTCGCGATCCGCATGCCCAGAAGCGGCGGCGTCCTGCGGCGCACGCGATCGGCCGCGTGGTGCCAGGCGGGATTCATCCAGGGCGATAGATCGTGTACTGTAACCACGCTAGGTCGCAGCGGCAAGTAGGGCACCGCAAAGTTGGTGCCATGAAACAGCTCGCAGCGCTCGCGCCTCATCGCACGATGGACGCCCCACAGCCACCATCTGCGCTCGAGAGCGTTACGTGGAGCGACTCCGCGGCGCAGGTTTCTTCTCCGTTGTTCCGGCATCGTGAACGCCTGATCGCTGAGCAGCGCGAAATCGTCCGCCGGAAAGCCGTCGGCGAGCGCGCAGCTCAACTCGGCGGTATAGCGCGCCAGGCCGCCGGTCGAGAGCGCCAGTGGTGTGGCGTCCAGAGCCACGCGCATGGTTCAAGCTTTCGGAAGCCAGCGCGCTCCCGCGGTCTTGCGAAGTTCGCTCTCGCGGTGTTCGTAGTTGCGGGCGTAGTAGTTCCGGTATTCGCCGGATTTCACCCGCGCCACCCAAGCGGCGTTCTGGCGGTACCAATCGACCGTGCGGGCCAGCCCATCCTCGAAGCCGATCTGGGCCGCCCAGCCGGTTTCGCGCATGATTTTGGCGCTCGAAAGCGCGTAACGGCGATCGTGTCCGGGCCGGTCCTCGACGTAGCGGATGAGCGATTCGGGGGCGCCAGTGGCTGCCAGAATCTTCCGCACGACTTCGAGGTTCGGCAATGCCCGGCTGCCCCCGATGTTGTAGATTTCGCCTTCGCGGCCTTTTTCCAGCACAGCGCGGATGGCGCGGCAGTGGTCGTCCACGTGCAGCCAGTCGCGCACCTGCATGCCGTCGCCATAGACCGGCAAGGGCCGGCCCTCGAGTGCGTTCGAGATCATGAGCGGCAACAGCTTCTCGGGGAACTGGTACGGGCCGTAGTTGTTGGAGGCGCGCGTGATAAGGACGGGGACCCGATAGGTGGTGAAATACGACCGCGCCAGCAGATCCGAGCCGGCTTTTGATGCCGAGTAGGGGCTGCTGGAGTTCAACGGGAAGTTTTCGTCGGCTTCGAGCGGCGCTGCCAGGCTTCCGTAAACTTCGTCGGTTGAGATGTGAATGAATCGCGCGACATGATGCGCCCGCGCGGCTTCGAGCAGCGTGAAGGTGCCACGCAGATTGGTTTCGAACACGGGGCTTGGGGACAAAATACTGCGGTCCACGTGCGATTCGGCCGCGAAATGAACCATCGCGTCGGGCTTTTCTTCGGCGATCAGTGCATCTAGCAGAGCCGCGTCGCAGATATCGCCCTGCACGAAGCGGTGATTCGGATCAGCCGCGATGGACTCCAGGTTTTCCAGATTGCCCGCGTAGGTGAGCTTATCGACGTTGACGATGCGCGGCGTTTCCGCCGAACCCAGCATCATCCGGATAAACGCCGAGCCGATGAATCCCGCGCCGCCTGTAATCAGGAGTTTCATAGGTGGCACAGGCATTCCTGCCCGTGCGTTTTTCCTGAAGCGAGACAAGCGCACAGGCAGGAATGCCTGTGCCACTTACTTATGCTGCGTCTCCCAATCGTAGTTGATGTGCGGATCATTGTACGGAACGCGGCCTTCATCGGCCGGATCGTAGAACCTGTCGGTCAGATATACCAGCAGCGCCGGCTCCGTTCCCACGACCTTGTAACCATGGGCGACCCCCGGCGGAATCAGAATCTGCCACGGCCGCAGTGCGCCGGTGAAAAGCGTGTTGCGCTCTCCATAGGTCGCCGACCCGGCCCGTAGGTCCACCAGCGCGACCTGCAGCAGCCCCGCCACCGGCGTCCAGCAGTCGGTCTGGTGCAGATGATAATGAAACGCTTTGATCGATCCGGGATAATTGAGCGCCGCGGACACCTGCGTAGTTTCGGCCGGGAAGCTGGCCGCCAGGCCTCGTCCCAAGCGTTGCACCTCCAGAAAGTAGCCGCGGTCGTCGGGCCATAGTGCGACCGGCGCAATGCGGACACCCTCAATGAGATGCGCGGAATCCACCTTCGCGATCGGCGAGCCGATGCCCTTTTCGCACTCCGGAATCACCAATTCCAACTCCGATGTGCGCGCGATCCGCCGTGCCTCCGAAATGGCTGGGGCTTTACTCGCCATGCTTATACATTGGCCTTTTCGAGGACGCGCGCTGTAGGCTGCGGCTGGCGGCTCTGCGCCACCAGGTTGCCGGCGCGCAGCAGGGAATCGAAGGTGCCCGCGTCGGTCCACCAGCCTTCCAGAAACGAGAAACTCATCGTACCCTCGCCGATGTAGGCGTTGTTCACGTCGGTGATCTCCAGCTCGCCGCGGCCGGAAGGCACCAGCGTCTTGATTTTGTCGAACACCGTGGCATCGTACATGTAAATACCGGTCACCGCAAAATCCGACTTCGGCCGTTTGGGTTTCTCCTCGATGTTCACGATGCGAGAACCCGCGATCTCGGCCACGCCAAAACGCTCGGCGTCTTTTACCTTCTTTAGTAAAATGCTGGCGCCCGATGGCTGCTGCCGGAACTGGTCCACGGCGGCGCGAATCGTGCCCTGAATGATGTTGTCGCCCAGAATGACGCAGATCTTGTCGCCATCGGCGAAATGCTCGGCCAGCGCCAATGCGTCGGCAATCCCGCCTTCGCCTTCCTGGTAGGTGTACCCGATGTGCTTCAAGCCAAAGTTTTTACCATTCG
>JBGPKX010000359.1:0-5784 GCA_041486185.1 Bryobacteraceae bacterium | reverse complement strand
CAGCGAACCCGAGAGCGCCTGCCCTTCGCGCACCATCTTGCCGGCTTTCATGAGCGTGCGCCGCAATAGCGCCGTGCCGAGGGAATCCGACGCCGTCTCCAGTCCTTGCACCAGCGGAATGCCGCCCGTGAGCAGCGTGCTCAGCACGCGCGAAAACTGCGCCACTTGGTACTTCAGCCAGATATCGCCCAGAATCGGCGTGCGCATCTTCACCGCATCCAGCTTTTCTTTGGCCGATTCCTTTCGCGACCACAGCCTGAATGCAAACCCGGCAGCTACCAGCGCCGCGAAAAATACCAGCACGTAGCTGCGTGCCGTGGTACCCACCGCTATCAGAATCTGCGTAATCGCCGGCAGTTGCGCCGACATGCTGGAGTAAAGCTGCGCGAAATTCGGCACCACAAACGTCACCAGGAACACGATCAGGCACAGCACCAGGAAAATCAGGACCGACGGATAGAGCAGCGAAACCAGGATCTTCTTGCGCACCGCCAGCGCCAGTTTCTGATATGCGATGTAGCGGTCTAGCACCTCCGCCAAACTGCCGCTTTTCTCGCCCGCCATCACCGACGTGGTGTAGATTTTCGGGAAAACCCCTTGCATGCGGAAGGCTTCCGAAAGCAGCGTACCCTTGCGCACTTCATCGCGAACCGATTTGATGTACGCGCCGAGCTTGGGATCGGTGAGCCGGTCCGCCAGCAGATCCAGCCCTTTCAAAATCGGCAGCCCCGCACGGATCAGCGTCACGAACTGCTGATTGAAGATCAGGAATTTTTCGAGATTGAGTTTCTTCCGCCGGCCAAGCAGCGATACTTCAGTGGCGAGCCCGCGCGCCAGCTGGCGTGGCCGGATGGAGTAAATCAGGTATCCCTGCTGCGCGAAACGGTCGCGCACTTCCTGCTCGGAAGCGGCCTGCGCCACCTGCTGGTGAATCTCCCCGCGCGCGTCCGCGTATTTCAGTACCCAGTCCGACATTGCTTTCCTAGCACCTAAAACCCAACACCTGGAACCTAGTCCCCGCCCCCGCCCTCCATCACTTCGGCGCCCGCCGGCGGCTGGAATTGAAACAGAGTGTTCGCGAGCGGCGGGTTCAGCTTTTCCGCCTCGAAGACGAACTCGAGAACACTTTGATCCAGATTCATCACTCGCAGCTTGCGAATTTCGAACGTGGGCGACACAACGAATTCCACTTTAGAATACGGCAGGTTATCCGACTTCGGTTCGGTCGTGATCAGCGTCCCTCCGCCTTCCGGCCTCGCCTGCGTGTTTCGGAAGTCTTTCTCGAAGTTCAGCTTCCCCAGCAGAAATGCCAGCGGCGCCCGCATGTCTTCGGTGTCCTTGACCTTCCTCTTCTCGACGTAATTCGAGCTGGGCAGGTAAAGAAACACGTTCTTCCCGTCGGAGACGAACAGCTTCCCGGCAGGCGACGTGTAATCCCACCTCATTCGCCCCGGTTTACGCAGATAAAGGACCCCCGCCTCGGTCCGTGCCGCCCGCCCCGGCCCGCTGTAAGTCTCGGCAAATCGGACTTCGAGCGTCGCCGCTTTGTTGTAGCGGTTCTCCAGCTGCTTCAGCACCCGGTCCGTCGCCGTGTCGCCGGCAAAGGCGACCGCCGCCAGATTGGCCAGGATCGCGATGTTCGCAAAATACCTCACGGAAGTCTAGACGCGCGAAAGCCGCCGCGCGTTGTATCAAGGATGGCACGCAGGGGCACTCGAACTGGCCACCTGTCGCTTAGGAGGCGACCGCTCCATCCATCTGAGCTACGTGCCGGGCAACACCTATATTGTAGCGTCGAAGGCCTTTGCGCCCAACATGCGGGCGGTGGCGTGAGCAGACATCCATTTGCGGGGGGAGGCTGAAGCTGTCCACAAAGAATAAGCTTGGGTAAACCAGAGATTCTGCCGTTAATCATGGTCCGGCTGGATCGGCGATGATCCGTACATCATCACGACAACGCCGAGGCGCCGGGCACACCGAGACGCTGTTCTGGTATCATCCGGTCGGAAGGGATTCTTGCCGATCGCGCAAGTTCTCTGAGGTTCAAGAAAGCTATCATCGCGCGCCCGTAGCTCAGGTGGATAGAGCGGCTGGCTTCGAACCAGTAGGTCGGGAGTTCGAGTCTCTCCGGGCGCGCCAACTGACCACAATTTCTTCAGGTGATTGCGGCGGATTCACCGCGCGTTACCACTGCGCGCGCCCACGTCTCAGGAGGCTCTCCCGAACGAGAAACTCGGCGACGTTCGCTCCGATTCTCTCGGTCGTTTCCGTGGCCGGCGCGAAGGGCGTCGATTCATTGGGGTTATCGGTGAGGATAAAGCCGGCGATCGTTTTGGGATCGACCTGGCAAATAGGAGAACCGGCCCGGTCGGTGGCATCGTAGATCGCGATCTCCTGGCGGACGGGTGGATCGGCAGGCTCAACGATGTCGTGCATGCCGAGCAGGTCCGGCGGATTGCCGCGCGTTCAGCTCGATGAGGACCTTCTCGGCTTTGTTCAGGTAGGTATTGGCGGCTCCCACCGCCGAGGTCAGAACAATTCCGCCTGCCTGCGTGAGATCGGCAGCCTCGACAATCGCCCAATTGCACTGGACCGAAGAATCCGTAGCGCACCTGCTGCGGCAGCAGCGACAGGTGCATGTCGAGGAAGCGGACCCGCCCGGCGTTGATCTGGGTGCGCAACGTCGGGTCGGACTGATAGGGAGTGCGAAAGGAGATGGCTTCCGCTGCGGCCAGGACCCCATCGAGCGAGGGTCCGGTCGAGGCGCCGGTAAGAACGCCGACGCGAAAGGGACGTCCGGCGTGGTGCTCGCGGAGTGCTTTCCCGGCCAGCGCCTCGGAGATCGCCGTCCGCCGAAGGCGAGCGTTTCACCGTCGAGAACCAGTTCGGCCGCCTCCTCGGCGGTCAGCATGGGGTATGGTAGCGTGATCATGTGAGGCAAAGTGTTACTGAGGCGCTGAGCAATGACACGGCGTGAACTCCTGTCGAGTATTTCGCTGCTCGCGGGGTCGCATGGGGCGCGCGCTGGTCCGCAACTGGAGATCAGCGCCGCGCGCCTGCGTCAGCAAATTGAGTCGCTCAGCATGCACGGGCGTCCTGCTGGAGGCGGCTTCTCGGATGGCGTCAGCCGCATTGGCTACTCCGATGCCGACATCGCCGGGCGCAAACACCTGTTGAGCCTGGTCGAAGCGGCGCGTCTCAGGGCCCGGATCGACGCCGCGGGAAATATCTTTGTCCGGAAACCCGGCACGGATGCCGCGCTTGCGCCCGTCTTGTTCGGGTCCCATATCGATTCGGTTCCGGATGGCGGAAACTTTGACGGAGACCTCGGCTCGCTGGCCGCAATCGAGGTCCTGCGTGTGTTGGGCGAGAACGGCGTCGTCACGCGGCGTCCGCTTGAGGCTGTGGTGTGGAGTTGTGAAGAAGCCACCTTCAACGGCAACACTCTCAACGGCAGCCGCGCGGTCGCGGGCAAATTACGTTCCGGCGAGCTGGATGGCATTTCACGAGGGCTTACGCTTCGTGAGAGCATGCGCCGAATCGGCGGCGACCCGGCTCGTTTGGACGAGACCAAGTTGCGCAGCGGAGCATTTCACGCGTACCTGGAACTGCATATCGAGCAGGGCGGCACGCTGGACAAGGCAGGTACCAGCATCGGCATCGTCGAAGGTATCGTGGCACTGGATCATTACGATGCCGTTGTCACCGGCATGGCGAATCATGCCGGCACGACTCCCATGGCCGATCGTCAGGATGCATTGATTGCGGCAGCCCGGCTTACGCTCGCCGTGCGGGAGCTCGTGACACAGGAGCCTGGCCCGCAAGTGGGAACCGTGGGCCACCTGGAAGTGGAGCCGAACGCTTCGAACGTTGTTCCCGGTAGAGTACGGCTCAGCATCGATCTGCGCGATCTTTCCACGGAGAAGTTGCGTCGGTTGGGAGAGGCTATCCGAGCGCGTGCTGCGGCAATTGGCGAGCAGACGAATACGCAAATCGTGCTGACGCAGACCCAACACGCGGAACCCGCTTTGGCTAGCCCCGAGGTGCAAGCCGTGATTCAGCGGGCCGCGGAACATCTGAAGCTATCTCACAGGAGCCTGCCCAGCGGAGCGGTGCACGATGCGCAAGTAATGGCCGCGGTGGGGCCCATGGGGATGATTTTCGTGCCGAGTGTTGGCGGCATCAGCCACTCGCCAAAGGAATTGACTGCCTGGGAGGACTGCGCGAGCGGAGCGAATGTGCTTTTGCAGAGTGTGCTCGCGCTGGCGGGGTGAGTCTAGAGCCTCGCCATCCTCAGCAACGCAACCGCGCCGAATCGATCCCGAGGAGCACTTTTACGAGTTGGGCTATATCGTTTTAATACCATAAGAGGAATCCGCTGTGAGATGCTCTTTCGCTGGCCCGCGCCTCTAGGCTTCCTCCCAGCTCTGGAGCATCATCATGTAATTCGCCCGCTCGTAGGCCTGGGGATTGGGGGCCTTGTCCACGCCCATATTGCCGCGCATTTCCGCCAGGGAGGACCATTGGTTCTCTTCCATCCACTCTTCGAGACTGGTTCGCACCTGGCGTAGATGTTCCGGTCCGTGCTGGAGCAACGCCGACACCATCTGGGTCACATGTGCGCCCGCCATCGTGGCTTTCACCACATCGAGAGCCGTGTGCACTCCCCCGGTGACGGCGAGCGAGCCTTTGACGCGGGGCGCGAGCGCCGCAATCCCGCGCAAGCGCAGCAGCAGCTCCGAGGAGTCCGACAGATGCAGCGCCCGCGTCACCTGGAGCTCCTGCACATCGATGTCCGCCTCGTAGAATCGATTGAACAGCACCAGCCCGTCGGCCCCTTCCCGGTCGAGTTGCAGCGCAAAATGGGCGAAGGAAGTGAAGAATGGTGAGAGCTTGACCGCAACGGGAATCCTCACGCTACCTTTCACCTCGCGGACCATGACCACCGCTTCCTGCTCGATCTCGGCGCCACTCTTCTCCGGATAGAGCGCGGCATGGTACACGTTCAGCTCCAGCGCATCGGCGCCCCCCTGCTCCATCAGCCGTCCGTAGGACAGCCACCCTCCGGGAGTGCAGCCGTTGAGCGACGCGATCACCGGGATGCGCACGGCTTGTTTCACCCGGAACAGGTGGTTCAGATACTCGTCCGGACCTAGAACGAACAGCTCGGGGTTCGGAAAGTAGCTCGTGGCTTCGGCGAACGACTCATCGGTGCCGTTCTGGTAGCGCATCTCCGCCATCTGCTCGCGAACGATCTGCTCTTCGAACAACGAGCGCAGAACAATGGCCGCCGATCCCGCGTCTTCGAGGCGCTTCACCGTGTCGATCTCGTCGCTCAGCGGCGACGCTCCCGCTATCATCGGATGCGGGAGGCTCATGCCCAGGTAGGTCGTGCTCAGATCCATGGGGGCGCTCCTATTTCTCCGCCTTCGGCGGCTCGATATCTTCGTCCTTCGCCTCGGCTTGGGGAATCCTGATCCCCGCCAGTTGCTGGTAGACGGAGTAGCGTTTCTGCGCTTCCTCGGTGGCCTGCTTGAGGAACCGCTTGAACCGCGCCGGATCGGTGCGCTCGATCACGCGGAAGCGCGACTCGTTCCGCATGTAGTCGGCCACGCGCGCCCGCGGAGGACCGTAGTCCAGATGCATCGGCGGCTCTCCCGCGGCCACCCGCCGGGGGTCGAAGCGGTAAAGCGGCCACACCCCCGAATCGACGGCCATCTTCTGCTGCGCCGCGCCGAATGCCATGTCATAGCCGTGCGCAATGCAATGGCTGTAGGCGATGAT
>JBGPKX010000358.1:0-5788 GCA_041486185.1 Bryobacteraceae bacterium | reverse complement strand
GTCGTCGAGCGTGAACTCGTGGAGGAACACCACGGCATTGAGCACAATGATCAGAATGGTAACAATCGGACGCGAGTAGCTGGGCTGCGTGTCCCGGATTGGAAACATCTAGATAGCTCGATGTGCACTAGTGCTGCGGATTTCGAATTCAGGATGCGAGCGGCGTTCAGCCCGCGTCATCAGCGCCCGCACGTCGTCGATTCCGCGAATTCCGCCGCGCGCGCCCAGCGCCATGCAATTAAGGGCCGCCATGGCGTTGGAAAAATCGAGAGCATCGCGCATCGCCATGTCTTGCAAGACAGCATAGCAGAAGGCCCCGTGGAAAACGTCGCCCGCGCCGGTGGTGTCCGCGCAGTTCACGACGAATGCCGGCGAGTAGAAGAATCGTCCCTCCGCCAGCGCCAGCGCTCCATGCGCGCCCAGCGTCATGGCCGCGACGCGCATTTTGTATTCCTTCTGGATCATATGGAGCGCCTTGAACGGATCACTTTGGTTAGTCCATTGAACTGGAAACTCGGAACTGGCCACCAGGTAATCCACGTATGGCAGCACGCGGTCGAATCCGTGATAGATGGTGTCGACATCCACGGTCACCGGCATGCCAGCCTGTCTCGCAATGCGTGCCGCATGTTCCACCGCGGGCGTGTCATGGCCGTCGATGTGTAACAGGCGCGCGCACGTGATCTGCTCGGGCCGGATCTCCGATGGATCGATGCGCAGACAATCCGGCCGGCGCCAGAGCACCGTCCGCTCGCCTGTGGTGCGGTCAATAATAATGTAGGCCGACTGATTGGCGCAGCCCTGCCGCAGTTGTACGTGCTCCAGATTGATGCTCGATTCGCGCAAGCTTTCCATCTGGATGCGCCCGCGCTCATCGTCGCCGACGGTGCCGATGTACTTGGTGCGCAGCCCCAGCCGCGCGCACGTCACCATGGCGCTGGCCACCTGACCGCCCGGACTCAGCATCTCCTCCTGGAAGGGAACCTTCCCCCCATACGCCGGAAAATGCGGCACCACCAGCAAAGTATCGGTGGCGTTGAGGCCCACGCCGACCACGTCAAACCGAGGCATTTCTTGATTGTAAAGGTAGGACGGGCGTTCCCGCCTGCCCACCGCACAGGGTTTGCAGAATTTTCATCGCCGCATACTTCCCGCGCTCGCCAATTTCTCCCACCGGCCCGACGCACGACGGACACCCATCGCCGCAAGGACATCGCGCCAGCAGTTCAGACGTGTCGCGCAGAAGCGCGTCCGTCATCTCATAGAGCGGCGCGCTCTGCCCCACGCCGCCCGGATAGTTGTCGTAGACATAAAGGTCCGGTTCGAATGCCGCGGGTGGCGGGGCCGTCCCCAGCGCGACACCCAGATCGCGCGGATCGCACATCAGCCGCAGCGCCGCGATGCTGCGCAAAGCGTTGCCCAGGCCTGTGAGCCCGTTCTGTTTTTCGGTCGGCGTGAGATCATCGAACCTCCCGAGAAACTCGGCCGGGAAGTGCAGCCAGAACGCCGTGGTATGCATTTCCTGTTCGGGCATGGAAAGCTTGCCGGCCCCCACGTTTTCCAGCGTGTAGAATTTGATCTTCTTGAACCCCACAATCTGGCGGTTGATGCGGACATCGCCATGCGCCCGTTGCGCACCGGCCAGTTCCGCGCTCTGAAATTGGCGCAGCACTTTCACCTGTGTGTAGTCGATGGCATCTGTGAAGTAATCGCACTCCACCTGCCGCACATAAGCTTTACGCTCCGCGTAGTCGAAACGTTCCACATGATACTGGCGCGCTTCGTGCAGATAGATGGCTTTTTCGTGCAGCGAAGTGAGCGCCGCGGAAAACGACACTTCGGCAATGACAGCCGGCTCACCCGTGATATCGACGACCACGAAGTTGTCACTGGTGACGGCGCGCAGGCTGATGGCGTCCGCCGGATAACTCTGCGACGTCCAGTGCCACGCGCTGCCCGCATGGTGCAGGAAACCAGCTTCTTCAAGGAAGTGGCACAAATCAGCCGTATCATGCGGCCCGAACTTCTCGCCATCCGCCAGCGGCAGCTCGAATGCCGCGCACTTCACGTGGGCCAGCAGGACTTCGAGATTATCCGCGTTGATGCAGGCGTGCTCCGGCGATTGGCCGAAGAAATACTCCGGGTGCTCGATGATGAACTGATCGAGGGGCGCGCTCGATGCCACCAGCACCGCCGCCGATGCGCTCTGCCTCCGGCCGGCCCGCCCGGCGCGCTGCCACGTTGACGCGATGGTGCCCGGATATCCGGCCATCACCACGGCGTCTAGCGAGCCGATATCGATTCCCAGTTCGAGCGCGTTCGTCGCCACCACGCCGCGGATCTCGCCTTCCCGCAGACGGCGTTCGATCTCGCGGCGCTCGCGCGGCAGATAACCGGCGCGATATCCACGGATGGTGTCGTCGGGAACGGGGCCACGCCCGCAAGCGTCGCGCAGGTATGTGATCAGGATCTCGGTGGCCAGGCGATTGTTGGCAAACACCAGCGTCTGCTGGCCGCGCCCGATCAGCTCCACCGCCAGCCGCCGCGTCTCGTTGATGTAGCTGCGCCGGATTCCGAGATGCCGGTTGACCACAGGCGGGTTGTAGAAGACGAAATATTTCTCGCCCGCGGGCGCGCCGTTGCGGTCCACCAGAGCGAACGGCGCCTCCGCCAGCGCTTCCGCCAGTTCGCGCGGATTCGCGATGGTCGCCGACGAGCAGATGAACTGAGGCGACGCGCCATAGAATGTGCAGATGCGCTGCAACCGCCGCAGAATATTCGCCAGATGGCTGCCGTACACGCCGCGGTAATAGTGCAGCTCGTCGATCACGACATAACGCAGGTTCTCGAACACCTTGGCCCAGCGTGTGTGATGGGGCAGGATGCCGCTGTGGAGCATGTCCGGATTGGTGAACACCACGTTGGCGCGGCTGCGAATGGCTTTGCGCGCGTCCTGCGGCGTGTCGCCGTCATAAGTGAAGGCGCGAATCCCGGCGCCCAGTTCGTCCGCCGTTTTCTGAAATCCGTGAAGCTGATCTTCGGCCAGAGCCTTGGTGGGGAACAGATACATGGCTCGCGCCTCGGGCTCGCGCAGCAGCAGATTCAGCACCGGCAGGTTGTAGCACAGCGTCTTGCCGCTGGCGGTGGGCGTGACGATAACGGTATTCTTGCCCGATTCGATCTGCTCGAACGCTTCCGCCTGGTGCGTGTAAAGCCGCTCGATGCCGCGCCGCTTCAATGCTTCGCGCAGGCGTAGATCGATCGAAGCAGGAATGTCCTGGAATGTTCCGCTGGTGGCGGGCTGGCGCCGGACCGCGCGGATGGGAGATTCCGGCTGATCGATGAGCCTTTCGAATTCCTGCACCACGGCAATCAGGCTGGATTCCTTGATGCTCGCCAGTTGGAACATGCTTCGCCTTTTCTTTGCCCAGGGTACACGAAAACCCAGAGGAGAACAAGAGGCGAAGATTACGGCTGGCGGCGAATGAATTGATACCGGTCGAGGGTGGCGGCTACCAGGTAGGCGGGGGATTGGGGCTCATTGGAAGATTTCTCGAGGCGAATCACTTTGCCGATGCAGCGCAGATCCACATCGTTGCCGTCCACGCTGTTCAGCGAGACCACATACTCGATCGTACGGCCGATTTGGATTTCGGCTTGAGAAGTGAACAAGACGCCGCTTGAGCTGATATTCCGGGTGCGCGCGGAGTGAGGGGCCATCTCGGCGCCGCTCCGCGTGATGCGCAGCGGAAGGTGCAATTCGAAGCGTCGATTCTTGCGTTGTTCGACCACGTGTATTTGTAATCTAGATGCTTTGACCCACGCGGTCAATAGTTCTGGGCGGCTTGCAGTTATGGTACTAGCGTTGATTTTCTAAGTCACGATCGGGTGGTGGCAGGTAAATCGGGTCTGCAATCCGCTTCTCGCGTGACGCCGGCCAGTCACGTTGGTCAGGACTTTCCCCGATACCTTGCCGCAGGGCAGGCACGACTCTATTTTTCCGCGGCCGGGATGCAAATTGGCTTTGTTTGGCAGATTAACTAATGACGAACGCAGGGGAATAAAAACTCAGGAAGGCTGTGACCGGGCGGGCGACGGGTAGCCGCGGCCCGCCCGAAATGCAAGCTACACAACCTTGGCGAAGATAATGACCAGCGTGTAAAGCGCCAGGGATTCGATCAGCACCAGGCCCAGCAATAGTGCGAAGCGAATGGCGGCGGATGCGCCCGGATTGCGGCCCATGCCCTCGGCGGCGGCAGCCGTAGCCTTGGCTTGCGCGAGACCGCAACCGGCGGAAGCAATCGCCATGGAGAAGCCGGAGGTGATGGCTACCCAGTGGTAGTTGGCTTCGGGAGTTCCCGTGGCAGCGGCGGCGAAAATCGGGCTGGCGAAGACGAACAGCGCCAGAAGAAGCAGAAACAGCTTGACGTTCATTGTGTGTTACTCCTTTTCTAAGATTTGCTCCCAGGAGGTGGTTCCCGTCATCCTCTTGCAGCCGGTCTCACACTGGAAGCCGCATAAAGCCATGAATTAATGTTGTTCGTGCGGCACGGTCTCCGACAGATACATCATAGTCAGGAGCACGAAGATATAAGCTTGCAGGAATGAAACAAAGACGTGCAGTCCCATGAACACTGCCGGTGCCACCAGATAAGTTAGTCCGAGAAATACCACCGTGACTTTTTCCCCGGCAAGCATGTTGGCGAAAAGACGAATGGTCAATGAAAGTGGCCGCGCCATGTGGCTGATGATCTCGATGGGAACCATGAACGGTGCGAGCCACCAGACAGGCCCCGCAAAATGCGCCAGGTACTTTGCGACGCCTTGCTGTTTGAATCCCATGAAATTGTAGTAAATGAAAACCAGCACGGCACATCCGGCCGGCACGGATGGGTTCATGGTCGGCGACTCGAAGCCCGGAATAATACCGATCAGGTTCGAGAACAGGATAAAGATAAATAGCGTTCCGAGGAAGGGAAGAAACTGCGGGCCCTGGTGCCCGATGCTACTGTGCGCTTCACCGTGCAGGAACGTATAGATGACTTCGAACAGATGCTGCGTCTTGCCGGGCCGGTCCATGGAGAGGCGGGGGCGCAGCACCGCGAATAGCACAACGATGATGGCCACAACCAGGAGCTGCATGGTGATGAAATTGGTCCACGGTCGCGCGGGATTCTCAGCGTGAGCGCGTACCAGCGACAGCACCCAGTTACCCGTCCCAGCCAGATTGTCGTTAAACAGTCTGGTCAGCCAAAGCTCATGTTCCGGCATAGACTAATTCGAAAAGGATCTCCAGAATAACGGCGACTACCGGCACGAACAGCCCGAGAGCAGCGGCTGCCATCGATAGTGCGGAGAAGTTCAATATAACATAGCCGCCTGCCGCCAGCAGCAGGTAGCGCAGCCCAAGAAACACTGCTACGCGCGCCCGTGGCGGCTTACCGGCGGCTGCCTCGCCTAGCGAGTTCACCAGGCGCTTAAGCCAGCGAAAATTGAGATACGCCGCGCCGGCTCCCACGACGTAACCGGCGGCCCAGCGCCAGCCGCCATAAATCATCGTCACAATTGTGCCCGCGCCGCTCAGAAACACAATCAAGAATTGAATACGGGCCAGGGCGCGGCCGACGAACAACTGCTCAGGATCCATCTTCCCCCGTATCGCGCATCAGGCGGCGGATCAATTGCACAAAACCGGCCGCGATACCTAAGAGCAGGAACACCAGGTAAAGGAAGTGAGTGCCGAAGGTTTTGTCCAGAAGATAACCGATGGCGTATCCGACGAAAGTTG
>JBGPKX010000357.1:0-5797 GCA_041486185.1 Bryobacteraceae bacterium | reverse complement strand
GTAACGAGCATGATGAGCCATTGCGAAACTCGAGGGCGGCGGGGTTTCGCCGGGGTGGGGTTCATGCTGGGGGCGCTTCCAGGAATTCATGATAGCAGCCGTTCTGTTTTCACCCGGCTACAGCGGCTTTACATTGCACCTCAGCGAAATTGCCCACGCGCAGCAGCAATTCCCGGTGGGTGTTCGGTTCCTTAGTGCAACCATTAGGATTGCGGCGAGGGCATGAAAATTGCAGCATGTCGGCCTGGAGGTACTTCCATGGAAAAATTTGCATTGTGGATCCTGGTGTTGGGGCTGGGCTGCGGACTGGCTTTCGCGCAGGCGGATTCACCGCAATCGGCGCAGCCGGCAGCCACCACGCCGTCCAGCGGCGCGTCTAAGAGCACCTCGCCGGGCAGTGGAACCATCACGCTGGCGAATGTGAGTAGCTGGCGAGGAACTCTGATCGATGCCGGTTGCGCGGGCGGGACCGCGGCCAGCTCTCCAGCCGCGGAGGCCAAACCGGCCGACAGCGAAAGCGCGTCCGGACAGGACGGCAAAGCAGCAAAGCCCCACAAGAATCATCGGAACCGTACGGACCCGCAGGCCCAAGCTTGTTCGGTTTCGAATTCGACCACCGCGTTTGCGCTCAAGACCAAAGAGGGCCAGATCCTCAAGTTTGACGCTGTGGGCAACAACCGAGCGGCAGAAGAGCTGAAGACGAAGTGGGGTCAGAATCTCAGCGCGGGAAAACCGATTCACGCCAAAGTTTCGGGCAGCATCAACGGCGATACCGTGACGGTGACTTCAGTCGACTAGCGAGGCCTCCCAGGCGTTTCGATCGCCCGCGAAGTCCGCTTGCTGCGCGCGCAGCTCGGAAACGTTGTACCGAGCCGCGACCGTCAGGAAGCGGAGCAGTAGGGAATTGCGGGCTCTCGACTGGCATCGCCACCAGTGTGCTAACCGCGCTGCGCTCTCATGCGCCGCCATTTCCGCGCTAAGCCCGTTCGCGGTAAACTCCCGGTGTGAAGCCAATCCAACGTGTGGCCGTGCTGGGCGCGGGGACCATGGGGTCGCGCATTGCGGCCCATTTCGCGAATGCCGGGATCCCGGCGATGCTGCTGGACATCGTTTTGCCCGGGAGTCCCAATCGCAACGCAGCGGCGCTCGGGGGTATTGAGACGGCCTCCAAGCAGAAGCCGGTGGCGTTTTTTACGCCCGACGCCGCGAAACTCATCACGCCCGGTAATTTCGAAGACCACCTGAAAGAAGTCGGCCGCGCGGACTGGATCATCGAAGCAGTCACGGAAAATCTGGAGGTCAAGCGCGCGCTCATGGCCAAGGTAGCCGTGATGCGTGCGCCGGGGAGCATCATCTCGACCAACACTAGCGGCATTCCGCTCGCGGCCATTTCAGAGGGCTTCGAGAGCGAGTTCCGCCGGCATTTTCTGGGCACGCACTTCTTCAATCCCCCGCGCTATTTGCATCTGCTCGAAATGATTCCGGGCGCGGAGACGCTGCCCGAGGTGCTGCACTTCGTGCGCGATTTCTGCGACCGGCGACTCGGTAAAGGCGTGGTGCCGTGCAAGGACACACCCAACTTCATCGCCAACCGCATCGGCACGTTTTTCGGCTCGACCATTCACAAGATTACGGTGGAGGATGGCTACTCCATCGAAGAAGTCGACGCGCTGACCGGCGCGGCGATCGGCCTGCCCAAGAGCGCCAGCTACCGGCTGCTCGATATTGTCGGCCTAGATGTTTGGGCGTTGGTCACGCGGAACCTGCACGACATGGCGCCCCACGATCCGTGGCGCGACCGCTTCGTGTTGCAGCCGTTTCTGGAAGAATTGGTGAAGCGCGGCTGGCTGGGCGAGAAGCGCGGGCAGGGCCTCTACAAGCGCGTGGGTAAGGGCGCGGAGAAGGAAATCTGGGCCATCGACTGGAAGACGCTGGAATATCATCCGGCGCAGAAGCCGCGGTTCCCGTCGATCGATGCGGCCAAGAACCTCGAAGACCTGGCCGGCCGGCTGCGCATGTTGATAGCCGCCGAGGACCGCGCCGGGTCGTTTTTGTGGAAGCTGTTCAGCGACCTGTTTCTCTACTCAGCCAGTGTGGTACCGGAGATTTCCGACCGCGTGGTGGAGATCGACCGCGCCATGCGCTGGGGCTATGCCAACAAGCTGGGGCCGTTCGAGCTATGGGACGCGCTCGGGTTCGAAGCCACGGCGCGGCGCATGGAGAAAGAGCGGCCGATACCGGAGAACGTGCACCGCATGCTCTCGGCCGGCGTGAAATCGTTCTACCGGCCGGCGGACCATGATGGCTGCCCGCACACCGAATATTTCGATCTGGCCGGCGCGGGCTACAAAACGCTCGAAGACCGGCCGGGAATCCTGGTGCTCTCCGATATCAAGCGGGCGCGAGGCGTGGTGAAGAAGAACGCCGGAGCGTCGCTCATCGATATCGGCGATGGCGTCGTGTGCCTGGAGTTTCACAGCAAGATGAACTCCATCGGCGGCGATCAGGTGGCCATGATTCGCGCGGGGATCGAGGAAGCCACACGCAATTTTCAGGCGATGATCATTGCCAACCAAGGCGAAAATTTCAGCGTGGGCGCCAACCTGATGCTGGTGCTGCTGGCCGCGCAGGAAGGCGAGTGGGACGAGCTGAACGCCGCGGTGAATGCCTTCCAGCAGGCCAATATGGCCATCAAGTACGCGCCCGTGCCGGTGGTGGCGGCGCCGTTCGGCATGACGCTGGGCGGCGGCTGCGAGATTGTGCTGCACGCCGCCCGCGTGCAGGCGTCGGCGGAACTGTACATGGGAATGGTCGAGACCGGCGTGGGGGTCATTCCGGGGGGCGGCGGCTGCAAGGAGATGCTGCTGCGCCTGGGCGATGCCAAGCGGGCGTTCGAGCTGATCGGCTACGCCAAGGTTTCGACCAGCGCGGAAGACGCGCGCCATCTGGGCCTGTTGCGCGATGGAGACGCTGTTTCCATGAATCCCGAGCGGCTGATCGCGGACGCCAAAGCCCACGCGCTGCTGCTGACCGAGCCGCATGCGCCCGGCGTGCCGCGGTGCGATATCAGAGTCGGCGGCGACAGCACGTACGCGCTGCTGAAGCTGGGCCTGTACATGGCGCGCCTAGGGAATTACATCACCGAGTACGATACCGTAGTAGGAGAGAAGCTGGCTTACGTCTTGAGCGGCGGGCGCAATTCCGGTGAGCAGACGGTTTCCGAGCAATATCTGCTGGATCTCGAGCGCGACGCTTTTCTGAGCTTGTGCGGTCGGACGGAAACACAGCAGCGTATGCAGCACATGCTGAAAACGGGCAAGCCGCTGAGGAATTGACCACCGCTCCGTTACCGCCGCGGCTCAGTAGCGGTTCCGAGCGATAGCGGGAGTACACCATGCCAGAAGCAGTCATTGTCGATTGTTTGCGTACCGCGGTGGGCAAAGCGCCGCGCGGCACGCTCCGAAACTCGCGCCCCGACGATCTGGCGGCGGCATGCATCCGGGCGCTGCTGGGAAAATATCCGCAGGTCCCCACCGACGAAGTGGATGACGTGTTTCTGGGCTGCGCCATGCCGGAAGGCGAATCGGGCATGAACATGGCGCGCCAGGCGGCGTTGCGCGCGGGATTACCGGACATTGTGCCGGGCGTGACCATCAACCGTTTCTGCAGCTCCGGGCTGCAAGCCATTGCCATGGCTGCGGACCGCATCCGGGCGGGCGGCGCCCAGATTATTCTGGCGGGAGGTAGCGAGTCCATGAGCCTCATCCCGCGCGGCGGCAATAAGCTCGCGCCGAACCCGTGGTTCGTCGATCACCGGCCCGAGGTCTACATGAACATGGGGCTGACGGCCGAGCAGTTGCAGAAGAAATACAGCATCTCGCGCGAAGATCAAGACGCATTTTCGATGCGCAGCCACCAGAACGCGCTGCGTGCGCAGGCCGAAGGCAGATTCAACGAGGAAATCGTGCCCTTCGAGGTGGAGACGGTCACGCCTAACGGCTCCAAGCCGCACGTCTCCAAAACCGCTTTCGACCGCGACGAGGGCCCGCGCGCCGATACCACAATGGAAGCGCTGGGCAAGCTGAAGCCCGTATTTCACGCCAATGGAACGGTTACGGCGGGAAACTCCTCGCAGACCAGTGACGGCGCGGCGGCGGCGCTGGTGATGTCCGACCGCAAGGCGCAAGAACTTGGACTCAAGCCCATGGCCCGCTTCGTGAGCTTTTCGGCGGGCGGAGTGCCGCCGGAGATCATGGGCATCGGTCCAGTGGTCGCCATCCCCAAGGCGCTCGCGCTCGCGGGCCTCAAGCTGGAGGATATTGACGTGATCGAGCTGAACGAGGCCTTCGCCGTGCAGGCCCTCGCGGTGATCCGCCAGGCGGGACTGGACATCGAGAAGATCAACGTAAACGGCGGCGCCATCGCGCTGGGCCACCCTCTGGGCTGCACCGGAGCGAAGCTGACAGCGACTATCCTGCGCGAGCTGGCGCGGCGCAACGCGCGGTATGGCATGGTTACGATGTGCGTGGGCGGTGGGCAGGGCGCCGCGGGAATTTTCGAGAGAATGTAGGATAGGCATTCCTGCCTGTCCATTGCCGGGTATCAAGACTATGTCCTGGACACGCAAGAATGCCTGTCCTACCTGGGGGAGACAGATTGATGGCCACCGCAACAGCCACACTTCCAAAAACTAAAGGCGGCGCGTTCCTGATCGAGGAGCGTACCCCCGCCGAAATTTTCACGCCCGAAGATCTGACCGACGAGCACCGCGCCATTGCGCGCACTGCCGAGGAGTTCTGGCGCAAGGAAGTCGACCCGAATCTGGCGGACATCCTGGAGCACAAACCGGGCGCCGCGGTTTCTGTTCTGCGCAAAGCGGCGGAACTGGGTCTCACCGCCATCGTCATCCCCGAAAAATTCGGCGGCATGGAGATGGATCTGACATCGGCCATGGTGGTGGCCGAGCACTTGTCGCGCGACGGCTCCTATTCCGGCTGGCATGGCGCGCATACCGGCATCGGCACGCTGCCGATTCTGTATTTCGGCACTGAAGAGCAGAAGCAGCGCTACCTGCCCAGGCTGGCCAAAGCCGAGTTGGTGGCGGCGTACGCGCTGAGCGAGCCCCACGCCGGATCGGACGCGCTCGCGGCAAAGACGCGCGCCGACCTCAGTCCCGACGGTAAGCATTACATCCTCAACGGCCAGAAGATGTGGATCACCAATGGAGGCGCTGCCGATTTGTTCACCGTGTTCGCCAAAGTGGGCGGCGAAAAGTTCACGGCGTTTCTGGTGGAGCGCGCATTTCCAGGCGTCAGCTCCGGCCATGAAGAAAAGAAGATGGGGATCAAGGGCAGCTCGACCACGGCCGTCTATCTCGACAACGTGCATGTGCCGGTCGAGAACGTGCTCGGCGAAATCGGGCGCGGGCACATCATCGCATTCAACATTTTGAATATCGGGCGGCTGAAGCTGGGGCCGTTCGCGGTGGGCGGCTCGAAGAACGTGCTGGCGATTTCGATCAAGTACGCCAAGGAGCGCAAGGCGTTCGGCACGACGATCTCGCAGTTCGGCATGATCCAGCACAAGCTGGCCGAGATGGCCATTCGCATCTACGCCGCCGAGAGCATGACCTACCGCGTGGTGGGGCAGATCGAATCGCAGCTCGAAGGTTTTTCCTGGGACCAGCCAAACGCTCCACGGACCATGCTGAAAGCCGTCGAGGAGTACGCAGCCGAGTGCTCCATCATCAAGGTCTACGCGTCCGAGGTGCTGGACTACGTGGTGGATGAGGCTGTCC
>JBGPKX010000356.1:0-5802 GCA_041486185.1 Bryobacteraceae bacterium | reverse complement strand
TGACGGAGCGCATGAACGACGCGGCGCGCGAGCGCATCCGCACCATGGTCGATACGACCGACGGCTTCGAGATCGCCGAGATGGACTTGAAGCTGCGGGGTCCCGGCGAGTTTTTCGGCACACGCCAGTCGGGGCTGCCATCGCTGCGCGTGGCCAATATCCTGCGCGATCAGGAAATCCTGGAGAAAGCGCGCGCGGCGGCGCAGGACTTTGTGGAGCATCCGCCTTCGGGCGCGGAACTCGATCGCGCCATGGAATACGTGCACGGCCACTGGGAACGCCGCTACGGGCTGGTCGAGGTGGGCTAGGTGCGCGTGATTGGCGGCGAATTCCGATCGCGCCGTTTGAAATCGATCCCGGGACTAGCCACGCGGCCCACCCCGGATCGTCTGCGCGAGACCCTGTTCGACATTCTGGGAGCGCAAGTGGAACGCGCTGTTTTTCTGGACGCCTACGCTGGGACGGGCGCCGTGGGCATCGAGGCACTCAGCCGGGGCGCTGCACACGTTATCTTCATCGAGAGAAGCAAGAACGCAGTCAAGGTGCTCCGTGAGAATCTGGCGACGCTTGGGATTGAAGACCGGGCGCTGGTCGTTCCATCTGCGGCGCTGTCATCGATTGCCCACCACCGGGCCGGCATCGTATTTCTCGATCCTCCGTATGAGCGGGAGGAGGAGTATGCACGAGTACTCCATCTGCTGGCCGAGAACCCGCCGAAGCTTGTGATCGTGCAGCACTCCGCGCGCTTCACACTGGCCGAATCCTACGGCGCACTGAAGCGCAAGCGTGTATCAAAGCAAGGTGATAACGCCTTGAGCTTTTATTCGGTGGACTGACGCTCAACGATACGTCTTCTCCGACCGAATAATGACAGTGGAGATTGACAGGACGCGCCGCTCAGAATCCATGGCGAATATAATTCGATAAGAGCCCACGCGCTTCCGAAAGCGGCCCCGCCATTTGCGGCCCTGTAAGGGCTTCGCATCGCCCCGGCGCGGATCGCCTCGTAATTCGTCGATGGCGCGCACCATCCGGCCACGAACGTCTCGCGGCAGCCGCCGAAGATCCTTTTCAGCTTCCGAGGAAAGCTCAATAGCCCAAGTCGCGCTTGACGGCGTGCCAGGGTCTCGATTGACCGCGCTTGATCTGTGCTTCACCGCGCTTGACCTTCCGCTCTTCGGCCGGCGTGAGAACCTCATCCGCGTCGACGAGTTTCTTAGGCTTCATGAACACCCGGCCTCGTTCGGCGGTTATTTCCATAAAGTCGCCTTCCTCCAGCCCGAGCTCATTGAAAATGTTCTTGGGGATCACGACTTGACGACGCTGGCCGATGCGGCTCAGAGCGGCCGCCCCAGCGCTGCGTGAAACGGTTCTGGCGGGCATGTATTCAGCTTATCAGATATGCTGATTAGAGTATGCGCAGCTCCACTGGCGCCCCCACGCCGCACCCCAGCATCTTCGCCGCGGAAGCCTGGCTCGACGACACTTCGAGATACCCCGAGCTGCCCGCGATGACGAACAGCCCGCCCGGCTCGCACTCCGCGTAGTTCCGCGCCAGCTTCTCTACAGTCTGCATGCCGACTGACATCTCGAACGGACGCTGGGTGAGGTCCGGAAAATCCTCAGCGGGAAAGTTAGTGATCAGATTTCCGAAGCGATCGATCTTGAGCACCGCACCGGTCCAGCCGCGGCGCGCCGTGCGGACGGGCCGCTCCAAATGCAGTCGCATGTAATCGGTGATGAGCTTGCCCATTTTGGCGGGCGCCACGCCCCGCGCCAGGTGCGCGCCCACCGGCGAGAAGATATCGCGCCCATGAAACGTCTGACTGACGGGCTTCAGAAAATACTTCTCCGCCGTGACCCAGCGGACCTTATGCTTCTCGCGCGCATAGATCATCGAGAACACGCCGTTGTCCGGCGCCACGAAGCGCTGGCCCGCCGCTTCCGCCAGGATGGGCCGGCGCGAGGTGCCCACGCCGGGGTCGATCACCACCACGTGGACCGTGCCACGCGGAAAATAACGGTATGCCTGAGCCAATAGAAATGCAGCTTCGGTGATTTCGTGCGCGCCGACTTCGTGACTGATATCGACGATCTCGGCGGCCGGGCAAATGCCCAGAATCACGCCCTTCATAACCCCGGCGAAGTGGTCGGAGAGCCCAAAATCAGTGGTCAGAGTAATAACGGGACGACGCATTGGTTAAACTAGTAGAAAGTGGAGCGCTTCTACTTCGACCATAACGCCACGACGCCGGTGTCCCCCGAGGTCATCCAGGCAATGGTGTCGTGTCTCGCCGAAGTGTACGGTAACGCGTCCAGTATCCATCATTTTGGCCAGATGGCCAAGCAGCGTCTGGAGCTGTCGCGACGTCAGGCGGCCGCGCTCGTCGGCTGCCAGCCGCAGGAAATCGTGTTCGTGAGTGGCGGCACGGAGGCGGACAATCTGGCGCTTTTCGGCGTGGTGCGGCATATGAACCGTGCGCAAAAGCACGTGGTCACGACGGCCATCGAGCATCCGGCGGTGTTAAATGCCTGCGCACAGCTGGAGCAGGAGGGTGTGGCTGTCACGTATGTGCGCGTGGGATCGAGCGGCGTGGTGGATCCCGACGATGTTCGCCGCGCGCTGCGTCCTTCCACCATGCTGGTTTCCGTTATGCATGCGAATAACGAGTTGGGCACGGTGCAACCGGTAGCCGAAATCGCGCGCATCACACGCGAGGCCGCTGTGTATCTTCACTCGGATGGCGTGCAGGCGCTGGGAAAAATTCCGGTGGATGTCAAGGCTTTGGGCGTCGATCTCTACTCCATGAGCGGCCACAAGATTTACGCGCCAAAGGGAGTGGGCGCGCTGTTCGTACGCAAGGGCACGCGCATGGGATCTATCGCTTTCGGCGGGCATCACGAACGCGAGCGCCGGCCGGGAACCGAGAACGTGCCGGGCGCCGTGGCACTGGGACACGCGGCGGAGTGCGCGGCACGCTATGTGGAAACGCAGCCGGTTGAGCTGGCAGCGCTCCGCGACCGCCTGGAGACCGGCATTCTGGCGCGCGTCTCCGGCGCCGGCGTCAATGGCGCGCGGGAGCAGCGCACACCCAACACCACCAACATTTACTTCGACGGCATTGAGGGTGAGGCGCTGGTGATTGCGCTCGATCTCCGCGGCTTTGCCGTCTCGACGGGCGCGGCCTGTTCGAGCGGAGCAGTCGAGCCCTCGCACGTCCTCACCGCCATCGGCTTGCCGCCGGAGCGTGCCCGCGCCAGCATTCGCTTCTCGCTCGGGCGATCCAACACCGTAGAGCAGGTGGATGCGCTCATGGGCGCGGTCGAAGATGCGGTGCAGCACCTCCGCAAGATTTCACCGGTGAATCACGCGCATGCCTGATGCCGTCACGTCCGCTCAGCCCATCGCAGTGGCCATGAGCGGCGGCGTCGATAGCTCGACGGTTGCCGCCCTGCTGGTCTCCCGCGGGCACGCCGTCGTGGGCCTTACGATGCAGCTCTGGAACCAGCGCCGCCTGCCCGAGCTGTCTTCGGACGCAGCCACCGGCCGTTGTTGCTCGCTCGACGACGTCTACGATGCGCGCCACGTTGCCGAGCAGCTCGGTATCCCGTACTACGTCGTGAACTTCGAAGAGCAGTTCGAGCAGCAGGTGGTCGAGCCGTTCGTGGCCGAGTATCTGGCGGGTCGCACGCCTATCCCGTGCACGCTCTGCAACAACTTCATCAAGTTCGACCAGTTTCTCAATATGGCGGACGGCGTGGGCGCCGGGCAGATCGCCACCGGCCACTACGCTCGCGTCACGCGCGACGCGGACACCGGGCGCTACCAGTTGCGCAGAGCCGTCGACGCGGGCAAGGACCAGACCTATTTCCTGTTCGGTCTAACGCAGCGGCAGCTCGCACGCACCCTGTTCCCGCTCGGTGAGATGAGTAAGGCGGAGGTCCGTGCGCTTGCCCGCCAGATGCACCTGGCCGTGGCCGAGAAGGACGAGAGCTATGAGATCTGCTTCGTGCCCAACGGCGACTACGCCGCGTTCATGGACGCTTATCTGCACTCCAAGGGCCGCGAACTCGACCAGCGGCGGGGCGAGATCGTCTCCGATGACGGCCGCACCCTCGGCGAGCATAGCGGCGTGCATCATTTCACCGTAGGCCAAAGGCGTGGTCTGGGCATCGCGGCGGGTGAGCCGCTGTACGTGATCGCCACAGACCCTGCCACGCAGCGCGTAACCGTCGGCCCCGGCGACCGGTTGTTTCGCGCCAGCCTCACTGCCCGGGACGTCAATTGGATCTCCTGGCCGGCCCTTTCCGCGCCGGCGCGGGTGCAAGTGAAGATCCGCAACAGGCACGAAGCCGCTGCGGCCACGATCTATCCCACGGCCGAGCCGGACCGGGTCGAAGTTCGTTTCGACGAGCCGCAGCGCGCCGTCACCCCGGGGCAGGGCGCGGTCTTCTACGACGGCGATTTGGTTCTCGGCGGCGGATGGATCGATGGTGGCTGGATAAACGGTGGATGTATAGAATGACGAGTTCATGCGCCAACGCTCTGGGTTGCGCGACGCGGTCGAGTACGGGCTGGCCTCGTTCGCTCTGAACTCACTCGCTTATACGCCGCTGCCGGTTTCCCACTTCCTGGCACGAGCCTACGTGCGCGCGCTCGATCTCGCGCTGCCCCGCCTGCGCCGCGTGGCCATGGGGAATCTGGCCATGGCGCTTCCGGCGGCCGACCCGCGCGAGCGTGCGCGCATTGTGGACGGCGTATTCCGTTCCATCGCCCGCCTGCTTGTCGCCTTCGCCCGCTTCCCGCAGATGGACCGCGCCAACATCGGCCGCTGGATCCGCTACCAGGGCTTCGAGCATTTCGAACAGGCGCAACGGCGCGGCAAGGGCGTGCTGTTCGCCACGGCGCATTTAGGCAACTGGGAACTGAGTGCGTTCGCTCACGCACTGCTCACTGCGCCCATGCACGTGGTGGTGCGGCCGCTCGATAATCCGCGCATCGACGCCCTGGTGGCCCGCCGCCGCACGCTCTCGGGTAATCATCTCATCGAGAAGAAGGATTACGCGCGCGGCATCCTGCAAGCTCTGGCAGCCAACCAAGCGGTGGGGATTCTGATCGATCAGAATGCGTCGCTTGACAACGGTGTATTCGTGGATTTCTTCGGCATTCCCGCGTGTGCCGGAACCGGATTCGCCAAACTCGCCGCACACACCGGCGCGGCCGTGATTCCAGGATTCGCCCTCTGGTCGGAGGCGGAGCAGAAGTTCGTGCTGCGTTTTTACCCCGAGGTCCGCATGACCGGCGATGTCCGCGAGGACACAGCCCGCCTGCAGGCAGCCCTCGAGAGCGTGATCCGCGAGTACCCGGATCAATGGCTCTGGATCCACCGCCGCTGGAAGACGCGGCCGCCAGGCGAAGGTTCGTTGCACGAAACCGCACGTCCGGCAGACAGTTTGCGCGAGCCGGCATAACTAGAACCGCGCCGGTACCCTACGCTATACTGAAGAAATCCAGCGTGGGCCTGTGGCGCAGTTGGGAGCGCGCTTCCATGGCATGGAAGAGGTCGGGAGTTCGAACCTCCCCAGGTCCACCAAATTTCAAAGGGTTTATCAACGTTACCGCTTTTCCTCGGGAGCGACTGCGGAGCGATTCACGGCGTACTGGGGATGAATCTGGCCTCACTGGACACCACCTGATACCTTCATTTTTTCGAGAGAGCCACGGCCGTGACCTATATGCTCCAGGATTTTTTTTACCTGTACGCGCTCTCGCTCCGGCTCGGTTTGCGTATAAAGCATCGT
>JBGPKX010000355.1:0-5805 GCA_041486185.1 Bryobacteraceae bacterium | reverse complement strand
CTCGCACGTAAGCTTCTATTCGGCTAACAGTTCTGCGCCCTTGCGAGAGCCGCTGAGTTATTGTTGGTAACGACAAACGCCCTGGCGTCAGGCGATCCACTTGGACGTGTAGCCTATGCGTAGAAGTGCCACCCGCGCAATCGCAATTCACAGCCCTTCGCAACCTCCCACCCATCATTCCCTCAATAACATACCCCCCCATCAACCGCCCAACTCGCCGCACCCGTGCTAGCTATTAGCTGAGACCAACCCATGCCCACCCAGGCCCAACTCAACGCCAATCGCCTCAACGCCCAAAAATCTACCGGCCCCACCTCGCCCCAAGGCAAAGCCGCCTCCTCTCTCAACGCCCTCAAATCCGGCATTGACGCCTGGTCCCACATCATTCCCGGTGAAGACCCCGCCGAGCTCGAAGCCCTCACCGCCCGATTCCTCCTCCACCACCGCCCCGCCGACCCCAACCAGCTCTCTCTCGTCGACACCCTCATCTCCACCGAGTGGATCCAGCGCCGCCTCCGCCGCATCGAAGCCCAGCTCTGGAACTACCGCGTCGAATGCCTCGACAAAAACCTCACTCACGCCGAATTCGTCGACGCCTCCATCCAACACAATTCCCCCCTCGGCCACGCTTTCCACGCCGCCCTCGATCCCTTTACGCGCATTCAGCGGCGCATCGATGGTACCAACCGCATGTACCTTCGCACCCTCAAAGTCCTCCAGGAACTCCAGGCCGCCGCGGCGCCTGCCGAGCAGTTCTCCCAACCCGCCGAGCAGGCCCCTGACACACCGGCTTCCGAACCGGTATCCCCCGTGGCAACTCAATCACTTGCGCCGCCAATTGGCTTCGTTCCGCCGAGTGCCCCTGCATCCAGGGAACGGTCGTATCTGAGCCATGAAAATCTCGAAACGCCGCCAGGAACGCACAGTGGGATTCCCGCCGCCTGGTGTTCCAGGCCTGCTCCAGGATTCTAGTCAAGGGTCACCACCGGACGAACGCCGCCCAAAATGCCTGCAACGCGCCTTTAGGACACTACTCGGCCAAAGCCTGGCCCCATCTTCTATACTTGTAATTAGCCTGAAAATGCCGCCTCGACTCCTTGCGCTGATGTGCCTTGTGCCGTGCGGGTGTCTGGCAGCGGCCACCTCATTCGAAAAAACCGTCGAACCATTCCTCAAGGCCAATTGCGCCCTCTGCCATAACGCGAAACTCAAAGTCGGCAGGCTGAATCTCGAGGGCTATCGCGACCAAAAGGCCGCACTCAAGGATCGCGAGGTCTGGGAGAAGGTTGTGCAGAAACTGCGCACCGGCGAGATGCCGCCGAAGGGCCGGCCGGTTCCGCCGCCCGAGCAGATCGCCACCGTTACGAACTGGTTTGAGGCGCAGTTTGCGAGACTCGACCGCAGCATGAAGCCCGATCCCGGCCGCGTCACCGCCCGCCGCCTGAATCGCGTCGAATACAACAACACCATTCGCGATCTGCTGGGTGTCGACTTCAAGCCCGCTGCCGATTTTCCGGCAGACGACTCCGGCTATGGTTTCGACAACATCGGGGATGTACTCTCGCTCTCGCCCGTGCTGATGGAAAAATATCTCACCGCGGCCGAGAAAATCGCACGCAAAGCCATTGTTGCCGATCCCCCACCTAAACCAACCCGGGAGAGAATCGAACATCTCCCCGCCGCAGGCGAAGAATCGCCCGCGCAGGATCTCACCGCCCGGCATCCGTTTCCGGTAGAGGGCGATTACCTTGTTCGCGGGCTCGTGAACGGCCGGCACGAGGCCCTTCTGATTACGCTTTGGCTGGATGGAAAAGAGCTCAAGACGTTTCCCGTGAGCACGGACGACGAGGCGCCCCGCGTGGGCGAGATGCGCCTGCACATCCCCGCCGGCGAACACGAGATCAGAGCCACGCTCCTGCACGACGATACGCGCCCGGATGCCCTGCCCGATCCCGATGAGGACAAGGCGAAGGACAAGAAGAAAAAGCCCGGCCGCGATCCGTTCGTCGATCGTTTCGAAATCAACGGGCCGTATAACCCGCATGCGCGGCCGCTCACCGAGAGCCACAAGCGCATCTTCGTCTGCGGCCATCCTCCAGGGCAGCACAAGCCCGAATGTGCACGGCTCATTGTGGCGGCCCTCGCGCGCCGCGCGTACCGGCGGCCGGTTGCAGACGAAGAGATCAACGGTTTGGTCCGCTTCGTCAACATGGCGCGGAAGAACAGCGATTCTTTCGAGCAGGGCGTGCGCGTGGCGCTCGAGGCCATGCTGGTATCGCCCCACTTTCTGTTCCGCATGGAGCGCGATCCCGATCCCAACAATCCGGCGATCTCCCACCGGGTCGAAGATTACGAACTGGCCTCGCGGCTCTCGTATTTTCTCTGGAGCAGCATGCCGGACGAAGACTTGCTCCGGCTGGCGGGCGAGCGTAAGCTGCACAAGCCGGATGTGCTGGACGCTCAGGTGCGGCGCATGTTGCTTGATCCCAAGTCCGTTGCTCTGGTGGATAATTTCGCCGGGCAGTGGCTGGAGCTCCGCAATCTGGACAGCTTCAAACCCGATCCGGACCGTTTCCCGAATTTCGACGAGGACCTGCGTAAAGCCATGCGGCACGAGACGCAGCTATTCTTCGAGGCCGTGATCCATGAGGACCGCAGCATTCTGGATTTCATCGACGGCAAATTTACCTTCCTCAACGAGCGCCTGGCGAAGCATTACGGCATTCCGGGCGTCACCGGTCCCGAGTTCCGCCGGGTCGCGCTCACCGGCGACCAGCGCAGCGGCGTGCTCACACAAGCCAGCGTGCTCGCCGTATCTTCCTACCCCACGCGCACATCTCCCGTGCTGCGGGGCAAATGGATCCTGGCGAACTTTCTCAACGACCCGCCGCCACCACCGCCGCCTGGTGTCGCAAATCTGAACGAATCCGCCATAGGCGCCACCTCGTCGCTGCGCCAGCAGCTCGAGCAGCACCGCACCAACCCGGCCTGCGCCTCATGCCACACCCGTATGGACCCGCTGGGATTCGGCCTGGAGAACTATGACGCCGTCGGCCACTGGCGCACGCAGGATGGAAAATTCCCCATCGATTCCACCGGTACGCTCCCCGGCGGCAAGTCGTTCGGGACACCCGAGGAACTGAAGGAGATCCTGAAGGCCGACCGTGATGCCTTCGCCCGGTGCCTGACCGAAAAGATGCTCACCTACGCCCTGGGCCGCGGAGTGGAACGTTATGACCAACCTGCTGTAAACTTAATCTATCGCCGGTTGGCGGCGAGCGACTACCGGTTTTCCAGGCTGGTCCTCGAAATCGTGAAAAGCCTGCCTTTCGAGGAGCGCCACGGGGAAGCCCCGAATCGCGCGCCCCAGCAAACGGTTGCTTTCTCGGGAGGAAAGCCATGATCACAGGCAAGCGCCTCGCCAGGCGGACGTTTTTGCGCGGAATGGGAGCCACCATCGCGCTTCCGGTGCTGGACGCGATGACGCCGGCCTTTGCCGCCACCACGCGCCTAAGCTCCAATTCGCCGCGCCGCATGGCCTTCGTGTATGTGCCCAACGGCATCATCATGAAGGACTGGACGCCCGAGGCTGCTGGCTCCCAGTTCGAACTGCCGCGTATTCTGAAGCCGCTCGAACCTCTTCGTCAACAGGTGACGGTGCTCTCCGGTCTCACTCACAATACCGGCCGCGCCCTTGGTGACGGCCCCGGTGATCATGCCCGTGCCGCCGCCAGCTTTCTCACCGGCGTGCATCCCAAGAAAACCGCTGGCGCCGATATTCAGTCCGGTGTCTCGGTAGATCAGATTGCGGCGCAGAAAATCGGCAGCGCAACGCGCTTCGCCTCGCTCGAACTGGGCTGCGAAGACGGCCGGCTGGTGGGCAACTGCGATTCCGGCTACAGTTGCGCTTACAGCAACAGCATTTCGTGGCGCACCCCCTCCACGCCCATGCCGCCCGAGATCAATCCGCGCGCGGTGTTCGAGCGCTTGTTCGGCGATTCCGACGAAACGGCTGAAGCCCGCGCCAAGCGGCTCAGCTACAACAAGAGCATCCTCGACTTCGTTCTGGATGACACGCAGCGTCTGAAGGGCGATCTCGGCAAAACCGACCGCCGCAAGCTGGACGAGTACCTGGACGCAGTGCGGGAGATCGAGCGCCGCATCGAGTTGGCCGAGCACGATTCCAAACGGTTCGTGCCGACCATCGAGAAACCGGCCGGCGTACCCGTGGAGTTCGCCGACCACGTTAAGCTGATGTTCGACCTGATGACGCTCGCATTCCAATCCGACTCGACGCGCATCTCGACTTTCATGATGTGCCGCGAGGGAAGCACCCGTACCTACCGCGAAATCGGAGTCTCCGACGCGCACCACCCGCTCACGCACCACCGCAACAACCCCGAGTGGATCGAGAAGGTCACCAAGATCAACTGCTTTCACCTGGAGCAGTTTGCCTATCTCGTCAACAAGCTGAAATCCACGCCGGATGGCGATGGCACGCTGCTCGATCGCGTGATGGTGATCTACGGCAGCGGTCTGGCCGACGGGAACCAGCATACGCACAACGATCTCCCTGTGCTATTGGCCGGCGCGGGCAACGGCGCCATTCGCCCCGGGCGCCACGTACGCTACCCCAAAGAAACCCCCATGACCAATCTCTACGTGGCCATGCTCGATCACATGGGCATTACACCCGAGCACTTGGGCGACAGCACGGGCGAACTGCAGCATTTGACGGACTTGAGCTAAATCCTCACGGATACCCCCGCGGGCAATAGAGATAGGGTTCTGCTAGACTGTTCCTAGGGAATCCCTATGGCGACTCTGTACGTAGAAAACATTCCCGATGACCTCTATGAGGCTCTGCGGAACCGGGCGCGTCAGCATCGAAAGTCTCTTGCCGGGGAAGTCCTCTCGCTCCTTGAGGAAAACGTTCCGACAGCGGCTGAACTGAGACGGCGGCGGCAGTTCCTGAGCCGCGTGCAGCACATCAGGTCTCAAAAGCGATCGGTCAGTGGCGGCTTCCCCACGACGGAGCAGATGCAGCGTGAGGATCGCGAGCGGTGACCACGGTCGTGCTCGATGCGAGCGTGGCGGCGAAATGGTTCCTTCCGGGTCCGAGCGAGACACTGCGCCATGAAGCGTTCAATTTGTTGGGACGCTATGCCAACGGCGAACTTCGCTTCATCGTGCCTGACCTGTTTTGGCCCGAGTTCGGAAACATTTTGTGGAAAGCCGTGCGCCAAGGCAGGTGTTCGCGTGCGGCGTGTGAGGGCGCTATCACGGCGATGCGCGCCCGAAAGTTGCCGACTTTTTCTTCGCCGGAGTTGCTCCATGAAGCATTCACGATCGCAACCGAATTCGGTCGCACGGTCTACGATGCCCTGTACGTCGCACTGGCCGTCGTCTTCAAGGCGCAACTGGTCACTGCCGATGAGCGCCTGGCTAACTCGCTGGCAGCATATTTGCCTGTGAAGTGGCTAGGATCGTTGTGAGCCGCCGGCGCCCTCCACGCTTCCCCGCACCCGGTTGCGGTACCGGATGCACTGTTCCAGCACGCGCCGGTACTCCTTCGCGTCAACGTCGCGCTCGCAGCAGACGATCATCAGATTTCCGTCGTCTCGAAAATTGCCGTCCCATGCGATGACGCGGTCGTCGTCCCAATCCGGCGAGTACTCCTGCATTTTTTCATCCGGCATGCGATCGAAATAGGCGCGCAGGTTGACGGCGGTCTCGTCCGGGGGCTCATCATAGGGCTCCTGCTCGAAATTCCATACTGGTTGAATCATGGCGGTGAGCATCAGT
>JBGPKX010000354.1:0-5818 GCA_041486185.1 Bryobacteraceae bacterium | reverse complement strand
TACAGCCAGGAAGACATCCACGAGTTTTATGTGCAGTTCGCCGCGGCAGTTGGATCTGCGGCGCGGATTTTCCTCTACAACATTCCGTTTTTCACGAATGAAATCGCCATCGAGACCGCAACCAGCCTGCTAGCCACAGGTCGGTTCGCGGGCATCAAGGATTCCAGCGGCCAGTACGGATACTTCGAGCGGTTGCTGGCAGTCTCTAAGGAAAAGCCTTTCACCGTGCTGGTTGGCAACGATCGCATCTATACGCGTGCCCGGCAAGCAGGCGCGCATGGCATCGTCTCCGGCGTTGCGTGCGTGGTTCCGGAGCTGCTCGTCGCGCTGGATCGCGCAATTCAGAATAACCTTGCCACCGATATCGAGCGCCTCGAAGCCAGGCTGCAGGAGTTCATCGCCTGGCACGACCGCTTTCCCACACCGGTCGCCATCAAGGCGGCGGCCGTCGAGCGCGGGCTGACCGTAGGCCCCCCGGCCACGCCGCTTGCGCCCGCGGGACAGAAGCGCCTGGAAGAGTTTCGCGAATGGTTCAAGGGCTGGTTGCCGGAGGTGCAGAAAGAGACCGCGGGTTTGTAGCGCAGGGCTGCCGCGATTTTTGCGGGAGACCTGTGGTTTTTCGCTGAAGGCGCTGCAAAAGGCCGAGGTCGCCACTTTGAAATTTCCTCACGACACCGTTACCAAAACGCGGGCCACCGGCTCCGTCGTAATAAAATAGCCGTTTGTCTCCCGAAGAGTTCCGCAAATTCGCGCACGAGGCCGTAGACTGGATGGCCGACTACCTTGCCCACGCCGACCGCTATCCCGTGTTGCCCGGCATCAAGCCGGGCGACTTGATCGACGCCCTTCCGCGCTGCGGTCCCGAACACGGCGAGCCCATGTCCGTCATCCTCGAAGATTTCCGCAGCAAGATCGTGCCTGCCGCCACCCACTGGAACCATCCAGGCTTCATGGCGTACTTCGCGACCTCCGCCTCCGGCCCCGGAATTTTGGGTGAGATGCTGGCTGCGGCGCTGAACATGAACGGCATGCTGTGGAAGACTTCGCCGGCGGTCGTCGAACTGGAGCAAGTGACGCTCGATTGGCTGCGGCGCTGGATGGGGCTGCCCGATAATTTATTCGGCATCATTTTCGATACGGCTTCCACCAGCAGCATGCACGCCATCGCCGCTGCGCGCGAAATGGCTGCACCCGAGGTACGCACGGAAGGTGATGGCGCGGGGCTTGTGCTTTACACGTCGGAACAAGCGCACTCGTCGATCGAAAAAGGGGCCATCGCCATTGGGATTGGCCAAAAAAATGTCCGAAAAATTCCCGTGGATGCGGAATTTCGCATGCGTCCCGAAGCCCTGTCTGCGGAAGTCGATCAGGACCGTGCGAGCGGTCTGCGGCCGTTCTGCGTCGTGGCGACCGTCGGCACCACATCCACCACGAGCATCGATCCCGTGGAAGCCATTGCCGAGATTGCCGAACACTATGGCTTGTGGTTGCACGTGGATGCCGCCTACGCCGGCGTGGCCGCCATCGCGCCCGAGTTCCAGCACATCTTAAAAGGCTGCGACCGCGCCGATTCCCTCGTAACTAATCCGCACAAATGGCTGTTCACGCCCGTCGACGTGAGCGCGCTGTACACGCGCCGCCCTGAAATTCTCCGCCGGGCTTTTTCTCTGGTACCGGAATACCTGCGCACCGCCGACCATCCGCGAGCCCTGAACTACATGGATTACGGGGTCCCGCTCGGCCGCCGATTCCGTGCGCTGAAACTCTGGTTCGTGCTGCGCTACTACGGCCGCGAGGGCATCGCCGAAATCATCCGCGCGCACATCGGCTGGGCCCAGGAACTGGCGCGCCAGATCGATAACGACGACCGTTTCGAACGGATGGCGCCCACGCCGTTCTCCACCGTCTGTTTTCGCCGGAAAGGCAGCGACGAGGACAACCGGGCCCTGCTCGATCGCATCAACGCCTCGGGCGAAGTGTACCTGTCGCACACCATACTCCACGGCAAGTACTGCTTACGCCTGGCCATCGGTAACATGGGCACCACGCGCGAGCATGTGCAGCGGGCCTGGAAACTGGTGACGGCCGGCGACCGCTGACCTCGTCGCCGAATCGATTTCCTTTCTCCAATCATCGAAGTTGGTCAGGGCGTGCGTTGAATTCATTACCGATTGGATTGATTGTGCTGGAAACCAAGGTAAACTGGTTCAAGTATCCGCAAGAGGTTATCTTTGTCCCGTAACCGTCAATTGGTGCTCCAATTTTGTGTGCTCGGCGTAGTGTCTTTAATATCTGTTGGTTGCACCACTCGCGAGGCCCAGCCACAGGGGATGCCAGCCGTTCCCGTAACGGCCGCCGCCGCGGCCAAGAAGGATGTTCCACTTCAGTTGCGAATTATCGGTAACGTGGAATCCTATTCCTCCATTCCGGTAAAAGCTCAGATCGCGGGCGAGTTGGTTGCGGTCCATTTCACAGAAGGCCACGACGTGAAGAGGGGCGAATTGCTGTTCGAGCTTGACCGCCGCCCCTACGAGCAGGCGCTGCAACAAGCCGAGGCAAATCTGAACCGGGACGCTGCTCAGGAGAGACAGGCCGCGGCCGCTTTAGCGCGCGATGTGGCACAAGCCAAGAATGCCGGGGTGCAGGCGGCGCGCTATGCCAAGCTGGCTGCGGAAGGTGTGGTTTCTAAAGAACAGAACGACCAGATGCGCACCAGTTTCCAGGCCATGGACGAATCCACGCGTGCGGATCAGGCTGCGCTCGAAAGCGCCCGCGCCTCGATCGTAGCCGACAAGGCGGCGGTCGAAGCGGCCAGGCTCAACCTCGAATATTGCCGGATTCACTCGCCCATCGATGGCCGCACAGGGAGCCTGCAAGTGAAGGCCGGAACCCTCATCAAGGCGCAAGCCGATACCGCGATGGTCACCATCAACCAGATCTTCCCGGCGTACGTGACGTTTTCGGTACCGGAAGACCAGCTTGCCGCGATTCGCAAAGCCATGGCGCAGGGACCGCTGATGGTTGAAGCGTATGTGCCAAACGATCCGGGCGAACCGGCGAGCGGCCAGCTCAGCTTCATCGACAATACCGTCGACAGCAGCACCGGCGCCATCAAGTTGAAAGCTACGTTCCGGAATCAAGAGCGCAAGCTCTGGCCCGGCCAATTCGTGAATGTAGTGCTGACCGTCGGCAAGGAATTGAATGCCACCGTGGTTCCTTCCGAGGCCCTCCAGACCGGCCAGCAAGGCCAGTATGCGTTTGTGGTGAAGCCGGACCACACGGTGGAAATGCGCATAGTCACCGTGGGCCGAACCATCGAGCGCGAAACGATTGTGACCAAGGGCATCGCGCCCGGAGAAACAGTGGTTACCGATGGCCAGCTCCGTCTTGGTCCCGGCTTCACCGTCGAGATCGTCAGCGCAACCCCGGCCGCGTCCGGCGCCAAGGCGGGAGGGGGCCAATGAATATCTCGGAACTCTTCATCCGCCGTCCCATCACCACCACGCTCGTGACCTCGGCCATTCTTCTGTTCGGCATCGTGGCCTACCGGGCGCTGCCGGTGAGCGACCTCCCGAATATCGACTATCCGACCATCCAGGTGACGGCCGTACTGCCGGGCGCCAGTCCGGAAACCATGGCCTCGTCGGTGGCTCTCCCGCTTGAGCGCCAGTTCTCAACGATCGCCGGCATCGAATCGATGAATTCCACCAACGGCCTGGGCTACAGCAGCATCACGGTGCAGTTTGAGCTCAGCCGGAGCATCGACGCCGCCGCGCAGGACGTCCAGGCCGCCATCTCGAAAGCCGCGCAGCAACTGCCGCCCAACATGCCGAGCCCGCCGTCCTATCAGAAGGTGAATCCGGCCGATCAGCCTATTATGTACGTCGCGGTCAGCTCGCCTACGCTGCCTCTCTACCAGGTGTATGAGTACGCCGACACGATGATGGCCCAGCGCATCTCCATGGTGAGCGGCGTGGCGCAAGTGCAGGTCTACGGCTCGAAGTACGCGGTGCGCGTGCAGCTCAATCCCGACGCGCTGGCCGCACGCGGAATCGGCGTGGACGAAGTGCAGGCCGCTATCCAGCGCGCCAACGTGAACCTTCCGACCGGCACGCTCTACGGCGCCAAGCAGGCGTTCACCGTGCAGTCGAACGGGCAGCTCTTCGATGCCGCGGCATTTCGTCCGCTGATCGTCGCTTATCGCAACGGCAATCCGGTGCGCCTGGCGGAACTAGGCAACGTCATCGACAGCGTGGAGAACGACAAGAACATCAGCTGGTTCATGAGCACGCAATCCGTCGTGCTCGGCATCCAGCGCCAGCCGGGCACCAACACCATCGAAGTGGTTGACGGCATCCGCAAGCTGCTGCCGCAGTTCCGCTCGCAGATTCCGGCTTCGGTGAAGATGACCATCCTCCACGACCGCTCCGAGTCGATCCGTGAATCCATCACCGACGTCAAATTTACGCTCCTGCTCACCATTTGCCTGGTGGTGATGGTCATCTTCCTGTTCCTGCGCAATGTGTCCGCAACGGCGATCCCCAGTTTTGCCGTGCCCCTGGCCATCGTGGGAACATTTGCGGCGATGTACCTGCTCGGCTATACCGTGGACAACTTGTCCTTGATGGCGCTTACGCTCTCCGTTGGTTTTGTGGTGGACGACGCCATCGTGATGCTCGAGAACATTGTCCGCCACATGGAAATGGGCGAAAGCCGCATGGAGGCCGCGCTGCGGGGTTCGCGCGAGATCGGGTTCACGATCATCTCCATGACGCTGTCTCTGGTGGCTGTTTTCATCCCGGTGCTGTTTCTGGGCGGTATTGTAGGCCGCCTGCTGCACGAGTTCGCCGTGACCATTAGCATTGCGATCCTGGTTTCGGGATTTGTCTCGCTCAGCCTCACACCCATGCTATGCAGCCGGTTCCTGAAACCGCCCAAGGAGAAGCACGGCGCGATTTACATGGCCTTCGAAAGGTTCTTCGATGGCATGACGAACCTATATGACCGCACGCTCAAGGTGGTGCTGCGCCACCGCCTGGCCACCGTGACGCTCTCGTTTATCCTGCTGGTTGCTACCGGGTTTCTGTTCATCGATCTGCCCAAGGGCTTCATCCCCAGCTACGATGCCGGATTCATGTTCGGACTTACGCTGGCCGCCCAGGATATTTCGTTTGATTCGATGAAAGAGCATCAGCAGGCGCTGAACAAGATTCTGCTGGCGGAGCCGGCCGTCGGCACCATGATGTCGTTCACGGGCTCTGGCTTTGGCCAGGCCGGCAATACCGGCATTTTCTTCGTCTCCATGAAGCCTCGCTCCCAGCGCAGCGAGTCGGTCGACGAATTTATCGCCAGGATGCGCGGCAAGCTCTTCGGCGTTCCCGGCATTCTCGCGTTCATGCAAAACCCGCCACCGATTCAGATTGGCGGACAGTTCGCGCGCGCTCCGTATCAACTTACCCTGCAAGGCACGGACACGAAGGAGATCTATCGCTGGGCGCCGCAGGTGGAGGCCAAGATGCGCGGCCTGCCCGGATTGCTCGACGTTAATAGCGACCTGCAGCTCGCCAGTCCTCAGGTGTTCGTCGATATCAACCGCGACAAAGCCTTTGCGCTGGGGATTTCACCGCAGCAAGTGCAGGATGCTCTCTATACGGCTTACGGCACCCGGCAGGCTTCGCTGATCTACACGCCCTCCAATGAATACCGTGTCATTACGGAGGTCGAGCCGAAATATCAACGCACGCCCGAGGCGCTGTCCAAGCTCTACATTCGCTCGTCAAGCGGGCAGCTCATAACCCTGGACACAGTAGCGAAGCTG
>JBGPKX010000353.1:0-5826 GCA_041486185.1 Bryobacteraceae bacterium | reverse complement strand
TGTTCGGTTACTGGCAGCTTGGGGCGCTGCACAAGATCGAATCAGAAGACGTGGTCAATGCCGTGGTGCGATATGCATCCGGTGCGACCGGGGTGTTTCAGGCAGCGACGGCTTTCTGGCCGGGTTACACGGAGCGCACCGAGTTTCACGGCACGAAAGGGACGGCGATTATTTCGGGCGACAAGCTGACAACCTGGGACGTGGAAAACGATGCGGGCGAGCCGGCGCCGATTTCGAAGGAAGTGGCTTCGGGATCATCCGACCCGATGGCGATTTCGATCGAGCCATTCGAGCGGCAGTTCCGGGATTTCGGCGAGGCGATTCGAACCGGGCGGAAGCCGCTGATTTCTGGCGAAGAGGGGTATCAGGCGCTTGAGATTGTGCAGGCGGTGTACCGGTCGTGCAAGACGGGGGAGAAGGTGGCGTTGGGGGCTGGGGTGTGAGGGGGTTGATTTTCTGGACAACCACACCGGCCAAGAGCAAAGCGCTGCGACGCGCGGTATCTGGAGCCGAGCTTTATCCCAGGATCACGAACTGGTGCGGCGCCAGGTCCAGTTTCACGAAGCGCGCGCCGTCGTTGGCTGTGCGGACGGGGACCGTACCCGTCCCGCCATACAAGAACCGCATGCTCGAGCCATCGGCGTGCAGGTCCGCATCCACGATGACGCTGTCGTGCCGGTCATTGCCGTCCACGTTGTAAGCCACCAGGATCTCGTCCGGGTAAAGAATCCGCGAGAAGGCGAGCGTGTAAGTGAATCCGAACGGGAATCCAAAGTGCTGTCCGTCTCCCGAAATCTGGCGGAAGTAAATGCGTCCGAACCGGAGTGGCTCGTTGGTTCGCATCACCTCCCCGATCCTGGCAATCTCCTGATAGATCCTGCAATCCGTGTTTAAGAGGTTGCGGCCCGGTGTCGCCTGGTCGAACATCGCCTCACGCATCTGGTTGTCGCCGCCGTGCCCCGAAAAGCCCTGCTCGGTGCCATAGTAGATGCACGCCGTGCCGAGCGAGCACAACAGGTATCCGATGGCGGCAAACACCTGCTCATCCGGAGCGCCGTTGGCAAAACGGCCACCCGGCTGCCAGAACGAATCGTGGTTATCGACGAAGGTGACCAGGTAGCGCCCAATCTCACCCCGGTTCAATGCCCGTTCCCGCTGGGATTCGAGGCGCTCAAACAAGGTTTGCGGCTGCTGAAAGCCCTTCAGCACATCGCGAAGTCCCCCGCTCCCGTTCCCTTCCGCCAGGCGGAAATCCAGAAGCGAATCCAGACCAAAGAATACCGTTTCGTTGCCATCCTGGCGCGAAGTGTTCTGGCCGATGTAGCGGTTGTATAGATCGTCGTCGGCCTGGGCCACTTCACCGTACAAGAAGAATCCGCGCTTCCCCAGAGTGTAGGCGTATTCGCGAATATTGGAGCAGAAGCGCGAGCAGGCCAGCGGTCCCATGTGCTTCACGGCGTCCACGCGAAAGCCATCGACGTCCGCCTGGCGGATCCAATACGCATGCGCCTTAATCAGCGTGTTGACCGTTGCGGAGCCGATATCGTCATCGTCGTTGGCGTAATCCTTCAAAGTGACGATGTCGCCCAGTTGATTCTCGGGGGCAGTATCGAAGTTGTTGATGTGACCGCGCCGATGATACCAATCCTGGTTCCGCAGCTCGGTGGGAATGGGACGATCCGCTCTCCGGAAGTTCCCGAAATCAAACTGCTGGCCATTCGAATACGCCTTCGGTCCGCCCAGGTATTCCCAGTTGTCCCCCGAGTGATTGATGACCACGTCGAGAATGATCCGCATGGGGAACGGCTGGCCAGCCTTCTTGAAGGTGTGTGCCGCTTCCACCAGATCAATCAGATCCTGCTCGGTGCCGAAATGGGGATCGACGCTGAGATAGTTGTTAATGTCGTAGCCGTGGTATGCCTTTGGATTGTTCTCGAAGACCGGCGATAGCCAGATGGCTGTGCAGCCCAGTCCGGCGATGTAATCGAGGTGATTGGTGATCCCCTTGATTTTGCCGCCGAAAAAATCATCCGGCGTGCCGATGCCGTTACTACGGCCGGGCTGCAACACTGGCGAGCGCGCCTGGTCGTCATGGAAGCGGTCAATCAGTAGAAAGTAGATAAACTCCTCACGCCACTCACGGGCCAGGTCGAAATATCGTTTGCCGGGAATGGGAGTGAGGTCTATATCGGAAGTCTTCGTTGGAGCGGCCATCATGACTCCTTAGAACAGGTGGACATGAAGTCATTCTAGCGGATCGACAGGTTTGGGCGACGCCGCGGGACTCCTATCTTGCGCGCGGTTCATGCTCCACTCAAAGTGCTTGTTGAAAAACTCAAAGCAACCGCTTCCTTACGGTCGCGGCTCGGAATGCGCTTGGTGAATGCAGAGCAGTTGCTGAGCCGCGCGCGTAAGCAAGCGGTGTCCTAAACAGTTTTTCACGCTCCTAATGCGAATGCACGCCGTTATCTCGAGCGTGCGTTTTAAACTGTTCGATCCGATACACTTCCCCGAACCGGATTTCTGGGCGAAGTGATACACTCCCCAGGTCGCCTCGGAGCGTAGGGGTTTTACTGCACCGCTACCGAGTGGGTGAAACGTTCACCGTCGCTTAGTCAGGTTGGCTATCACGCTTTCGCCATGGAGGCGAAGCAACTTTTGGAGTCGCCATGCCCAATGTCGCATTTGACTTAGAAGTTTTCAAAAAGGTAGCTGCCACGTCTCAAGTGCCGGGAGATGCAAAGTTCGCGCAGCTGGGCGCAATCGGCCCCGATCTTTTCAAATACCTGCCGATCTCGAGCAAACTGAGCGATGCTCTTCATGATGCGTTTGCGAAGGGCATCGAGAACCACGTAGCCAGCGATACGCTGACGTTCGACCTCTCAGCCATCAGGAACGACAGCGCCTTGGCCATCGAGTTTTTCGAGAAGCCCCTGATGGCGGCGTACTCTCTGCTGTTTCGAGAGGTAATAGTCGAATTCTGGCCTCTCTTACAGAGGGATGCGGATACGCTCGCAGCACTGCAAGTAGCGGCGGACCATCAGGACCCGAATGCGGTGGCGAGCCTGAAGGATGCGCTGCAGCAAGTCTCCGAAGACGGCGCCCGGTTGAAGCAACTCGCGATCACCCTCAAGGGCGTTCAAGGGATCCTGTTCCAGATCATCGTCATTCCACCGGGTATTCAGTCCACCAACCCGCAGGCGAGGCCCTGGCTGCCGTTCTCGAACCGGCTTTTCGAGTTTCTGCGGTGGCATCGTACCAATCGCTTCGCCGGCGCTCTTCAATCTCTGGCGGACGCTGACACAAAACGGGCCTACGCTTTCGGTTATCTTTGCCACACCGCGGCTTCGGTGACAGGTGAACCGTTCATCAATAACATCGTCGGCGGGCCTTATCGCGCGCATTGGTGGCGCAACCGGCTGGTGTCGAATTTCGTCGATTCCTGGACCTTCGGCCGGTACGAGACGCCGGCGACCTTGTCCGGGGACACGCCCAGCATCCCGTACCCTTCGTGGAGAAACATCCGTACGGCGAACCTGCAGGACGGGTTTAATGTCGCGAGTCTTACGGCGCCCGCGGATGGCATTCCCGATGCGGTGAGCGCCGTGGCTAGCGGGCAACTCGGCGGCCTGCCCGCGCAGTTTCCTCAAGATCTGGCGGCCTACATCCAGGCGGCGATCGATTCCGTGTATCCGGCCGCGGCGCGCCCCCCTGGATTCACTACCGACGCGATCCAACAGGCGTTTACCGGATTATTCGCGGTGGTGTGGTTCATGACCGCCGGCTTCGGGCCATCCTCCTGGGACCCTTCCGATCTGGGAGATGCGCCCAGCGCCTGCCCAACCGCCCCGAGCTGGGTGACCGACGGGGGCTCCCCACCCTCTCCGCAGTCCGGACCTTCCGTCGGAGATATCCTTGCCGGTATCGTCTTCGCCATTTGCGCTTTGATCGACTTCATATTCGGGTCCTGGGGGGACGGCGTAGCTCTTCTCAAGAATGCGATCGGGCATTTCGGCACGCAAACCGATTGGGACCAGTTTAAGTGCAACACTTATTGGCTTCGCAAGCTCCTGCTGGACGCCGGTCTGGGGCTCGTTGACGCCATGGTCCAGATGGCTCTTGTGTATCCGGCCCCCAGCAAGCTGGGCACGGTAGACGCCAATGGGGTCACACATCCCGCCGTCGACTTGTCAGCCAATCCCATGCCGCTGACGAAATCCAATGCGGGCGTTGGCGACGTGGCTTCAGCAGGGCCCATTTATCCGCACCGCATGGACACCTCCGTTGCGACTTTGGCGGATTTGCATTTTTCTGCTTTTCCGGTATCGACGGAAGAAACTGCGCCGACCTTGAACTTCCCGATTGCCGATGTTTACGCCGATACCGCCACCGACGGCTCCGGACTGCAGAATGGGGGCATGCTCGCCGATGTTGTATTCCCCAGCGCGAATCAATTCTTCGGCGATGCACTCTCCAATGCCACGCAACTCCTCGGCGTGAACGGACAGGGCTTGCCGAGCTTTAACCTGGATGCCGATCGCGGATACGGATGGAAGACCTGGACCGCCACGGTGGGCACTTTCCCCGGAAGCGGCCAAGTCGATCCGGTGCCAGAACCATAGCGCGAATCGACAAGCGTCGGAAAGAAACCACGGAGAAAACCATGAGCAGAGCTGAGAGCAACGAACCGGCGGCTTCCTCCAGCGGCAGCCGCGCTAACCGGCCGCCCAAGCATGATCCCGACCGCCCGCTGCCTGATCCGGGAGCGTCCAAAGACGATCACCGCAGGCACTACACGCCATGGCTCGTGATTCGGGCAGAAGCCGGCGATGTCGGAGATCGCCCGCTGGCCTCCGGAACAGTTTTCTGGGAGTCGCCTGACGTCTGGACCGAGGGCTCGCTCGGAATCAACCAGCCGGTGGTGAACGAGCCCACCAAGGTTTTCGCCCGCGTCGGCAATCTGGGACTGCAGGACGCTACCGGCGTCACGGTGAAATACTGGTGGGCGAATCCTTCGATCACGATCACGGAACAGACGGCACACCTGATTGGCGTCGCCACCGTCAGCCTCCTGTCGAACAATTCGCAGGTCTTCAAGAGCCCAACGGACTGGGTGCCGATCCTCGAAAACGCCGGCCACGAATGTCTATTCGCGGAGGCCTTCATTCCGGCGTTCGATCCATTGACCGATCCCATGCAACCGGCCGCGGACCGTCATGTCGGACAGAAGAACGAGAACCTCGTAGTGCTTCCCGAAAATCGGACATTCCAGTTTCATCTGGATGCGTATAACTTCACGCCGGAGAGACAACATGTCGTGATCGAGGCGCGGCGCGGAACCATCCCCAGGGACTTCGCCAAACGCTTCGCCGGAAAGGTGCGATGGCCTGCCGAACTGCGGGACCCTGTTCGCACGCTGCCTGTGCAAATCGAAGTGAGCCGTAAAACTCTCTGCGTAGAGCCGGGGTCCCGCGCCGGTGCGTCCCGTGTGTTCGCTGAAGCGGCTGGCGAAGGGCCGAACGTGAAGAACAGTTGCCTTGGGCCGGCGCAGGCCATCGAGACCCACGTCTTCGGTCCCGGGGAAATTCGCCGCGTGACCATCACGGGCACCCTGCCCGCCACAACTCAGTTTGGGGAGATTCATGTTATCCGGATCACGCAGAGAATCGGGCGTGTGGTGACGGGCGGCTATACGCTATACGTTACGCTCGATAAGCATAAGGAGCGGTGACCGGAAGGCCAGCCGTGGCGGTCAAACCATCTAGTGTCGTGAGTCACAGGTTCGCCGAAGAATTGCGGCGGGTGTGGCGCAGGCCCTCGGCCTGC
>JBGPKX010000352.1:0-5829 GCA_041486185.1 Bryobacteraceae bacterium | reverse complement strand
CGGAGATTTCGCCATCGTGATCCGCATCGAGCGCTGCCAGAACCGGATTCACCCGCATAAATGCTGAGCGCGCACGCTGCACAAACTGCGGATCAAGTATTGGCCGGGCGGCGCCCTGCTTGCCGGCGCCGGCGCCTTCGATACCCCCCAGACCACACTCTTCCGGGCTCAACTGGCCATCGTGGTTCTTATCGAGCTTGCTAAGTGCCGCCGGCGCATTAGCGATCTCAGCGGCGGAAATCACGAGATTGTGATCGGCATCGAGCGCGCCGAGCACCGGCATCACCTGGAAGTAGAGGGGCGCGAACCAGCTTTCGGCGGCGGCAGATTCAGACCTCACCTGGACCTCGCTGTCCAGTTCAGTCGACGAGACAGCCGGGGTTCGCGCTTCGAGAAGGTTAACGTGAGGACGGTGAGAACCGATCAGCAGCACAGGCAACTTCAGATGGACCCCGCCATGACTGATCGCGAACGAGAGTGCACTGAAGACGGCCACCGACAAGATTCCACCTTGGATGAGCGCACTGCGGCGAGGCATGAAACTCTCGCAGGTATAGAAGAACGGCACACCATCGAGGCTCTGGACCGCGGCGCCAGTGGTGGCGGGCTTCATGGATTTTGGGCGCAACACCCACTGTCGCCACAGGGAGATGAGAGCGTCGGCCAGCAGCGGGGCACGACTCCAATTTCCCGCCGCCTCATCGAAAATCCATAACATTTCTTCGGCAAACCGCTGCCTGAACGGCCGCGGGTGCAGGCGAAGTAGGCAGACATAGAAGAAGCGAGTCATCAAGCTCTCCTTGGTTTCGCTGTCTGCAAATGCAGCTTGGCTTCTCTCACGACGCCTTCCAACCGGGCAATTTCGGCCGAAAGAACGCCGCGCCCCAGTAAACTCAACCGGTAATATCGCCGCCGCGAATCTTCATTTCCCGCGCGCCGCGACACTTCTTGCACCAAGCCTTGCTCCATCATCCTTTGCAGGTTGTCGTAGAGCGTGCCTGGCCCCAGCTTGTACCGGCCTTCCGATTGACGCGACACCTCCAGCATGATGCCGTAGCCATGGAGGTCCTCACCGGCGAGAGCAAGGAGGATGTGCAAAGTTGCGGGAGACAGCGGAAGAAACCGGCTCAGGTCATCCTTCATAGATCGGAATCCCTTATATCAGATTCCGAGTATGGGGTCAACGGCGAAGGTTGAGACGATCACTAAGATCTGGTTGAAGTCTTCCAGACGGCATCCGCTCCCTTTACGGTCGCGGCTCGGCAGGTGGTCCCGTGCGCTGTTCCGAGCCGCGTGCGTGAGCGAGCGGCCATAACGACGCCGAGGTTCCGAAGGCGAGGGCTATTCGCCGGTTTGCCGTTCATTCACCGAGTACCATCCCGCTGGCTTTCTGCTCGCGCGCGGCCATGTTGGCCAGCTCGTCGGCGCGGTTGTTGTCTTCGTGCACGGCATGGCCTTTGGTCCAGACCCACGTGGCTTTGTGGCGGCTCACTTCTTCATCCAGCTCCTGCCAGAGGTCGCGGTTGAGCACCGGCTTCTTGTCGCTTCGCAACCAGCGATTGCGTTTCCAGGCGTGAATCCACCGCGTGATGCCGTTCTTCAAATATTCGGAATCTGTTACGACTTCGACTTCGCATGGTTCACGGATCGCGCGCAGGCCTTCGATGGCCGCGGTCAGCTCCATGCGGTTGTTGGTGGTATGCGGCGCATGGCCGAATATTTCGCGCTGCTTATCTCCGCAGCGCAGGATGGCGGCCCAGCCGCCACGGCCGGGATTACCCAGGCATGCTCCATCGGTAATCATTTGAACTTTTTTCACGGGAGTTTGGTCACGTTGGGAATGCGCACAGGCAAGTGCCCAAAGGGCGCCCACTGTGCCACGAAACTTTCATGAAACCAGAACCGGCTCGGCCTCGCAATGGAAGAAGGCATCCACGCAGTCGAGGATTTCGAGAGGTTCGTGCGCGTGGTAGACCTCGGCGCGAAGCCGGGCGCCATTGCGGATGCCGTGGGTGAAGAACGTGGCGAACTGTTTCATTTTGCCAACAGTGTCGCGCTCCTGGCGCTCGATCAGCATGGCGTAGTACGTGCGCATCATGTCGTAGCGGTCGCGGTCCGTGGGCTGGTCGTAGCGGCCATCGGCGAGATACTGCTGGATCTGGCGGAAGATCCACGGATTGGACGATGCCGTGCGGCCGATCATGACGGCGTCGCAGCCGGTCTCGGCAACCATGCGCACGGCGTCCTCGGGCGTGACGATATCGCCGTTACCGATCACCGGAATCCTGACCGCGGCTTTGACCTCGGCGATGCGCGTCCAGTCGGCTTTGCCGCTGTAGCCCTGCTCGCGCGTTCGCGGGTGCAGCGCAACCGCCTGAAGGCCGCACTCTTCGGCCAGGCGCGCCATCTTCACCGTGACCAGCTCCTCATCATTCCAGCCGGCGCGAAACTTCATGGTGAAAGGGATGGTGATGGCGGCGCGCACCTCGCGCAGAATCCGCTCGACCAGGGGCAGGTCGCGGAGTAAGCCCGAGCCGCCGTTGCACTTCACGACTTTGTTGACGGGGCACCCGAAGTTAACGTCGAGAATATCGAAGCCGAGATCCTGGCAAACACGTGCGGCGTCGGCCATCACCGCGGGGTCGGCGCCAAAAAGCTGCGCGGAAATGGGGTGTTCTTCGGGCTCGAAGGCCAGGTATTTCAACGTTCGGGTGGGCTTGCGCGCATGCAGCGAGGCGCTGACGCCGTGCGAGCTGGTGAACTCGGTCATGATGAGCCCGCATCCGCCGAGCGAGCGGATGAATCGGCGAAACACGGTGTCGGTGACGCCCGCCATGGGCGCGAGCACCGTCGCGGGCGCCACAGGCACGCTGCCGATCGCGAAACTGAAGGGGAAACTTCTCATGGGCCCTTGTGTTCCTTCATTTTAGCGGGTGTAATGCTAGAAACGAAATCCGCGCCCGATCCGTCTGGATGGGCAGGGAGCATACCATGAAGCCGCTTTACGTGGGGATTCTGGTGGTGGTGGCCGCGGTGGGTGGCGGCCTGTTCACGAAATGGCGGATGAGCCCCAATGTCGCTCCGGTTGCGGCTGCGATACCTGCCGCGACCGCGCCCGCGGCACAGCCTCCGGTGGCGCAACCCGCTCCGGTTCAGACGGCTGCTCAAGCGGAGCCGCAGCATCCTGCTTCACTCAAAGAGACTCCATTTCGAGAGGAAAAGCCGCGCAGGCCGGGCAAGACCCGTCCGGTTCAGCCGAGGATGGTAGCCCAGAATAGGGCGGAGAGCGTCGCTCGGAATCAGGAGCCCGAGGTAAATCCGGCGGCAGAGCCGGCAGCGCAAGCCGTACCCGTGCCCCAAAGCGCGCTGGAGCCACAACCGGAAACGCCGCCCGCCGAAGCGGCCCCTTCCGTCAAAGTGCCAGCCGATCCCCCAGCTCCGCCCCCTCCTCCGGTTCAGGTGACTCTGCGGGCCGGCACGCTGCTCTCCGTGCACACCGTCGACGGGCTTTCGAGCGAGCGTAATCAGGAAGGCGACACGTTCACGGCGACGCTCGATCAGCCGCTGGCGGTGGACGGCTGGGTGATCGCCGAACGCGGCGCTCATCTGGAGGGCAAGCTCGTGCAGTCGCAGCGGGCGGGACGCGTGAAAGGGCTGTCGAATCTGGCGATCGAGCTCACGCAGTTGGTGACTTCCGACGGCCAGCGTATACCGATCGTGACCGAAACGTTTGAGAAGCGTGGCGAGTCTTCGACGGGCCAGGACGCGGCCAAGGTGGGAGCAGTGGCGGCCATCGGAGCGGCGATTGGAGCCATCGCGGGTGGCGGCAAGGGCGCGGCCATCGGAGCGGCTGCCGGTGGAGCGGCGGGCGCGGGCGATGTCGCGCTCACGCGTGGCAAGCCGGCCGTGCTTCCCGCAGAAACGCACATCAATTTCCGGCTGCGGAATTCCGTTACCATCACCGAGCGGCAAGGCAGGGCCGACTGAACGGCGGACGTTGCCTCGATCTTACCTGGAAAAAATCTCTTAGGTCAGGCTGGAAAGCCTGTTCCACCGCGCTATAATCCGCCGAGCGAGGTCAATGGATGTACAAAGCGCCTGGTGGGTGCGGGACCGCTTGCGCTGCGCTGTTGGTGGTTGCGGCGCTGCGGGCCGCTGATCTGCCAGCCACACCAAAGAAACCGGTCACGGATGTTTATCACGGCGTCAAAGTCGTGGACGATTACCGGTGGCTGGAAGATGTCAACGACCCGGCGGTGCGTGAGTGGAGTGCGGCGCAGAACGGCTACGCCCGCTCGTATTTGGATGCGCTGCCTGCGCGCGCGGGCCTGTTCGAACGGCTGAAGCAGCTTCGCGGATATCCTTCGCCGCACTACTTCTCGCTGGCATACCGGCGTGAGGTGCTGTTCGCGATCAAGCGGCAGCCACCGAAGGAGCAGCCGTTTCTTGTCACCCTTGCGTCGCCTGACGCGCCCGGCACTGAGCGCGTTATCGTCGACCCAAATCAACTGGATGCCAAGGGCACCACCGCCATCGATTTCTACGTGCCGTCGGTTGACGGAAAGTATGTGGCGGTTTCGCTTTCGCAGGGTGGCAGCGAGAGCGGGGACGTGCATGTCTACGAAGTGGCGAGTGGGAAGCCGCTGGCGGATGTGATTCCGCGCGTGAATGGCGGCACAGCGGGCGGGAGCGTTGCCTGGAATGCCGGCGGCACGGGCTTCTACTACACGCGCTATCCACGCGGGAGCGAGCGGCCCAAACAGGACATGGCCTTCTACCAGCAGGTCTGCTTTCACCGGCTGGGAACCAAGACGAAAGACGACACCTACTCGCTCGGCAAGGGATTTCCGCGCATCGCCGAGATTGCGCTCGAGGCCTCGGAAGACGGCCGCTACGTTCTCGCCACCATGGCGAATGGCGATGGAGGAGAATTCGCGCACTATCTTCTCGGCCCTGACGGCGAGTGGCGGCAGATCACACGCCTGGCGGACCAGGTTTCGCTGGCGGTCTTCGGATTGGACGGGAATCTCTACCTGCTATCGCGCCAAAGTGCCCCGCACAGCAAAATTTTGCGAATGCCGCTAAAGAGCGCCAGGCTGGCGGACGCGCAGGTTGTGGTGCCGGAGAGCCAGGCGGTCATCCAGGGCTTTCTGCCGGCGGATACCACGCTCTATGTGAGCGATCTGGCGGGCGGGCCTTCGCAGGTGCGGATTTTCGGTCTGGACGGTCACGAGCGCGGGACGGTTCCGGTGAAGGCAGTATCCGCGATTGGCGAGATGGTCCGTCATAAAGGCGACGAGCTGCTTTTTGAAAGCCAGAGCTTTGTCGATGCGCCGGCCTGGTACAGGTTCGAGCCGGCATCGAAGAAAGTGACGCGGACCGCACTCTACCAGACCGCGGCCGCCGATTTCAGCGATGTCGAGGTGACGCGCGAGTTCGCCACTTCCCCCGCCGATTCCAGAATTCCGCTGAACATCATTGCGCGCAAGGGAACGAAACTGGACGGCAACAACCCAACCGTGCTCTACGGCTACGGCGGCTACGGAGTGAGCCTAACGCCGGCATTTTCGATTCGCCTGCGGCCACTGCTCGACCACGGTGTGATTTACGTCATCGCAAATCTGCGCGGCGGCGGCGAATACGGAGAAGACTGGCACGACGCGGGGAAGCTGACGCGCAAGCAGAACGTCTTCGATGATTTTGCGGCCGCGGCGCGCCATCTGATCGAACGCGGATACACCAGCCCGGCGAGGCTTGCGATCGAAGGCGGCAGCAATGGCGGCCTGCTGATGGGCGCGGCTCTGACGCAGCTCCCGGAACTCTACCGGG
>JBGPKX010000351.1:0-5847 GCA_041486185.1 Bryobacteraceae bacterium | reverse complement strand
GGCGGTCCACCAGTCGCGCAGGTTGCCCGCGCCATCGAAACGCCGTCCCTGATCGTCGAATTCGTGCGTCAGCTCGTGGCCGATCACCGCGCCGATGCCTCCGTAATTCACCGTGTCCGCCGCTTTTACACTGTAGAAAGGCGGCTGCAAAATACCGGCGGGGAAGTTGATGTTATTCATGGGGGGGCGAGTAGCACGCGTTGACGGTGGGCGGCGTCATGCCCCACTCGGATTTGTCCACGGGCTTGCCGATTTTATTGTCGGGCGGAACCGGATTGTTCCGGCGCCATGCGGCGCACGCGAACTGATAGAAGTTCTGGCAGGGACTGACGCTGGTGTCCATTGCCTGGATGTCGATTCCGGAGGAAGACGCGGAGTCGGCAGCAAGGGACCCGAGCGGCTCGGCAATGGTGAGAGCGATGCCGGCGAGCAACCACCGGAATGTGTGCACACTCCAATTTTATCGTCGATTAACGTGGACGGTGACGTTAGACGGCGCAGCGAGGCGGGCAGACGGGATCGTTTCAGCGACTTGCGTGCATCACACCGCCACGAGCGTGCACTTCTTGCGCAACATATCGAGCGCCATCTGCGTGGCAAAAATCCGGATGCGCGCGCGGTCGCCGAAGAACTGGCGGTGTACTACCTGGCAGCCGCCGGCGTCGGCCAGCCCGACATAGACGGTGCCCACCGGAACGTTCTCGCTGGGTTCGGGTCCGGCCTCCCCGGTGATGGAGAGGGCGTAAGTCGAGCCGGTCCGCCGCCGCGCGCCGATGGCCATGGCTTCAGCCGTCGCCTTGCTGATGGCGCCGTGGGACGCGAGCATCTCCTCGCTGATGCCCAGTAACTCGGTTTTCATTTTCTTGCTGTAGGTGATGAAGCCGCCGAGGAAGTAGTTCGAGCTGCCCGGAATCGACGTGATGCGCTGGGCCAGCCAGCCGCCGGTGGCGCTCTCGGCTACCGACAGCGTCGCGTGGTGTTTGTTCAATAGTTCACCGACGACGGCTTCAAGGGGCTCGCCGTTGCGCGAATAAATCCGGTCGCCAAGCAACAACTCGATGGGACCCGCAACCTCGGCGAGTAAGGCGGCGGCTTCGGCCTCAGTTGCCGAGCGGGCGCGCAAATGGATCTGGATATCGCCGTCGCCGGCCAGAATGGTCGTTACCGGGTTCTCGTATTTCTTGTAGACCGGGGAGATGGTTTGATCGAGATCGGATTCGGCCATACCGGCCACGCGCATCACCAGCGTCTGGATGACCTGTTTGGGAACGAAGCGATCCAGACGCGACAGGCATTGGCGTGTGAACATGGCCTTCAACTCATGCGGCGGCCCCGGCAGGAGCATGATGACGGCGTGCGATTCCTCGATCCACTGGCCGGGGGCTGTACCGCGATCGTTCGGTAAGATCTCGGCGCCATCAATGATGAACGCCTGCCGCCGGTTCACTTCGGCCATCTTGCGGCCGGCCTGCCGGAAGCGCTGCTCGAGTTGATCGGCGATCTCGGGATGGAATATCAGCTTGCGGTCGAGAGCCGTGGCTACAGCGTCACGCGTGACGTCATCTTCGGTGGGACCTAGGCCACCCGAAAGGATGACGACCTCGGCATTCGCGAGAGCGCGGCGCACGGTGTGAGCCAATCGCTCGCGGTTGTCGCCCACCACGTATTTGGTGGTGACTTCGACGCCAAGGCCGTTCAACTGGTCCGTCAGGAAAAGTGAATTGGTATCGAGCCGCTGGGGTGTGAGGAGCTCCGAGCCGACGGCGATGATCTCCGCGTTCATGGAACCTGGGAGAACAAGAAAGTTTGGGTCACGAATAAACGCCAATGAACGCGAATATTTCCCTCACGCTCATTAGCGTTGATTCGCGTGAATTCGCGGCCTAAATGACCCAGGGTTGTTGTCATCCGATCAGGCGAGTAGCTTCCCTTGAATGCCTACGTCGACGCGGTAGAGACCGTTAGTGGTCGCTACGACGAGAGAGCGGGACGGCGTAAACGCCATGCCCACAATGCCCGGCCCCGAAAGGAACAGCTCCGGCTTGCGGTCTGGGCCGAAGCGGACCACGCCTTTGCGGCCGCCGAGCGATGCCGCCACATACACATGGTTATCGACATCGAACGCGATACCTTGCGGGCGCCCCAGGCCGCGGTAAAAAACTTCCACTTCGCCGGAATGTGAAATTCTATGCACAGAGTCGAAGCTCGACGTGGTTGGCCCCGTCACATACAGGTATCGATCCGGCCCGAACGCGAGATGGTAGGCCGCAATCGAGGGTTCGAGCGTGGCGAATACGAATATTTGGCGATTAGGCGCAATCTTGAAGATCGTGCCGCTGCGGTCGCCCACGTAGAGATTGTTTTCCTCGTCGAACGCCAAGCCCGTGGCGACGCCCATCCCCTCAACGAAAACCGACATGCTGCCATTGGGCGTAGCCTGATAGACCACGCCATCGAAGCGGCTGGAGATGTACAGCATGCCCTGGACATCAAAGGCCAGCGCCGTGGCGTTCATGAGGTCGTTGATGAACGGTTTCACATTGTAGTTCAAATCGATCTTGTAGACCGCGACCGCCACCTTCTGGCCGCGGGAGCCGCTAAATGTGGTGTAAATGTTTCCGAACGTGTCCACCGCCGGGTTGGTGACCGGGTGCAGGCTGTCGGCGATGGGAATGCCGATGTCGCAGGCCCACGCCTGGCTGGCCTGCTCGCCAGCCTGAATCACCAGTTCGCCCTCGGATACGCCTTCGGGGACGCGCACGATCAGGAAGGAATCCGAGCCGATGATGACCGGCGCCGCCACTTCGCCGATGGTGACGCGTGGCCGGTTCGATTTCGCAAATCCTTTGCCCTGAATCTGGAATTCGCCACCAGCGATGGCGGCCACGGGCGAAACCTGCGCGATCTGAGGCCGCCCGTTGCTCTCTTTCCGAATGCCCATGGTCAATAAAGATTGAAACATCCCGCCACCGATAAGACAAGTGCCGCGTAAAGGCCGGCCATAAGGTCGTCCGCCACGATGCCACTGCCGCCCGGGAGCTTTTCGAGGTTGCGTACCGGTATAGGCTTCCAGATGTCGAAAAGCCGGAATAGAACGAACGCGCCGATCCACGACTTTACGTTGAGCGGCCGAGCGCCGGCGAGGGCGATCCATTGGCCGAGCACCTCGTCCACGACCACGAGACCCGGGTCCTTCTGATTCAGAGACTGTGCCGTGACGCCGGCGGCCCAGATGGATGGCGCTGTCGCCGCTACAGCTAGCGCTGCGAACCAGAGCGGCTGCCAGCCTGCGTAGCGCACCAACAACCACGCCAAGGCAATCGCGGCCAGAGATCCGGCGGTTCCGGGCGCAACCGGCGCATAGCCGCAGCCGAACCACGTCGAGAGGAGGTTCGCGGCCTTAATCTTCATCCGGCTCGTCTTGTTGTTCCAGCGGAGTTTGCGGGCTGAGCGGCGAAGAGATCACGTACTTGCCTGAAGCCCAGTTTCCCAGATCAATGGTGCGGCAGCGTTCGCTGCAAAAGGGGAACTCGGGATTCTCCCGCGTAATCTCCTTTCGACAGATCGGGCACTTCATAAAACAGAGGCTGGGATTTGGGGTTCAGCGGTGGATTTGATCTGCACCAGCGGAAAAGGCACTCGTGCCCGTACGCTCCCGTTTTCAGGCGCCAGCAACGTGCCTACGAGATCGTAATCATGCGCTTCGGTGATTCTCAGGCGGCGGAGTTCACCGGGCCGTGGCTCGGCGCCTTCAAAATCGTTGATTAAAGTGACGCCATCGATTTCGGGGGCCTGCGTGGGCATGCGGCCTTCCCACAGCAGGTCGGTCTCCTTTGATAAGCCTTCCACCAGAATCGGCGTTTCGGTTCCGACGAGCCGGCGGTTGCGGGCGTGCGCGATCTTGCGCTGGACGGCCATGAGGCGGCGCTTGCGATGGTGGATGGTGCGGCCGTCCACTTTGCCGTCCAGATGATAGCTGGCGCTGGTGTCTTCGTTGGAGTAGGAGAATACGCCGAGACGATCGAACCGCGCCGCCTCGACGAACCGGCACAGCTCCTCGAAATCCTGCACGGTCTCACCGGGGAAGCCGACGATCATGCTGGTGCGGATGGCGACGCCGGGGATGGTGCGGCGAATGCGGTCGATCAATTTCAGAAAGATGTCGCCCGAAGCGCCGCGCTTCATGCGCTTGAGCACGCGAGCGCTCGAGTGCTGCAAGGGCATGTCGATGTATTTGACCAGCGCGGAATGCCCGGCGATCGTATCGAGCAGCTTCTGCGTGACCTTGTTGGGGTAGGCGTAGAGGAAGCGGATCCACTTTTCGTCCGGCGTTTCGATTTGCGCCAGGCGGGCGAGCAGCGCGGCGAGGCCGTCCTTGAGACCGAGATCCTCGCCGTAGCACGTCGTATCCTGCCCGATCAAATTGATCTCGCGCACGCCCTGCTGGAACAGCCGCGTGGCTTCCGCGATTACCGACTCGAATCGCCGGCTGCGGAATTTGCCACGGTATTGCGGGATCACGCAAAAAGTACAGGGATGATCGCAGCCCTCGGCGATCTTCATGTACGCGAAGTGGCGCGGGGTGGCCAGCACGCGCGGCGTGAGGTCGTGATAGAGATACGGTTCGAGCGGATTTGATGCGACCTCGAAGCCCTCGCAAAGCGGGACAATCTGCTCGATCTCGTTGGTGCCGATGACGGCGTCCACTTCCGGCATCTCGCGCCGGATCTGATCGCGGTAACGTTCCACCAGACACCCTGCGACGATGAGTTTCTTGGCGCGGCCGATTTTCTTGTACTCGGCCATTTCCAAAATCGTGTCGACCGATTCCTTCTTGGCGGGATCGATGAAGCTGCAGGTGTTGACCACGAGTACGTCGGCCTGATCGGGACGCGGCGTCAGCTCGTGACCGTGCGCCGCGAGTTGCCCCATCATGACTTCGCTGTCCACCAGATTCTTGGGACAGCCCAAGCTAACAAAACCGACTTTCAAATGTGGTGATCCTCGCAGGAGTGGTGCTAGGTTTCAGGATAACACGAGCGTCGCAGTGTGCTTCCCGCAGGCGTGTGGATTTCGGTCGCCGCGTCGCTCCCTCGCCGTGTCCCCGCGTCCGCGATACGCAGCATCGCCCGGTGCTGCGCGCCGGCCTACCAGCTATGGTCGATGGTGTTCTTCTGGTACGACTGCGTGAAGTAAAGATGCACCGCGCGCTGCAAGTCGGCTTTGGTCATCTGCGGCGGGCGCTTTTCGTAATCGCTGATGGACAGGATGATGTTGCACAAATCCATGGGATAGCAGGCGCGCAGCTCGGAGCGGCCGTCGGCAAGAATCAGACCGCGCACGTAATCCACGATCTCAGGATCGTAGGGCAGTTTCTTCTGGATGGCTACGCGGCGCCAGATCTCATTGAAGGTCGGGACGTCCACGGGCTCGACGAACACCTTGTTCTGAATGCGGCGGAGGAAGGTTGCGTCGGCCAGGTCGTCGGGATTCAAGTTGGTCGAAAACACCACCATCATCTCGAACGGAATCTGGAATTTGATTCCGTAAGAAAGCGTCAGGTAATCGACGCGGCGGTCGAGGGGCACGATCCAGCGGTTCAGGAGCTCACGTGGCGACATGACCTGGCGGCCGAAGTCGTCGATGAGGAAGATGCCGTTGTTGGCCTTCATTTGCATGGGCGCCGCGAAAACACCGCCGGCTTCGTCGTAGTGCAGCTCAAGCATGCTGGCTACCAGTTCGCCACCCACCATGATGAAGGGCCGCTTGCACGGGACCCACCGTGGATCCAGTTCGCTGTCCTCTTTATCCACGGCTTGATGCACCACCGGGTCATAGAGCACGATG
>JBGPKX010000350.1:0-5858 GCA_041486185.1 Bryobacteraceae bacterium | reverse complement strand
GGAGATGAACGCCATCATGGCGTCGCTCGTGGGCAGCAGGATCTCGGCTTGCGGCTCGAAAGGCTTGGCTTCCAGACAATGCTTGAGTGTGGGACGGTTCTTCTTCTTGGCCACGGCGATATCGTGCTCGCAAGCGGCGTTGAGCGCGCCCGCGTACCACTTCAGCGTCTCCGTCTCTTCCACGGCGCCCTGCGTGTAATATCCTAGCGAGCCCGGCCAGTAGACAGCGAACTGCGCGCCCAGCTCATGGCCGATGTCGACGGTATTGCTCACGCGAAAAGCGGCGTACTCGCGCACTTGTGGAGACTCGGCGGCGGGGCTCGCGGCCCAAACGGCGTGGAAAAATGTTTCGGTTGTAACCATAGAGCACGCCAAGCCGTGCTTCTTGAGGCTCTTTTGGATCTGGCCGACGATCGACCATTGCTCGTCCTTGCCGAGAGCCGCGGTGGGAATGACGTCGGTATCGTGCGTGGTCCAGTGGCCGATACCGATCTTGGCGTACTCGCGAATGACGTCTTTGAAGCCGATGGCCTCGCGCGTGGGCGCGTGGAACAGCGCCTGGCCCTGATAAGCCGCCGCCCATTGCGGTCCGGAAACATAGTACTTGCGGCGAGTTTTTGGGCTGTATGCGCCGCCCGAGACCTTCGTCAATCGATCCACCAGAGCTCGCTGCTTGTTCGCCGGAATGGGTTTCATCGTGATCTCCGAACCAGTCATGATAGCAGTGGTAGGCTATCTCTATCGGCGTTCTCACCACAGCCGGCCCGCTTAGCATCGAAGAGTATCTCGGCAACCCCGCCTACCGGCATTGTGAGTACGTAGATGGGCAGCCCATCCAGTTGAATGCGGGAACCAAAGATCATTCCCGGATTCAGTTTCAGTGTTGTGGCATCTTGCGCGATTATTTCAAGGCTCATCGCGTGGGTTATGGCGCCACTGAACTGCACTGCCGGCTTCAGATTCGCGGGCGCACGCATTTCCGCCAGCCTGATGTGGCCGTAGTTCTCGGCCCGGACATTCCGCCGAATCGCGCTTTCTCGAGCGCGCTCCGGATTTTGTCATCGAAATCCGGTCGCCGCAAGATTCCGTCGCCGCGCAGCTCCGCAAGATCGAGGAGTACTTCGAGAATGGCGCTAAATTGGCCTGGCTGATCCTGCCGGAAGAGCGGTCCGTAATCATCGCGGAGCCCCGCAAACAGGCTCGCACCGCGATTGGCGGCGAAGTCCTGGACGGGGCTCAACTGCTTCCAGATCTGCGCATTCCCGTGGATGAGCTATTTGCCTAAACTTGACGGGGTTGGCACCACATCCATACAATTGAAGGTGAGAAGGAGGCCGTATGCGTTCTATCGGCATGCCTGAGCTAATCGTCATTCTCATTGTCGCCGTGCTGCTTTTCGGCGGCAAGAAGATTCCCGAGATTGCCAAGGGCTTAGGTGAAGGGATCCGCAACTTCAAATCCGCTCTGAAAAGCGAAGAAGAGAAGGTCGAAGAAAAGAAGCAGGCGTAGGCTTCGAAGGACTGCCCGCACGTTGGGCGGATCTCATCTCGGCTTCAGAAGATCCGAAAAAAACGAAACCCCGCGAGGACTCGCGGGGTTTTTTATTTGGCGCCCTAAATATGTGCTGCTACTTCTTTTTCGGCGGCACGATTGCATCCTTGGCCGCTTTTGCCACGCGGAACTTTACGACCTTCTTGGCGGGGATCTTGATCGCCTCGCCCGTCGCCGGGTTCCGGCCCATCCGCGCCTTCCGGTCCACTCGAACCAGCCGACCCAGTCCGGGTACCACGAATACACCATTCTTCTTCACTTCAGCAATGGCCAAGCTGCCCAGGCCATCCAGGAATAGCCGAGCCGTCTTGTTCGGCACCTCGCAGGATTCCGCCAGCGATCGCACCAACTGGGTCTGCGTCATTCGTTGATTCGCCATTCAACCTCCTCAGATTTGAACTCACACATCGAACACGAAGTCGGCGGGACGCGCACGCTGCATCCCGCAAATCGTAATCAATGATACGAGAAGGTGAAAGCCGATGTAAAGAGAAAACACGCGAAAACGGCCTGTTTTTCGCTGTTTCTTGCGCGATGCGTCTGGAACCGCACACGCAGGTGGGATTCGCGCTATTTCTGGGGCGCCACGGCAACCGCTGCCTTAGCCGATCCGTTCTCGCCGGTCGCAAGCAACCCGAGCAGGGTGCGCAGCTCGCCATCAAGCTTCGTGACCAGTTCCGGATTCTCCTTGAGGAACTGCCGGGCACTGTCTCTTCCCTGCCCGATGCGCTGGCCTTTGTAGCTAAACCACGAACCGCTCTTCTCCACCAGGTTGCGCGTGACGCCCAGATCGAGCAGATCGCCCTCCCGCGACGTTCCCTGGCCGTAAAGGATATCGAATTCGGCCTCCCGGAACGGCGACGCAACCTTGTTCTTCACCACTTTGACGCGGGTCCGGTTGCCGATGACCGTCTCGCCGTCTTTGATGGCCGCAATGCGCCGGATATCCAGCCGTACCGAAGCGTAGAACTTCAGCGCGCGGCCGCCGGTGGTGGTTTCCGGGCTCCCGAACATCACGCCGATCTTCTCCCGGATCTGGTTAATAAAGATCAGGCAGGTGTTGGTCTTAGAGACCGACCCGGTCAGCTTGCGCAGGGCCTGCGACATGAGCCGCGCTTGCAGGCCCATGTGGCTGTCGCCCATCTCGCCTTCCAGCTCCGCCCTGGGCACCAGGGCGGCGACGGAGTCCACGACCACCACGTCGATCGCGCCCGAAGAAATCAGCGCGCCGGCGATTTCGAGCGCCTGTTCGCCGCAGTCCGGCTGGGATACTAACAGGTTATCCACATCCACGCCGAGCTTGCGGGCGTAAGCCGGATCGAGCGCGTGCTCGGCATCGATGAAGGCGGCGGTACCGCCCGCGCGCTGCGCTTCGCCGACCACCTGCAAGGCGATCGTGGTTTTGCCCGAAGATTCCGGACCGAAGATTTCAACCACCCGGCCGCGCGGCACCCCGCCGACGCCTAGCGCCGAATCGATCGAGATGGCGCCGGTCGAAATCACCGAAACCGGCACCACGTTGCTCGATCCCAACCGGACGATCGATCCTTTTCCGAACTGCTTGTCTAACTGAGCCAGGGTGTGGTCGATAATTCTCTGGCGGTCGCGTTCTTCCATGCACTGGAAGTGGATGGTGACACGCGATCGTCTCAGTAAGAATTTGACCTGTAGCGCAGGGCTGTCGCGATTCTTACGGAATGCCTGCCGCCTTTAGACGCGACAAAATAAACCGCCGCCGATCCCCGCTGGGTTGAATCAGCGTGCCCGTGATGCCGCGCTCACCGGAGCCGGCCGCGGGGCTTGCGGCGGCTCGGGCTTCACCGGCGGACTCGTTCCTCCGTTGACGGGTTCCGCCTTGATCAGCCCCAGATGCTTCCGGATGTCGGTCTCGAGTTGCTGGCGAATATCGGGGTTGTCCTTGAGAAACTGCTTGGCGTTTTCACGGCCCTGGCCGATGCGCTCGCCCTGGTAGCTGAACCACGACCCGCTCTTCTCGACCATGTTCTGCGCCACGCCCAGATCCATGAGGTCGCCTTCGCGCGAGATGCCTTCGCCGTAGATAATGTCGAACTCGGCCTCGCGGAACGGCGCCGCCAGCTTGTTCTTCACCACCTTGACTTTGGTCCGGTTGCCGATCACCGTGTCGCCATCTTTGATCGCGGCAATCCGCCGGATATCTATACGTATGGAGGCGTAGAATTTCAGCGCGCGGCCTCCAGTGGTGGTTTCCGGGTTGCCGAACATAACGCCGATTTTTTCGCGAATCTGGTTGATGAAGATCAGGCAGGTTTTGGATTTCGAAACCACGCCGGTGAGCTTGCGCAGCGCCTGCGACATGAGCCGCGCCTGCAAACCCATGTGGCTGTCGCCCATTTCGCCATCGAGTTCGGACTTCGGCACCAGCGCCGCCACCGAGTCCACCACCAGCACGTCGATCGACCCCGATGCAATCAGCGCGCCGGTGATTTCGAGCGCCTGCTCGCCGTAGTCGGGCTGCGAGACCAGCAGATTATCCACGTCGACGCCCAGCTTGCGCGCGTAGATCGGGTCGAGCGCATGCTCCACGTCGATGAACGCCGCCATGCCGCCGTTCTTCTGCGCCTGCGCGACGACCTGCAGCGCGATGGTCGTTTTGCCCGAGGATTCCGGCCCATAAATCTCGCAAACGCGCCCGCGCGGGAAGCCGCCAATGCCCAGCGCCGCATCCACCGCGATGGACCCGGTCGAGATCACCGCCACCGGAACAATGGCCTCTTTGGAACCCAGGCGCAGAATCGATCCTTTGCCGAATTGCTTCTCGATCTGGGCCAGCGTCTGCTCCAGGGCACGCGCTCGTTCTTTGTCTTCCATGATGGAGTACTCCTGTTCTGATGGGGGCGGTGAAATCAAATTATAACGTGGCCCAGACATTCCTGCCTGTGCGTTTTCGTCGAGCATTATCGTAAGCTGATTTCTCATGCCCGATGCTGAAATCCTGATCCCCGCCTCCGATCTCACCACCTTTGCCGCGCGGCTCCTCGACGCCGTTGGCGTGCCGGCGGCTAAATCAAAGCTGGTTGCCGAATCTCTGGTTGCCGCCAACTTGCGCGGCGTCGACTCCCACGGCGTGCAGTTGCTCCCGTACTATCTTGAGCAGCTCGAATGGGGCGATATGGACGCCCAGGCCGACGGCCGCGTCATTTCGGAAAGCGGCTCGTGCCTGCTCTACGACGGCCAGAACGGAATCGGACAGCCGATCGCCGAGGTGTGCTGCGCGCACGCGTTACGCATCGCCCGTGCTAGCGGCCTGGCTATGGTGGTCGCGCGCGAGTCCAACCACTTCGGCGCAGCGGCGTTCTGGGCGCAGAAAATGTCCGCTGCGGGGCAGATCGGGATTGTCATGTGCAATGCCTCCGCGCTCGTGCCGCCGTGGCAGGGCAAGCAGCCGCGGCTGGGCACCAATCCGATTTGCATGTCAGTTCCGGGCGGCGAAGAGAAGCCGTGGCTGCTCGACATGGCCACCACAACCGTGGCCGCCGGCAAGATCTTCAAAGCCATGATTAACGGCCAGCCCGAGATCCCGGCCGGCTGGGCCATGGATGCCGAAGGCGTGCCCACCACCAGCACCGATACCGCACTCAAGGGCCTGCTGATGCCGCTCGGCGGTTACAAAGGCAGCGGTCTGGCCATGATGGCCGAGATCTTGTGCGCGGTGCTGGGCGGCGGCGCAATCAGCAACGAGGTGGGCGGCATCCGCATCCGCGGCAGCCAGGTTCGCGTGAGCCAGATGTTTCTCGCCATCGATATCGCGCGCTTCATCCCGCTAGATGAGTTCCGCGCGCGCATGGACCGGCTGATTTGTGGGATGAAGTCGACACCGCCCGCCAAGGGTTACAGCGAGGTACTGGTCGCCGGCGAGCCTGAACTGCGCATGGAACAAGAGCGGCTGCGCAGCGGAATACCGGTCGGCCACGGAACTTGGCACGCGCTTTGTGAGGCGGCCGATCGGTTGGCAGTGGCAGTTCCCGAGTCGCATTAGAATCTCAAGACCGCGGCCGAAGAAGCCTGCTGCCCCGCACCGCTACGCTAAAATGTATCGATGCCCGACGAGCCCACCCCGTCTGTCGAAAGCTTCGAAGCCTCGCTCGACGAACTCGAAAAGGTCGTCAAAGAGCTGGAGGCCGGCGATCTGCCGCTCGAACGGTCTCTCGAGCTGTTCGAAAAGGGCATGGCGCTGAGCGAGACCTGCCGCAAGCAGCTCGAGAACGCCGAAACGCGCGTCGAAATGCTGATCCGCAAAGAGGGAAAGCTGCAAGCCGAGCCGTTCC
>JBGPKX010000349.1:0-5887 GCA_041486185.1 Bryobacteraceae bacterium | reverse complement strand
TCGCCTTCCTGGTAGGTGTACCCGATGTGCTTCAAGCCAAAGTTTTTACCATTCGCCAGCAGCCTCAGAAAATCGCCAGCGTTCTTGCCGCCGGTGACGATGAGAATGTCGCGGATGCCCGCATCCACCAGCGTCTGGATGGGGTAATAGATCATCGGCTTGTCGTAGATCGGCAGCAGATGCTTGTTGGTGATCTTCGTCAGTGGATACAGCCTGCTGCCACTGCCGCCGGCCAGTACGATGCCCTTCATGATCCTCATGATAGAATACCGGTCGCTGTGAAGCTTTACAACTGGAGAGAAATTCCGGAAGAACAACTGAACCCTGTGGTTTCCCGCCAGATGATCCACGGGGAAACCATGACGGTGGCTCGCCTGCGGCTGCGCAAGGGCGCCATTGTGCCGTTGCATCATCACGTGAACGAGCAGATCAGCATGGTCGAGAGCGGCAAGCTGCGGTTCGTCATCGCCGGGGAAGAGCGCATCGTCACGGGCGGCGAGACGCTGACCATTCCGCCCAATGCGCCGCACTTGGTCGAGGCGCTCGAAGATTCGCTCGCCACGGACTTGTTTTCTCCGGTACGCGAAGACTGGATTCGCGGGGACGACGCTTATCTCCGCGGCCAAAAATAGAGGAGGCCGCGCATGCTACGCCGCGCTTTGCAGATCGCCGGGCTCGCCATTGCCTTGGCGTGCGCCGCTCTCGCCGTGGATATTTCGGGAGCTTGGGAATTCAACGTGGAAACCGCTCAGGGCAGCGGCAGCCCTTCGTTCGAATTCAAGCAGGATGGCGAGAAACTGACCGGCACGTACTCCGGCATGTTCGGCAAGGCCCCAATCTCGGGAACCGTGAAGGGGGACGACGTGGAGTTCACCTTTGAAGTCTCCAGTGTGGACGGGAAAGTGCGCTACAAAGGAAAACTCGACGGCGCCACCCGCATGAAAGGGGACGTCGAATACGGCGATGTCGGGAAGGGAACCTTTTCCGCCAAGAAGAAGTAGCGGGCATTTCGGCGCCCGCCCGGCTTTACAGCAATCGGAAATTCACTTCGATGGTGGCCTGCACGGCTACCGGCTGCCCGTTCTTGACGCCTGGCCGAAACTTCCACTTGTTCACAGCTTCGATGGCCTTCTCGTCCAGACCGAGACCCAGGCTGCGCACCACCCGGATGTCGCGGGCCCTTCCCGAGGAGTCCACGACCAATTGTAAAACCACGGTTCCAGAGTACTTGGCCTTACGGGCTTCCTCAGAGTATTCCGGGTCGACCTTGTAGAGCACCACGGGGGCTGAAACGCCGCCACCCACCCGGAAGACGCCGCCGCCTACACCGCCGCCTTCGCCGGGTCCAAAACCGCCGCCCTTACCCGAGCCAACGCCACCGCCCGAGCCACTGCCAATACCGCCGCCCGAGCCTGTTCCGTTCGATGGCGGGCCCAGCTTCGCCAGGGGATCGCCCCACACCGGCATATTCACGTTGGGCAGGGGTGTATCCGGTGGCGCAATGATGGTGGGATCCATCACCAGCTTTGGATTCGGGTTATTTATAACGGCCATGGGCGGTGTGAACTGCTTCATGGAAGGCTTGGGCAACCGGCCCTTGCTGGCCGGGGTGGGCGAACGATCGCCGCCACCGCCACCACCCTGCATCTGCTGCTTCTGCTCCGCCATTTTGGGGACGTAAGGGGCGATGTCTGGCGCAATCAGCGAAACCACTTCCCTGGCCTTCTGCTGCACCGCTTTGCTAGATGCCACCGTGAACAACAGCACAACGACGGTACCGTGGATCGCCAGTGAGAACAGGTTGGACTTCTTGTCCTTGCCGTAAAGCCCCCAGATGTCCCGGACGGCGACCGGCTTCGAGGTTAGCTGAAGGGGCGGCAACTGGGGAGGGTGGATGATCTCGCGAATATTGCGGAAAAGGGAACGAAACCACGGTTCTTCGACTGTCGGGGCATACAGTCTGGCCAGATGGTCGTCAGCAATGTCGACCGTTCGGGGTGCTCCGTTTGCCTCCGTTGCGGTCGAAGAAGGAGTGTTTTGTAACAGTTCGGGCATTAAAAATCCATAGGCGTTCGCGCAACCGCTACTACTAGCGTGGACGCAACTGGAAGACCTATCGTTACAGGTTTTGGAAACCTGTAAGTCGAGTTCCCACTGCGAGTGTACCACATCACAATATCCCTGGACGGTAAGTCATGGGAACATCAGACCCTATCCAAGGTGTTAAATCTTGGGCGCCCAGTTTCCAGTTTTGGAATTTCCCCTCGGCCACGGCTCGTTTGGCAATACGGATGGCCATGTGGTAAATCTAGCCTTCCATGCTCACCAGAGAACAAGCGCTCGACATTCTGCACGAGTTCACAAGATCCGAAAGTCTTCGCAAACACGCGCTGGCTGTTGAAAGTTGCGTGGCGGCGTATGCGCGGAAGTTCGGTGAGGACGAAAACAAGTGGTCGGTTACTGCTGTTCTGCACGACTTCGACTACGAAATGCATCCCAATGCGCCCGATCACCCCATGAAGGGTGAGCCTATCCTGGCCGAGCGCGGCATCCCAGACGACGTGAGGCGCGCGATTTTATCCCACGCAAACTATAGTGGAGTGGCCCGCCAGTCCGCTCTCGAAAAAACGCTGTTCGCCTGCGACGAACTGGCCGGCTTCATCACGGCGGTCTCGCTGGTCAAGCCCGGTCGCAGCGTCCATGAGGTAGATACGAAATCCGTGCGAAAAAAGATGAAGGACAAAGCGTTCGCGCGCTCCGTAAGCCGGGAAGACATCGTCAACGGCGCGGCGGAGCTGGGCATAGACCTGGACGGGCACATTGAGTTCTGCATTCAGGCCATGCAGGGGCGGGCGAAGGAACTGGGGCTGGGCGGAAGCGGGCTGCCTCAAACGACCACTACATGAATCTCGCCCGGCCCGTGTACGCCGCGCACCAGGATCTGCTCGATATCCGCGGTGCGGCTGGGGCCGGTGATCAGCACCATGGAACTGGTTTGCTCGGCGGGACGAGGAAGAATGCTCAGCAGCTCATCGAGGCCGGTCAGCAGGCGCGCTCGTTCCACAATAGCGATATGCACCGGTGGCAGCAGCGAAATCAGACGAGCCTCGTGCGCGCTCGATAGCATGACCAGCGTGCCCGTATCGGCCAGAGCGTAGTCGGCGCCGGTGATGCCGCACACGGCAGTCGAGCACAGTGCGCGCAATCGGGCGCGGTCCGTGATGCCGGATTCAACTCCAGCCAGAGCTGTTATACCGCACTGGCGCAGAATGGACGCGTTGGATGCGACGGCGCTCCGGCCGCCTAGCACGCCCGCAACGTAGCTGCGCGCGCCTTCCATCGACTCCGCCCGATGGGTTTTACCTGCCAGAGCCTCGATTCGCGCGCGGAAGGACTCGATGCGCGCCTCGATATCGGCTTCGGGAACGCTCAGGCGCACTGGCGGCGGCTCTTCCACCGATTGCCCCGCACTCCGGCCGAGCGCGGTCCGCACTTTGTGCAGCACGTGATCGCGCGACATCAGCGCTCCCGCCACATCTGCCGGAAGCTCTTGGCGGGCGAAGGCGGCAGGTCTCTCTGGCTGAGCCAGGCGCGTACCGGAGCGGGGTTGATGGCCGACGATACGCTGCGCACCCAGCCGCCGCCGTCAGCCGATGGCGCAAGCGACGCCGCAGCCATGCCTGCCAGCTCGTAAATTCGCGGGTGGCGCATCACCCAAGCCCAAATGCGGAACGCCATGCGCTCGAGCCGGCCGGTTCCCTGGCGCTCGTCCGCTTGTTTTACCTCCGAACGCAGCTCGAGCAGAATCTTCGGGATGTCGATTTTCACGGGACAGACTTCGGCGCACGCGCCGCACAGGCTCGATGCGAACGGCAGTCCTGGCTCATGACTCACGCCCAGGAATTGGGGGGTCAAGATCGCGCCGATCGGCCCGGAGTACACCCACGGAAAACTGTGCCCGCCGATTTTGCGATACACCGGGCAATGATTGAGGCACGCACCGCAACGAATGCAGTAGAGCGACTCGCGCTTTTCGCGATCGGCCAGAACCTTGGTGCGGCCGTTATCCAGCAGCACGACGTAGAACTCGTCCGGCCCGTCGATCTCGTCTCCGCGCCGCGGCCCCGAAAGAAATGAGGTGTAGACGGTGAGCGGCTGGCCGGTGGCGCTGCGGCCCAGCAGTTTCAGGAACACGCCCAGATCCTGCGCGCGCGGAATCAATTTCTCGATGCCCGCCACCGCGATGTGAATTTTCGGGGCCGATGTAGTGAGCCGCGCGTTGCCCTCATTCTCCACAAGCACCACAGCGCCCGAATCCGCCACCAGAAAGTTCGCGCCACTGATCCCGATATCCGCCGACAGGAATTTCTCGCGCAGCACCGCGCGGGCAATCATGGTTTGCTTTTCGATGACGGTTTCGCGAGCCACGCCCAACCGGTCCGTGAGCAGATCGGCCACCTGCTCGCGCGTCTTGTGCAGCGCCGGCGCCACGATGTGATACGGCCGCTCATGCGCCAGTTGAATGAGGTATTCACCCAGATCGGTCTCGACCGATTCCAGATGGTGGTGCTCCAGCCGCTCGTTCAGGTCCACTTCTTCGGTGGTCATGGACTTCGACTTCACGATCAGCTCGGCGCGCCGCTCTTTGGCGATGCCCAGCACGAAATCGGCGACCTCCGGAGCGTCCCTGCAAAAAATGACCCGCCCGCCGTGCGCCGCCACATTGCGCTCGAACTCCTCCAGATAGTGATCGAGGTGGTCGACCGTGTGGCGCTTGACCGCGTTGGCCTGATTGCGCAGCTCCTGATAGTCCGGGCAGACTGCGGGCGTGATGGCTTTGCGCCGCTTTTCGATCAGGCGGCCGGTCGCCGTGTAGATGGCCAACTGCAGTTTCGGATCGGCCAGCGTCTGATGGATGTTTTCGTCAAAGATGGCGGACATAGGTCACCGGCTGGCGAGCACTTCCGCAAGGTGCAGAGTGCGGATCGGAAGCCCGGCGCGTGAGATCGCTCCCTGAAGCTGCATCAGGCAACTGGAATCGATGGAGACCACGGTCGACGCTCCCGTGCGCAGAATGGAATCGATCTTGTTGCGCGCCATGCCGCCCGAAACCTCGGCGAACTTCACCGAAAACGTCCCGCCGAATCCGCAGCACTCCTCGGCCGCGTCCATCTCGCGCACCTCGAGGCCGCGCACGTTGGCAAGCAGCCGGCGCGGACCGTCCTTGATGTTGAGCTCGCGCAACGCGTGACAGCTATCGTGATAAGTCACGATATCCTCCAACCGCGCGCCTACGTCCTCGACGCCGGCGACTTCCAGCAGGAACCGCGAAAACTCGTAGACCTTCGGCTCGAGCCGGCGGGCCCGCTCCAGGTTCTCCGGTTCCTTTCCAAAGATATCGGCGAAGTGATGCGCCACCATGCACGTGCAGGATCCCGACGGCACAACGATGTAGTCGGCGTCCGCGAATACGTCGAGAAAATGCCGCGCGACCAAGCGCGCTTCTTCGCGATAGCCGCTGTTGAACGCCGGCTGGCCGCAGCACGTCTGCCCCTCCGGAAAATCCACGCGGAATCCCAGGCGCTCCAGCACTTCGGCCGCGGCCATCCCGACTTTCGGGAACAACTGGTCGACAACGCAGGTGACAAACAAGGAGACGCGGGCTGCCATGAGGAGAAACAGCGATTGTAGCACCGAGGCGTGTCGCCAACACGGCAAAGGCTTCTCAACACCGAGACGCCGACTCGCCGGGAAATGCAAGTTTTCCGCGGCTCTCGGTGCTATCAGCCGCGGCGCCCGCCGGGTGAAATCGCAAATCACACGCAGCCGCGCTCCCAGCCAGCGGACACCGATGTCTTGACTTTCTCCGCGTCTCGGCGTCTCGGCG
>JBGPKX010000348.1:0-5889 GCA_041486185.1 Bryobacteraceae bacterium | reverse complement strand
TTTTTGCCAGCCATTTCCCTCATTGTATCAATGCGGGGTCTTTCGCATCGGTGTGCTTCCCCGCACATCTGGACGAAATCAGATCCGGACACCGCTTGCTAACGCACACGGCTCAGCAACTGCTCTGAATTCAACGTCGCATGCCGAGCCGCAACCGTAAGGAAGCGGTTGCTTCGAGCTTTTCAACAAGCTCTTCGTGTCGTGAGTCACGGATTCGTTGAAGAATTGCGGCGGCGTGTGGCGCGGGCCCTCGGCCTGCGGTGTCGGCACTCGTGCCGACACGTCTGTGTCCGGAAAACTCGAGACGAGTCTCGACCCAGCAGCCTGAGAGGCTGCGCCACCCTCTATTCAACGAACTTCTGACTCACACATTAGTCTAGAGACCCCCGGACATGGTAGTCGAGAAGTGGAGATCAACGGTGTACAGCGGGAGATTGACGCGCACCACGTAGTGCACGTCCGGGCGGCTGGCACCGGGCGAGCGGCGAATCTGCAGATTGTCGGGCACGATATCCAGGCCAAGGGAGCGGCCCTTATCGATGATCGTCTGGCGCAGCACTTCGTCGGACGCCGGTTGGACTTGATGCAGGAATTTTTCCAATTCCAAATTGTGCCAATAGACCGGGGCCAGTACGGCGCCCATCAGACCGAGCGCGGTAAGCACAATTACCGCCGCTGCGATGCGCCATGCAGGAACTGGATTGGAGGGGGAGCGGTCTTCCGGGTCGTTCACTGCCGCGGCTCAGTGTCCTTCGACGCCGCGCACAGCTCTTCCCACATGTCACCGCTCTCAGTCCATTCCGAATTATCGAGGACCGAGATGTGCAGCTCTTCTTCTTTCAGCGTGCCGTGGCCGTATGGGCAGATATATTCGATGCGCGGCCGGCCAAGCAGCAGCATGCGGCTCCAGGACCCGGTCTCGATGGGCATGCGCAGGCGGCGCAGGCAAACCCGGCAGCGGTAACGCTGGTCCCAGATGCATAAGTACAAGAGACCGGCAACGATCAGAAACCAGAGGCCCACGGCCGAGGTGTAGGCCAGATCGAATCCGAAGCGCGAGGCGCGCTGGTTGAACAACCAGACGGGCGCCGGCCAGAAGGAGTCGATGCCCAAAAACAGGCCATACGAAATGGCTCCCCAAACCGCCAGCTTGCCGATGAGCAGGCCCCAATACCGCATAATCGTTAGACGTCCTTCACCAGTGTAAAGTTTCGATCCCTCGCGCGACAAGCTAGCTACGGAAAATATTGCGCGCGAGAAACGCAACATTGGCCGGGCGCTCGGCCAGGCGCCTCATAAAATACGGATACCACGCCTTCCCGAACGGCACGTAGAGCCGCAAACGATAACCTTCGGTAACCAGCCGCCGCTGGAGATCCCGCCGGATTCCGTAAAGCATTTGAAATTCAAAGCTCTCCAGTGGGAGTTTGCGGGTGCGCACGAAGCGTTTTGCGTCTTCGATTATTTTTTCATCGTGGGTGGCAATTGCAGGATAAGTGCCCGTGGACAGCAAAATTCTCATCAGGCGTAAAAAGTTACTGTCAACGTCGCTCTTGGCCTGAAACGCGACTTCCGGCGGCTCGAGATACGCTCCCTTGCAAAGCCGGACCCGGATTCCCCGGTGGCACAGCATCTCGACGTCTTTCTCGCTGCGATGCAGATAAGCCTGGATGACCGTGCCCACGACGCCGTATTGCGCGTGCAGATCCGAGACCAGTTGCAGGGTTCGCTCGGTGTACGCGCTTGATTCCATGTCCACGCGCACGAAGTTCCCGAGCGTCTTCGCGCGGCGCACCAACTGCTCGACGTTGGCGCGGCAAGCCTGTTCCGAGATATCAATGCCGAACTGGGTGAGTTTGAGGGAGACGTTGCTGTTGATGCCGTGGCCGGACAATTCACCGAGAGCCCGCAAGTAAACGTCGCGCGACGCCTCGGCTTCCTCGAGTGAATTGACGTTCTCACCCAGATGGTCGAGCGTGAGTGCGATGCCTTCGCGATTGATGCGCCGGCCGGCTTCGAGTGCATCGGCGAGCGTGTCACCCGCCACAAATCGCGCGGCCAGCCGGCGGGCCAGCGCCGATGTTTCCATCCACCCGCGCAACGACCTGCGCCGTGAGAGGAATAGGAGGAGAGCGCGCACCTGCCTTCAGCTTATGACGATTCAAATAAATCGGGAGTGCTGGGCACGATGTCGATACGCTCGGGTGCGGGCGGCTCCTCGGCCGTGGTTGCACCCAGCTCGCGGATGCGCCGCAGCGACGGAAACAGCCGCGATTGCAGCGAAGCCACGCAGCGGTTGAATGCCTCGACGGATTTGCCCAGCGAGCGGCCGATATCGTTGAAGTGCGTTTGCAGGTTGACGATGCGATCGAACAGTTCGGCCGCTAGCTGGCGGATCTGCTCGGCGTTCTCGGCAAGCTGTTCCTGCCGCCAGGTGTAGGCCACGCCTTTCAAAATGGCGATGAAGGTGGAGGGAGTGGCTACCAGAATCTTCAGGCGCGCGGCGTCTTCCACCAGCGTGGGTTTATGCTCCAGCGCGGCACTGAAAAAGTGGTCGCCTGGAAGAAAGAGAATGACGAATTCCGGCGCGGGCTGGAACTGTTGCCAGTACGTTTTGTTGCTGAGCTGTTCGACGTGTTTGGCCACTTGCTGGCTGTGACGCATGAGCGCGTTGCGGCGGTCGGTTTCGGAGGCCGCCGCCACCGCGTCGAGATAAGCCGTGAGCGGCACCTTGGCATCCACGACGATGGTGCGGCCTCCCGGGAGTTTCACGATCATGTCGGGGCGGATGCGGCCGGTATCGGTTTCGTAGCTTTCCTGTTCGACGAAATCGCAGCGCTCCACCATGCCGGAGAGTTCCGCCACGCGACGCAGCGTGCTTTCGCCCCATCGGCCGCGCACCTGCGGAGCGCGCAGCGCCGTCACTAGCGATGCCGTCTCCTTTTGCAGATCGAGCTCGCGCTGCGCCAGCGCCTGAAGCTGCTGCTCGATGCCGCCGAACGCCCGCTGGCGCGCCGACTCCATTTCATAGATCTGCGCCTCGAGTTTGGCGAGCGAATCGGCCAGCGGCTTGACGATGGTTTCCACGGCGGTCTGGCGCTGAGTCATGTCGCCCGTCATCTCGGCGCGGACGGTTTCGAGCGTGGAACGCGCAGTGTCGAGAAATGTCTGCTGGTTGGATCGCAGGGCGGCGTCGGCCAGGGCCTGAAAGGTCTCCGCCATCTTTCCCACGCCCTGCTGGGCCGATGCCAGATTTGCCTCAGCCACCTTGCGAGCGGCGTCGATCTCCACCATCCGGCTACGCATGAACAGGCCGACGAAAATCGCTCCCAGCACGAATCCCGAGATAAATAAGCTGACACTGAATAACGTCGTGATTGGCATGCTGCCCTCACGTTAACACGTAGCCGAGTGTGTGCTAAATAGAAAAGAGACGGAGCGCTCAGGCTTATGGATAAACGAGAAGCACGCAAGGAATTCAAAACGAGAATAACTCCGAAGGGTGTATTCTCCATACGCTGCACGGTGTCAGGCGAAGTTTGGGTCAGCGCTTCCGATCATCTGAACTCCGAGCAGAATGGATCCTGGTTTCTCCTGCGCGGCGGGCTCCATCACAACAAAAGTTTGCAGGCCGCGTGGAACACGCACGGGGAAGGAGCCTTTGAGTACGGCATTCTTGAAAATCTCGATGAGGACGTATTGCCGCTGCTGCTCAAGGATGTGTTGCGCGAGCGGCAGAAACACTGGGAAACCAAGTTGGGGGCTTCGATCGTCTAGCCGCGGGCCGCGCGTCCCCGCGGCATCACTTCCACAGCCAAAAGATTCCCATTGCGATGGTCAGTATCGTCAGCGGCACGCCGGCGCGCGCATATTCCCAAAATGAGATCCGCACCTGGTGCCGCGCGCGTTGCAGCACAATCAGGTTCGCTACCGAGCCCAGCACCGTAAGATTCCCGGCGAGTGTGGTCGACATGGCCAGCGTGAGCCAGGCCTGCCGGGCATCCGGCAAATGCGGGATGAACGGGCGAAACACCAGCACCGCAGGCACATTGCTGACGATGTTTGAAAGCACCGCCGCGAACGCGCTCATCACGCCCGGGCGCTCCAGGCGCAATCGGGCGGCAATCGCCAGCAAGTCAGCGGAGAGCGACGTCTTCTCCACGCCGCGAACCACAATGAACAGGCCGATAAACAACACCAGCAGCGACCAATCGATCTCGGCGTACACGCGCTCCGGCTTCACGCGGCGCGTCACCAGCAGCAGCGCGCCCGCCACCAGGGCCACCTTCGCGACCGGCCAGCCGGCCAGAAAGAAGACGATCATGCCCGCCGAGACGATGGTCGATTTCCAGGCAAGCGCACGATGAACCCGCACCGGCGGTGGCGCCACGTTGACGCGCGGCGCTGCGATCAAGAATTCACGGCGATAGACTAGCGCGATGATCGCCATCACGCCGAGCAATCCGGCTGCCGCCACGGGCGCGAGCGCTGCCGCGAAGTCGCGGTAGGGGATACCGGAGAAACTTCCGATCATCATATTTTGCGGATTTCCCGTGATGGTGGCGACACTGCCGATATTGGACGCCATGGCCACCGCCAGTAGATAAGGTACGGGATTGCGCCGGAGATGCGTAGTGATGTCCAGCACCAGCGGCGTCAGCACCAGGCACATGGTGTCGTTGACGAAGAAGGCGGAGAATACGCCGGAGACCGCCACGATGGCCGCCAGCAGCACCAGCGGGCCGTGCGCATTCCGGATCACCCACTGCGTAGCCAGCGCAAAAAAACCGGAGAGCCGCAGGTTGGCGACTACGATCATCATGCCGAACAGCAGGAGGATGGTGTCGGTATTGATGGCGTCGATGGCTTCGGGAACGGTGAGAATGTTGAGCGCCACCATCAAGGTCGCGCCGATAATGGCCGCGCCCGTGCGATCCACGCGGAAACCGGGCAGCCGTCCGATGGCCAGCACTAAATAAGTGCCGGCGAAAATCAGGACCGCGGGAAGCGTGGCCGGTGGCGCCATGTAATCATCTTAAGGGACTGTTCCGGGCGGGCTGGCCGCGCATTTATTGAACTCCTGTAGCGCAGGGCTACCGCGCCGTTGGCGGGAGACCTGCGGATTTTTTCCTCATACGACAAAAAGCCGAAAGTGCCCACCAATCGGGTGTGGCCCTGCGCTACAAGCACTTTGCTCGCGCCCGGTGCTCAGGACCCCGGCGCGGAGGGCGTCAAGTCACGCGCTCCAGCAGCGGCCGCGGCATCCTTGCGCTGCAACAGCCGGAAGCCGTTCTTGAGGCCCACCTGCTCGTAGTGCTCCGTGAGATACGGCTCCATCAACAGTTTTTCCTGTGGCGGGTGCTGATAAGACGGAAACCACCTTTTCAGATTCGCGCCATTGACATACGTGTCCCAGAGCACGTATCGGACTTTTTTCCGTTCCAGTTCGGAGATGGCTTCGCGAAATTGCGCGTCCGTATTGATGTTGTACATCAGGATGCTGAACCGGGTTGGATTGGTTGTCTCCGAGAGAAAGTAATACATCGGATAGTACGGGTAGACGAAGACCGCTTCGCGGGGCTGGGTCTGATGGTCGAGAAATTCCAGAGCGGCGTCGTCGGCGAACGTGTAAACCACGCCGCGGCGGGTGACGATTCTGGTTTGGGCGCCCCCCGGCATCAGCGCCTCAAAGACTGCGAACAGCACGATCGAAAGGGTTAATGCCCGCGCTCCGTACCGCCAGAATCGATTTCCCTCTCGTTGACAAAGATAAAGACACAGAATCAGAAGAAGCGGGGATCCGTAAATAAGATGGGTAAGGTCCGAGCGGTGGACCTCCGCCAACCATAACGCTGAACCAGCAATCCAATACGGGAGTGTGGCGCTATT
>JBGPKX010000347.1:0-5915 GCA_041486185.1 Bryobacteraceae bacterium | reverse complement strand
GAAAGTGGTAGTGGGTCAGTTTGAAAAAGATCGGTCTTGACGTTCAGCGTCGGCTTCCGTAGAAAATGCCGCCGACGATAGCCCCGATAAGCGTGCCCGTGGTTTCGCTGCTGATTATTTTGAAATGCCCCATGAGGCCTACGGCCACGACAAGAAACGCGGTCAGCGCATAGCCCCAGAAAACGACACGTCTCGCATGTTTACTTCGATTCGGCACATCCTCTGCGTATCGCTGGACCAACAGAGCAATGGAGTCCTTGGTCTGCTTATGCCTGATCGCTTCACCGAGTGAATAGAACAACTCATCAAGGCCAGACGGCCCGTCCTGGGAATCTTCGTTAGGCTGATCGTTATCTTTGTCCATTTGTCGCGCATGATATCACCCGTCAACCAGCATCTTCACGTCAGACCGCCATATTGTCCGCCGCGACCGCACTCGCTACGGCCTTATTCCAGACCGCTCAAGCAGATGTATGATATGTCGCTTGCGGCTGCGGCCTTGGGGATATTTGGCATCCGCAGAGCATATCACTACTCAGCCGCCTTGCCGCCATCGGGTGATATCATTGGCCCCGAATGGGGATTTCATGAGTTCTGAGGAGCACCGGAAAGCGTTTGGTGAAGGCTACATTTGCCACTGTGATCATCTCAATCTTCTTGTGATGTCGGATGCTGCTGGCTGGCGGGCACTAGTTTACAACTGCGAAAAGAACAGATGGCTCGATAGGGGCAAGGAATCGTTTACTACTAGACGGAAGGCTGAGGCATGCGCCAAGTCGCGCGCCGAAAACCATCTGCGTCGCAAGTTGCCAAACCTCAGATGGAAAGGCTAGGCGCGTCTCGTTGGTTTCCCCCACCGTGCCTTGGCCGCTGATGCCTTCAGTATGGCAAGAGAAGGGTTGAAGTCAAGGCACCGAAAATTCAAACTAACCCACTCCTGAAAGTATACATAATGCTCGTTATCGGAAGTTGCTAAGAAGCCCCAGCCAAAATCGGCGTCATCCGGGTTCACTGCCGCGGCGCGTCGTGCCGGAACGTACGAGGCCAACAAGGCGACCACGGCCAGCAGCGCGGACACGGCCAAAAATATTCTCGGATCGAGGGGCGACACGCCGAACAGCAGCGAAGATAGCAGCCGCGTGCCTGCAATGGCGACAACGATTCCGGCCAACAGGCCCGCCGTCGTCAGCCGTGCGGAGTCAGCGAGAATGGCACGCACGATATCCCACTGGCTGGCGCCGATCGCCATGCGCAGCCCGATCTCACGTGTCCGCTGCGAGACGACGTACGATAAAACCCCGTAAATCCCCAGCGCAGCCAGCAGCAGTGCCAGTGCTGCGAACGCACTGAGCAACCGAAGCAGCTTCCGCGGAATGCGCGAGCCGCAGAGAGAAAGCGCGCCGCGCTGCCACTATTCCGCATGACACCCGACGATGACGACGCCGAAAACTTCGAAGAGTACCAGAAATATCACTTGCTCGTCCCGCCGCCCGGCCTCATGCTGATGGGCCTGGGATGGTCCATCTTCGTGCTGTGCGACTGGGTCAAGGCGCGCCGCGCCAAACGCGGTCGCATCCTTGCACCACGAACAGCCGCACCGCGCGATAGCGAGACGAGAAGACTCTCGACCAGCAACTAGCGAATCAAACGCCACCCGCCGGCGCGCGGGGCCAGGCGGAACTGCAATCTCCATTTGCCACGAAAAAGCCCGTTTTTCAGCCTCTTCGACGCCTTTTTTCAAGACAGTCTTGCAGCAGAGTTGGCATCGACCTTTGCTGGCGGCGACGAAAATTAAGCGGGCTATTGAATTTCACGGACGGTGGTTCTCGCCCGCGACAATCGGGCCCATAAGGTGTTGCAGCTTGACCGCGAGATGCACGGTGTGCCAGGCAAGGCGCTGCCGACGGCCTCCGCTATTTCACCGAGATGTATAGAGTCTGCGGCAACTCGGTTGTGCCCTGGGAGACTTGCACGGCCACGTCGCCGCTCGGAGCGTTCGCCGGAATGGTCACATTGAATTGGTAGAGCCCGACAAAACCGGGAGCCAGGCCCTGATACGACACTCTACCCGGCAGTTTTGCATCGCCAAAGAGAAACTGCACAGTAGTGTGAAGCTTGGTCTGGCCTGTGGCGAGTTGACCGGCAATGGCCGCTCCCGAGGTGACGGGTCCAAAACCCAACCCGTAGAACTGGAGCGTCTCGCCCGGCACGGCCGGAGCCGAGGGCAGGCCCGGAATCTTGCCGCCGGAGACCGCGGTGCCGTTTACATGATACGCGGCGACATACTGCTTTCCGTTCACCTTGAAGCTAACAGGCGCCAGAATCGCTCCTGCGAGAGGCTGGATGGCGAGCGTGGACGGTGTGCTGGACTGGCCGTTGTACGTGACGACGACCGGCTCCGCGCCACCGCTCGGAACGCCGGCCGGCACTTGCACATTCACCTGGCTGGGACTGACGAAACTGATATAAGCCGGTTTTCCGCCCACCGTGGCGGTGACTCCATCGAGTGAAGTGGGAGCCTTTCCCTGGTGGAAGTCGCTGCCACGCCAAGGGCGAGAGGTTCCGGCCAGATTCGTTCCATAGATCTCGATGAACGATCCGACTGCAGCCTCGGACGCGCCGGCGAAGTCGCTCGGCGGGATGACACCGTTGGCTCCAATGCCCGGCACGACAACGATAGAGCTGATGAGCACGAGGTTTTGAGACGAGAAATTAACGCCGTCGTAGTTGACCAGCGGCAGGTTGGTGAAGTCCCCGCCGAAGAGGCTCGATGCGTCATATGTGGGTTCGCCGGCGATCAGGTCCATAACCGGCAGGCTGGCGTCGACAACGCGGCCGAATACGGTGAAGCCGCCGTTCTGGGTGTCCAGATTGGACGAATTGTCCACCTGGTTGAAGTACCATTGGTTGGTTGCGCTGTTCGGATCACTTCCCAGCTTGGCCATGGCGATGGTGCCGCGCGTATTCGAAACTTTGAACTCGTTCACAACCGGGGAATTGGCGGGGATCGGCACCGGGCCGGATGCATCCGACCACTGGTAGCCGCCGCCCTGGAAGACGAATTGAGCTATGGAGCGGTGGATGAATGAGCCGTTGTAGGCGCCGCTTCCCATATAGTTGAGGAAGTTGGCCACGGTTTTCGGCGCATCGGCGGGCAGCAGTTGAACGTCCATGTTGCCCAAGTTCGTTTCAAAGCGCACCGTCTGGCCGTACGACGTAAGCGGCAGCCAAGAGACGAGAGCGAGACAAGCTAAAGAGATTTTCATAGGATGAAACCTTTCGCGCCAAACCTTGGACAGACTGAAGAGACGAACGCCAGGCGAAGGATGGTTACGTGGCCTTATCACCAACCGCCAAGATTCCCGGTGTTTTAACCTCCGCCAGGATGGAGTGGAAATGCTTTCGCTCAGAAGCAACTGACAAATCTGCCAGCCGGCGGTAATGGCGCAGGAAGGTTGCCAGGTCGCGATAGTCGGGCCGCCTACTTGAATCTCACCGACTGCACTACATCGTTGTACACATCCTCCAAACCCTTGAACTCCGATGTGGGCGCGATGAATACCATGTAAAACAGGCCCTCGGGCCGGCTGATGGTCAGCAACGCGTCGGTTTCCGGACCGCCATTGAGCGCCGATTTGCTCGCGAGCGTGGTGACGAGGGCCGGATTGCCGCCGACCTTGAGCGTGCGGCCCTTATCGGAAGGTTGCATGCCGGGATTTGAAGCGCTCAGATGGTGGATGAGATCGTCGGTCGCCTGCCGCAGGTTCTGCCCGCTGGTCTCGGGAAAAAAGTAACTTGCCATCACGCCGTAGCCGATTTGTGTGTTGCCGTTGGAACTCTGCACCAGCGCCTCGCGGGGCGCGATGGTGACCGAATCCGAATTCTGGTCGCCGAAAACCTGCCAGTTGGAAGGATACGAGAGCGAAAAGCTGCGTCCCTGAAACGGCTGCAAGGTGCGCGAAGGACGGATGGCGGCGGGGTCAGTGTTGGGGCTGCCCCGGAGGTTGCCGGCGGCGCCTCCCTTCGGCAGCTTGGCGACTTCCGCCTTGGCGCGCTGGAATTCGGCGGTTTCGGAACCATACTCACGCCGCGGCAAGGCCCTGACTTCGGCTTCGATGGCATTCTCGCGGTTTCCCGGATTGGGATGGTCGGAGAGAAATTGCAGCGTGTGCGAGCCGCCTCCCTGCGATTGCAGTTTCTCGAAGAAATGCGCCAGCTCGATGGGGTTGTGGCCGGCTTCGGACATCAAGCGCGCTCCCAGGGCGTCGGCCTCGCTCTCGGCGCCGCGGGAATAGCTGAGGAGCACCGAATTCACGCCCAGACCGATGCCCAGTTGCGTGAGCTGCCCGAGCATGGAGCCGTTTCCGATGACGGCTCCGGCCAGCGCCGCGGGAATCTCAAACATTCTGGCCTTGGATGCCTGGTTGGTTCCATGGCGCAAGATGACGTGCGACATCTCGTGCCCCATCACACCCGCGAGCTGCGCTTCATTCTCGGCCGCGGCAATCGCTCCGGTGTTGATGAACATGGCGCCGCCCGGAAGAGCAAACGCGTTGATGGTGGGATCCAGAATGACCGTAAAAGTGAACGGCCAGCCTCCGGCCTCGGGCTGTGACGTGAGCCGCTTGCCTACGCGCTGGACGTAATCCTGCAGAAACTGGTTTTGGACGACGGTGACTTTCTGGCGAACCTGGGAGGCCGCCTCCTGGCCCAGTTCGATGTCCTGTTGCTTGGAGAACAAATTGAAGCCCGGCCTGAGCGGGTCTCCGGGTTTTCGCGCCAGGCACAGCGCGACGGTTAAGCCCGCCATGAGCAACACGTTGACGAATCTTCTCTGCCGCATGCGTCAACCTCACCATTTTTGGATACGCAACCGCAAACCGGGGTGTTCCGAGGCACCACGCGCGTGCCTGAAGTTACGGTAATTTCCGCGCCAGAACGCGCAGTTGGAATTATCTCGTTTTATAATCAATGGATGTTGACCCCTACTGAAAAGATCTGGCACAACGGCCGCTTCATACCCTGGGATGACGCGCGCATTCACGTTCTTTCGCACGTTGTCAGCTATGGCAGTTCGGTTTTCGAAGGCATCCGGTGTTACGCCACCGCGTCCGGCCCGGCCATCTTCCGCCTGCGCGAGCACGTTCGCCGCATGCTCGATTCCGCCAAGATTTACCGCATGGAAAATCTTGGCTTCACGGCCGCGCAACTGGAAGAGGCCATGTGTGAGCTGGTGCGGGTCAACAAAATGCGCTCCTGCTACATCCGGCCCATCGTGCTGCGCGCGTATGGCGAGATGGGCGTCAACCCACTCAAGAACCCGCTCGACGTTTATGTCGCCTGCTGGGAGTGGGGCAAGTATCTGGGTGACGAGGCGCTGGCCGAGGGAGTCGACGTCTGCATTTCGAGCTGGAACCGCATCGCGGCCAATACCCTGCCCGCGCTGGCCAAGGCCGGCGCCAACTACATGAACTCGCAGTTGATCAAGATGGAAGCTTTGATCAACGGTTATTCGGAAGGCATCGCGCTCGACACCGCGGGCTACGTGAGCGAGGGGTCGGGAGAAAATATTTTCCTGGTGCGCGACGGAAAGATTTTGACGCCGCCGCTGGGCGCCTCCGTGCTGCCGGGCATCACGCGGGATTCCGTGCTGCGCCTGGCGCAGGAACTCGAGATCCCCGTGGTCGAGACCATTATTCCGCGCGAGATGCTGTACATCGCGGATGAAGTGTTCTTCTCCGGAACGGCGGCTGAGATCACGCCGATTCGCTCCATCGATCGCATCCAGATCGGTAAGGGACGGCGCGGCCCGATAACCGAGAAGCTGCAGAAGGAATTTTTCGCGATCGTCAACGGAACCAAGCCCGACCGGCACGGCTGGCTTTCTCCGGTAGGAGAGCCGGAGCCCAGTTTCG
>JBGPKX010000346.1:0-5984 GCA_041486185.1 Bryobacteraceae bacterium | reverse complement strand
TCATCCCGGATTGGCGTTCGGCTCCATCCCGGAATCGCGTTCACATTCCCCCGGAATCCCCAAAAGAAGCTTACTGACCACCAGATCCCTAACCGAGCCGCGCGCGCAGCAAGCGGTCTCCAAGAACAGGTTTTTCAGCAAGCTGTTAGATGTAGGCGATGACGTCGATCTCGACCAGTGAATTGCCGGGGATTCCGCCGGCGGCTGCGATAGTGGTGCGGACGGGCGGCTCGTCACCGAAACGGCCGCGAAACACTTCGTTCATGCCGTCGTAATCCTTCAGGTCGTTGAGAAACACCCGGCATTGCAGCACCTTGTCCATGGAGGAGCCGGCGTTCTCCAATTCGGCTTGGATTTCATCCAGCACATTCTTGGTGTGCACCTTGATATCGCCCTCTTTGTGGTAGCCCTTTCCGGCGATGAACAGCAGGTTCCCGTACGAAACCGCGCCATTGAATAGCGGGGGCTTTGTCGGCTTCTGTCCGCCGCGGTCGCGGTGATGCACGACTTTCTTCAATGGCAGCTTCTTCGCGCTGGCCGTTCCGGCGGCGGCCGCCATCGCGACGCCAGCCGTCATAAATGCTCGTCTGTTCTTCATTACGTTCTCCATTCACAAGACTAGGAAAGAAAAATAGAGTTTGGCAAATTCACGGCAAAGTATAACTTAGCCGCTCCGGAAGACACAAAGGCACCCAACTGCGCGCACCGCCAAAGCTAGACTGAGGCCAGGTGGAGCGGACATCTTTGCGGATGCAAGCGACAAGAACCAGCCGGCTGGTCGCGGCTGTGATTCTAGCGGCGACGAGCGTGGCCGCCTTGCCGGGGCTGACGACCATTCAGGACGTTCTCTATAAGGCCGATGGCACCAAATTCAACGGGCTGCTCATCATCTCGTGGAACAGCTTCGAAGCGAACGACACGTCCAACATCGTTTCGCAGGCCGTGACGGTGAAAGTGGTGGATGGAAATTTTCGCGTGCAGTTGGTGCCCACCACCGATTCGAATCCGCCGACTTATTACACCGTGAAATACAATAGCGACGGCAAGATTCAATTTCAGGAGACTTGGGTGGTGGGCGCGGTTTCCACTCTTCTGAGAATCCGCGACGTGCGCGCCTCCACCTCGACGCCCAGTTCCCTGCAGCTCCCCAGCCAGTCGCCGATACAGGAAACCGACGTAGTGGGATTGACGGGCGATCTCGGCCTGCGGCCGGTGAAAGGGCCGGGCTTCGGCCCGGGGCGTGCGGCGTCGATCAACTCCGCCGGTGGCATCGAAGCGGTGTTCGGAAATCCTTCGGATTGCGTGTTGGTGGATGGAACTTCGGGGCCTTGCGGAGTGGGGAGCAGCGCCACGTTTGTGGATGGCGAGGTTTTGGGCGGGGTTATCGATGGCGCGAATGCGAGCTTCACGCTGGCCAACCAGCCGAATCCTGCCGGCAGCCTGGTTCTGTTCCGGAATGGAATCGTCCAGAAGCCCACGGTGGATTACACACTGACGGGCGCGACGGTGTTATTTCTCGCCGGCGCGATTCCGCAACCGGGCGATACGCTGCTGGCCTGGTATAGGCTGCCGGGCGCGGCGCCGATCATCGGAGGACAGACGGCGCCTGGTCCGGTGATTCTGTGCAGCGCGGCCGGGACCAGCACTTCATCGGCGAGTTTCACTTCGCTGGGTAGCTGCACGATTCCGGCGAACGTGCTGCAAACCGGAGATCGCGTGGAAGTTCACTTTGACCTGGGGCACTCGGGTACCGCGACAGGATTTGAGTTCAAAGCGCTCTGGGGCGGAACGGTGCTAGTGGATCGGGCGGCAGCGGCGGTGGAGACCATGATCGCGGGCAAGGGGGAGTCAGCCGTCTACAGTGGCGGCGCGCAACTCCGCAGCGAAAGCTGGGGGACGTCGCTGGCGTATGCGGCGACCGTGGGCAACGCGACGGACAGCATCGTGCCGGCGCTGACCATCGATTTTCAAGCGCAGATGGTGCAAGCCACTACCGAGTCCGTAACGCTTCGGAATTTCACAGTCGTGCGGTATCCGGCGCAGTAGAATTATTTCAAGTACTTGTCCAGATCGGGGTGGAGCTGTTTTTGCACGTCGGGATCGTTGAGATTTTCCTTGGTCACGACGCGCGGCGGGAGATTTTGGATTTTTTGCGGCGTGCCACCCTTCAGCTTTTCCACGGCGGCCATGACGGCGTCGTGGCCCATCCGGAAGGGATCCTGCGCGACGAGCGAATCGATCAGGCCTGACTTCAAATCGTCCAGCAGGCCCGGACTCCAGTCAAATCCCACCAACTTCACTTTTGAGCCGCGGCCTTTGATGGCTTGCGCGGCGCCCACGGCGCTGGATTCATTGGAGGCGAACATGGCGTCCAGATCGCTGTGCGCGGTCAGCATGTTTTCGGCGATGCTGAGCGATTTGGCGCGGTCGGCCCAGCCGTAGCGTTTGTCGACGATCTCGATTCCCTGAAAATCTTTGTGGATGGTGTCTTCGAAGCCCTGCTCACGCGCCATGGTGGAGGCGGCGCCGGGCTGCACGGCGACTTGGGCGATCTTCCCCTTGCCATTGAGGATTTTGCCCATGCGGGCGGCGGCCATCACGCCGGCGGCGTAATTATCGGTGGCTACCTGGGAGACGAAATCCTGGGTATCGACGGGGGAATCGAAGATGACCACCGGGATTTTTTCGCGGGTGGCGCGCTCAACCACGCTGACCATGGCGGTTTTGTCGATGGGAGCGAGACAAATGGCATCGACGCGCTGGGTGATCATGGCGTCAACGATTTGCAACTGGCCGGTGAAATCGGTTTCGGATGGCGGGCCGTTCCAGATAATTTCGACGCCGGTTTCTTGCGCGGTGGAGACGGCGCCGGCGTGGACGGACTGCCAGAAGAGATGGGCCTGGCCTTTGGGGATCACGGCAATGCGCTTGCGCGTGTCGCGATTGCATGAAGTCAGCAGGGCCAAACCAAAGAGAAAGGCGCACAGGCAGGAATGCCTGTGCCACTGTTTTGGCTTGGGACAGTGATGCCAGTCACCGTTTTTCCGGATCATTGGGGCAATTTCTCCGGAGCGGTGATTTTCTGCCAACCTTCGCCGCTGAGCGCGCTCAGGAACGCCACGAGATCTTTCTTGTCTTGATCGTTGAGATGCAGCGGCTTAATGCGCTGATCGAGGTTGCGGTTGGGCGTACCACCTTTATCGTAGTATTCCACCACATCTTCCAAAGTTTTCAGACTGCCATCGTGCATGTAGGGCGCGGTGTTGGCAATCTCGCGCAGTGTGGGGGTCTTGAAGGCTCCCCACTCCTTGGGATCGTGGGTGACATTGTAGCGGCCCACATCGGGATCGGGCTTGTCGGCGCCGACGCCGAGGTTGGCGTACATGTTGCTCGTGAAGTTCACGCCCTCATGGCAGGCATCGCACTTGGCTTTGTTCAAGAAGATATCCAGACCGCGCACTTGCGACGGCGTTATGGCCGTTTTCTGACCGGCGCGGTAACGGTCGTAGGGCGAATTGCCGGACATGACGGTGCGCTCGAAGGTGGTGATGGCTTGGGCCACGCGATCGATGGTGATGTCTTCGCTTCCAAAAGCTTTGGCGAAGAACGCGCGATAACCCTGAATCTTTTTCAAGTTATCCACGATGGCTTCATGCGTGTTGCCCATCTCGATGGGATTGGCCATGGGGCCTTTGGCCTGCTCTTCGAGAGTGGGGACGCGGCCATCCCAGAACTGGGCGAGGCTGTAGGCGCGATTGATCACGGTGGGGGCGCTACGGTTGCCCTTCTGGCCGCGGATGCCGGTGGAAACGGCCGAGCCATCGGTGAACGCGTATTTTGGATTGTGACAGGTCGCGCAGGAAACGGTTCCATCGGCGGAGAGACGCGGATCGAAATAGAGCAGGCGTCCGAGCGAGGTCTTTTCGGGTGTGTAGGGGTTGTCGCGGGGCCACACAACGGGGACCAGGCCCAGAGGCTCGCGCGGCTTGCTGGATTTGGCCGGCGGCTGGCCGGCGCTTAGACACGAGAGGAAAAGAATGGCCGGCAGCATGAAAAACGGTGACCGGCAACGCGGTCCACGCGCCTCGGGAGGCGTATGGCGCGGATGGGGCATGTTCATTGGCTTGGGATAGCGAAGCCAGTCACCGTTTTTCACCCGTGCTCCTACTTCTTCACGAAGCCTTGCACGTAAATGGCGTGGACGCCGCGCACGGTGGTCTCGGTCCCGCTGACTTCCATGACGTGAGCGAAGTGGTCGGTGGCGGCTTTGCGGAGCTCGGTTTGGCCGTCGCGGCGGGGATCGTGCTCCTCATCCATCAGCATGTAGAAGCTGCCGTCCTTAGTGAGCAGGCCGATGGGCTGGCCATTGTTGAGACATTTCTGGCCGCAGGATTTGTGTTTCTCGCCGTGCTTGCCGACCTGGAGATAGCAAGAGAGATCAATGATCTCGCCGGTAACGGTGACGACCTTACCGGGGACGGGCTTGCCATCGACGGAGGCGCCCATGGTGGTGGCGGACCAGGGTTCAGCGGGTTTTTCGCCAAGATTGCCCATGGCCTTGTCCCAGCCGCCTTCGGGAGTCATCTGAGGCTGGAGGGGCCCGGATTTGGCGGCGGTTTTTTTGCCTTCGGCTTTCTTTTCGTCAGCGGCGGTGAGCGTGATGGCCAGAGCGGCGATGGCCAGGGATGCGATCAGCGTTTTTCGAAACATTGTTCTCCTCGATTCAAGAATTTTAGGGGCAGGGAATGCCTATTTTACATGCAAAAGCTTCCCGGCGGGAACCTGGAGTCGTCAACTGCCACACTAACTGCCGGCTCATTCCCCGTCTGAGAGTTCACGCACCTGCTGGGTTGTAATCCTTGGAAAGTGATGGGGCGCATCGAAAACGGGGAGACCGTGCACTTTTCGGGTGCCGATTTGATAGCGGATCCCGCGGCGGATGAGCTCGGATGCAGCTTTGCCAAGCGAGATTTGGTGATTCAGCGCGTAGTCCTGTAGCGCCTTCATCGCATCGGCTTCCAAGAATAGTGCGGTTCGCATAAGCCGATGATGTCATGAAGGCGGGAGCGATGCCAACGGGCGCGTTGATGGCTACAGTGATTCGCCGAAGGTGCTGGCCGCGGAGTGTGCCTCAGGCCATGCATCCCTGATAATGGAATCAGAACATGCCCCTCTATGAATACAGGTGCCGGCACCTGCGGGAAGCGCTTCGAGATGCTGCGCCGGATGAAGGACGCCGATCAAGACCTGAAGTGCCCTGACTGTCGGTCCGCAGAGGTCGAGCGCCTCCTTTCAACCTTCGCCACGAGCGGATGCGGCACATCCGGCTCGGGAAAGTTCACTTGAGGGCGGTAGGGGGCGGCCGGTCGGCCGCTGGAGATCAGATGACGGCAATTCACCCAGGGGAACACCTAACTGAGGAACTGGAAATGCTCGGGATGAGCGCGGCCTCGCTGGCGCGCCAACTCGCCGTGCCGACGAATCGCGTGACCGAGATCCTGAACGGCCAACGTGCCATCACGGGCGACACAGCTCTGCGTCTTGGCCACTTCTTCGGAACAAGTGCGGAGTTTTGGCTGAACCTGCAAAGTCTCTACGATCTGCGCCTGGCCGAACAGAAGGCCGGCAAGTCAATCAAGGCTCTGCCGAGGTTGAAGCGGCTCAAACAGGTCATACAAACGTCTTAGGGTGACCTGCGAAATGCAGGCTGTAGCACAGTTATCTTGGTGATTCGTGCAAGCAGGTGCCACGGACTCTAGCCGCGTGGGAAGCACCGGATAGTTTTATATTCGCCATGAGGATAACGGTTTTGAAACCCTCTTTGCGTCTCGGTTTCCTGCCTATCGATTTCCTGACGGAGCTCGCACGCGACCACGGCGCGAAGCCCGCATTGCTCTTCAAGGGCGCCACAGTCTCTTACGAAGATCTCGACTCAGAAAGCAATGCATTTGCGGCGGCGCTGGTGGCGCTCGGCGTGAAGCCGG
>JBGPKX010000345.1:0-6012 GCA_041486185.1 Bryobacteraceae bacterium | reverse complement strand
CGCACCTCGACCGAGCGCGCGTGCGCCTCGAGTCCTTCGGCACGCGCAAGGGTAGTGATGGTGGGCGCGAGTCCGTGCAGGGCCTCGCGGCTCAGTTGCTGCACGGAAATCACTTTGAGGTAGTCGATCACGGAGAGCCCGCCGCGCAATCGCGCCGCGCCACTCGTAGGCAAAACGTGATTCGGTCCCGACGCGTAATCTCCCGCAGCCTCCGGACTGAATGGCCCGATGAATACGCTGCCGGCATGGCTCACTCTCCCGAGCAGAGACGCGTCAGGAATGCTGAGGTGCTCCGGGGCGAAGCGATTGGCGATCTCGATGGCTTCATCAAGGGATCGGACGATCACGATGGCGCCGTTGCGGCGGATCGACTGCTTGGCGACGGCGGCCGTGGGCAGTGTCTTTAGTTGGCGCTCGATCTCTTGGGCGACGGCTTCTGCCAGGCCCCTGGATGTCGTCAGCAGGATGGCGCACGCATCGGCGTCGTGTTCCGCCTGCGCAAGCATGTCGGCTGCCAGAAATTTGGGTTCACCGTCGACGGCGATGATGAGGATCTCGGTCGGTCCGGCGATGAAGTCGATGCCCACCTCGCCCGCGAGCAGTTTCTTCGCCGCCGCAACGTAGATATTGCCGGGGCCCACGATGCGGTCCGCTTTGGGAACCGTGCGTGTGCCGAAAGCAAACGCAGCGATCGCCTGTGCGCCGCCCATCTGAAAAACGTCGGAGACGCTGAGCAACTGGGCAGTGCCTAGAATTTCGGGAACCGGCCGCGGGCAAGCCACGCACACGCGGCGCACTCCGGCCACCCGTGCCGGGATGGCGGTCATCATCAGGGTCGAAGGCAGCGGATAGCGGCCGGCAGGAATGTAGGCGGCGATGGTATCGAGCGGCCGCAGAATCTGGCCCAGGCGCAGACCCGGCGCGAACTCGCTTGACCGCTCCACCGGCATCTGCATTTCGGCGAACGCGCGGATGTTGGCGGATGCCGTTCCGACTGCCGCGCGGAACTCGGGTGACAGCTTTCCGCACGCGGATACCAGCTCGCGTTCCGGCACCCGAACGCTTTTGCGCTCCAGCCCGTCCAATTTTCGCGCATAGGACAACAGCGCTTTGTCGCCACGCTTGCGCACGGCTTCCAGGATGGGACGCACCACGGCTTCGGCCTGGCTCAAGCGCACGGTACGGCGCGCGAGCAGGCGACCCATCTGGCGAGACTCTAGAATCCTGATCATCGTGGGTAGGGCCACTTCACATCACGATCTTGTTCAGCGGGTACTCCACAATTCCCTGCCCGCCCGCCTGCTTCAAACGCGGGATAATGTCGCGCACCGTCGATTCATCGAGAATCGTATTCACCGCCAGCCAGTCCTCATCGCTCAGATGCGAAATGGTGGGACGCTTGAGCGCCGGCAACACCTGCAACACGGCTTTCAGGCAATCCTTGTGGACATTCAACATCAAGCCCACTTTTCCGAGCGCGGCGATGGCGCCATCGAGCAGCATGCGCAGATCTTCCAGTTTGTGCCGCTTCCATCCGTCCTTCCAGGAGGCGGTATTCACGATGAGCTGGGTATTGGACTCGATGACCGTGTCGATGATCTTGAGCTTATTGGCGCGCAGCGAGGAGCCGGTTTCAGTGACTTCCACGATCGCGTCGGCAAGTACCGGCGGCTTCACTTCCGTCGCGCCCCAACTGAACTCCACTTTGGCAGTGACGCCGTGGGCCGCAAGATAGCGTTTCGTTGTCGCCACCAGCTCCGTGGCGATGATCTTGCCTTCGAGGTCTTTCACCGTATGAAACGCCGACGACTCCGGCACCGCCAGCACCCAGCGCACTTTGCCGAAGCTCTGCTTGGCGTAAACCAGGTCGGCGATGGCCTCCACTTTCGCCTCGCTCTCCTCCACCCAATCGCGCCCCGTCAGGCCGGCATCCAGAATTCCGTCTTCTACGTAGCGCGCCATCTCCTGCGCACGGATCAGCATACATTCGATCTCAGGATCGTCTATCGAGGGGAAGTACGAGCGGCTGCTGGTGCTGATATTGTAGCCGGCGCGGCGAAACAGATCGATGGTGGCCGTTTCCAGGCTGCCTTTGGGAATCCCCAGCTTGAGCTTCATGACTGGCTCCCATAGACCGCCGCCGGATCGTACGCGCGGGCCTCCGATTCCACCCAGCTCCCATCCTTGAGCCGCCGGTAAAAGCAGCTCTGGTAACCGTTGTGACAAACCCCCGGCCCCAGCGCTTCCACGCGCACCAGCACCGCGTCCTGATCGCAATCCGTCGAGATTTCTTTCACCACCAGCCGATGGCCCGAGGTCTCGCCTTTCAGCCACAGTTTGCGGCGCGAGCGGCTGTAAAAGGTCGCGTAGCCGGTTTCGACGGTCTTGCGGAATGCCTCTTCGTTCATGAAGCCCACCATCAGGACGCGGCCCGACGTGTGATCCTGAATCACTGCCGTGACCAGCCCATCCGACTTTTGAAAGTCCAGGTCCATACTCTTTGCCAATAAAAAAGCCCGCCAGAACTGCGGCGGGCATCCTTTCCGATTTCGCTCTGAAAATTTAGAAGCGCGCCCGTCGCGTGTGGGAATGCCGGTGATGGTGATGATGGCGCCGGGCGACGGAAGCGAATGTCATAAAGAAATTACTATAGCAGAACAGCTCACTCCAGTTCCAGGTCCAGATACATGAGGTGTCCCTCGCGCTCGACCTGGAGGACGGTCGGATCGTTCGGCTTGAGCCGATCCAGCGCCTGCCGCAGCGCCACGACGGTAGTGACGGGCGTTCCGTTGACGGCGTAAATTACATCGCCCGGATCGAGCGCCGTCGAATATGGAGAGCCTGCGGCACGCACCGCCACCACTACGCCGTATTTCTTACGCAGGTCCGGTAGCATCTGCGCAATTTGCTGGTTGATTTCAATTCCCAGAATCCCCAATTTCGAAATGATGTTTTGCTCCGGATTCACCAGGTCGGCGAAGCGCAGCGGGTCGTCGTCGCGCTCGATGACTTCCACTTCGAAGCCTAGTTTCTGATTGCCTCGCAACACCTCGATTTTGACATTTTCGCCCACCGGCTTGCCGTACAGATTCACTTCGAGCTGCCGCGCATTCTCCATGACTTTGCCGTTCAGGGCCAGCACGATATCGCCGACCTTCAGACCCGCCGTGTCCGCCGGTCCATCCGGATCCACGTCGCCCAGAAGTACGCCCCAATCGCGCGACAATCCGAGGCCGACCGCCAGCGACGGCGTGATGCTTTGCGCGTACACGCCGATCTGGCCGCGATGCACATGGCCGTCCTTGCGGATCTGGTGTACCACGCTGCGCACGATGTTGCTGGGAATGGCGAATCCGATACCCTCGCTGCCGCCCGATTGCGACAGTATGAACGTGTTGATGCCCACCACACGGCCGTCGGCATCCAGCAGCGGGCCGCCGCTGTTGCCGGGATTGATGGGTGCATCGGTCTGAATGTAGATCATGGGATCGTCAGCTTTGATTTGCCGCGCCACCGAGCTGACAACACCCATGCTGACGGAATTCGCCAGACCCAGGGGATTGCCGAACGCCAGCACGAGCTGCCCCTGCTTGAGTTCCTCGGAGTCGCCGAACCGGAGGAATGACAGACCCGTGCGATCGATTTTCAGCACCGCCAAATCGCTGTCGCGGTCGACGCCCACGATCTTGGCGTCGAGCCTGGTACCCGACGGGCGGATCACGGAGTGGCCGGGCGCGCGGTCAAGCGACACGGTGAGTTGCACCTCGATCCGCCGCCCGCCTTGCACCACATGCGCGTTCGTGACGATATAACCGTCGGAGCTGACGATCACGCCCGATCCGGTACTCTTCTGCCGCGTGAGCAGGCTGGCATTACCGGACTCTTCGTCACTGTTCAGCGCGAAGCCTGTGGAAAAGACCTGCACCACGGCGCGGCCGGCGCGGTGCGAGAGCAATTCCAGCGCGGCACTTAGATCGTGGAGAGCGTCAGGAGGTTTGCTCTCGGGGGTCTTTTCTTGAGACTGCGCCGGCGCGAGACCGGACAGCAGCAGGGCGATTACCAGAGCATGAGTGGAGGAATGCATCAATATAGTCCTCTAGGCGAGCCGGCAGGCACAGGGTTTAGATGCGCGGTGACGGCGCAAAGCGCCATCCATTATTCATACCGCAACAAGACCGCGGGATCGAGCCGGTCGCCCGGAACGTGGCTATGTACACCCCTTGTCAGTGGCATCCCAAACACCGGAAGCGCCGCCCGTGGCAGACCGCGCAGGTGGTCTTGTCGAATTTCGCATCGGGCCGCGAGTGCGATTCCAGAAATTCGGGCGGATGATCCGCCGGCCGCAGCTTCGCGCCGGCTCCGTGGCAGGATTCGCAACTGAAAGGCAGCTCGATCTTGTTGTGACAGACCAGACAATCGGCCATTTGCGGCAGATTCGCCCGGCTCACCACGTCCGACGTCTCGATACCGCGATGGCAGGCCAGGCACGCGTTCGTGCCGTTCAGTTGCGCCCGGATGCCGCCTGGAGGCGAAAGATATTGGCCGCTATCGATGGCCTTGGCGATGATCGGCGCGACATTACCAAGTTGCAAATGTTTTTCGTGGCTGAAATGCGCTAGGAGCGTTTTGGGCGGCGGCGGAATCGAAGCGTTCTCGTGACATGGCTTGCAGACCGCCGGCGACGGCAGATTATTGTCCTCGACCTGCGTACTGCGCGAGACCGTCGTGTGACAACTCGTGCAGTCTGGCTTCAGCTTCAGGTGGAGGCGGTGGGAGAAGGGCGCCGCTGAAGCCAACGCTGCCAAACCGAAAAGCGCACAGGCACGAATGCCCGTGCCACTCATCGGCCCTTATAGCTGATGCGCCAGATCTTGTTGCCGCCGTCGTCGGAGACCAGCACGCTGCCATCGGGCAACTCGAGCAGCGCGACCGGCCGGCCCCACACTTCACGCTTGTCAGGGGCCAGCATCCAGCCCGTCAGAAAGTGGCTTGGCTGCTCCGCTGCCGGCTTTCCGTTCTTGAACGGCAGGAAGACAATCTCCTGCCCCACGCGCTTCGAGCGGTTCCAGGAGCCGTGCCAGGCCATGAATGCGCCGCCGCGGTATTCGGCTGGAAATTGCTTGCCGGTATAAAAAATGTAGTCCAGCACCGCGACATGCGCCGGCAGGATCACGTCCGGCACAATGGTCTTGGCCACCAGATCGGGTTTTTCGCCCTTCATCCGCGGATCTTCATGCGGGCCGATGTAAGCATATGGCCAACCGTAGAATCCGCCCTGCTGGATGTGCGTGAAATAGTCCGGCACCAGATCGTCGCCCAGCAGATCGCGCTCCTGCACGGCCGCCCACAGCGTGTCTGTCCCCGGGTACCAGTGCAGCCCGATGGGGTTTCTCGTGCCCGAAGCAAACGTTTCGTGGCCCGACCCGTCAGGATTGTACCGGTTAATGGCCGCACGCCGCGGATCCTCGCCCGCTGAAACATTGGAGCGCGAGCCAGTGCCCACGTAAAGCTTCTCGCCCCTGCGATCGAACAGTAGCGAACGCGTCCAGTGGCCGCCGTCCAAGCCTGCCAGCGAGACCACCTCTTCGCCCTTACCCACGGTCTGGCTCTTCGCGTCATACTTATAGCGCTTGATCGAAGTCGTTTCGCCGACGTACAGATAGTCCTTCCAGAATGCCAGTCCATAGGGCCGCTCGAGACCCTCGATCAGCTTCTTGCGCTGCTCGGGCTTGAAATTCTTAGCCCCGTCCGCGATCACGTAGACCGAGCCGTTCTTCACGCTGTCGGACACCAGCAACTCGCCCGCCGGTCCCAGCGCCATAAAACGCGGCTGCTCGAATCCTTCGGCATAGATATCCACCTGGAATCCGGCAGGCAGCTTGAGGTCGGCGCCTTCGGGACGCTCGACCACGTGCGGGCCGTTATCCGCGGAAGGCGTGGCAAAAGGCGGCGGCAGCTTCACATCTTTGGAATCCGCGGCGAGTGCGACGGCAAGCGCGAGCAAGGCGGTGG
>JBGPKX010000344.1:0-6103 GCA_041486185.1 Bryobacteraceae bacterium | reverse complement strand
AGTTTCGTCTCGGTGCAGGGCGCGCTGGTGATGTACCCGATCCTGACCTACGGCTCCGAAGAACAGAAACAGAAGTGGCTGCCCAGGCTGCAATCGGGCGAAGCTCTCGGTTGCTTTGGGCTCACCGAGCCGGGCTTTGGATCGAATCCGGCCGGCATGAAGACGACGGCGCGGCGCGAAGGCGAATCTTGGGTGTTGAACGGCGAGAAGACGTGGATCACCAACGGCACGGCGGCGCAGGTAGCCATCGTTTGGGCGCGCGGCGATGACGGAGCCGTCCGCGGCTTCCTGGTGGAAAAGGGAACGCCGGGCTACACGAGTTCGGACATACACGGGAAGTGGTCGATGCGCGCATCGGTGACGTCGAGCCTCTCGTTTGCCGATTGCCGCGTGCTGTCGTCCAATATGTTGCCGGGAGCGAAGGGGCTGAAGGCGCCGCTCTCGTGCCTCTCGCAGGCGCGCTACGGCATCGGCTGGGGCGTGATCGGCGCGGCCATGGACTGCTATGAAACGGCGCGGCAATATTCCATCGTGCGCAAGCAGTTTGACGACCGGCCGATCGCGTCGCACCAGCTGGTGCAGGAAAAACTCGCGTGGATGATCACCGAGATCACGAAGGCGCAACTGCTGGCACTGCACGCCGGGCGCCTCAAGGACCAGGGCAAGCTCGAGCCGGCGCATGTCTCGATGTTGAAGCGCAACAACGTCGCCATAGCGCTCGAGTGCGCGCGGCTGAGCCGCGATCTGCTGGGCGCCAACGGGATCACGGACGAGTATCCTATCATGAGGCATTTGTGCAACCTGGAAACCGTAAAGACCTATGAAGGAACCGACCACATCCACGCCCTCGTTATTGGGGAACGGGTCACCGGCATCGCAGCATACCGCTAGCGCGCCAGTTCTGGCGCTCGAGGCGCTGGAACGCCGGGGCTCGCCGCTCGCGTTGTATGCGGTCACGATTTTCTTCAGCGCGTTCCTGCTATTCGAGGTCGAGCCCATCATTGCCAAAATTGTGCTGCCGTGGTTTGGCGGGTCGGCGGCCGTGTGGACCACGTGCCTGCTGTTCTTCCAGGCGGTGTTACTGTTCGGCTACCTGTATGCGCACGTGGCGGTGCGGCGGCTCGAACCGCGTAACCAGGTTTTGCTGCACATCGGCTTACTGGTGGTCAGTCTTCTGGTGCTGCCGGTCATTCCGAGCGAGGGCTGGAAGCCGATGGGGAACGAAGATCCATCGTGGCGCATCCTGGGGCTGCTGGCGGTGACGCTGGGATTGCCGTACATGCTGCTCTCGGCTACCAGTCCCATGGTGCAGGCGTGGTACGCGCGCACGCACCAGCAAGCGGCGCCCTATCGCTTGTTCGCTCTGTCGAATGCGGGCTCGATGCTGGCGCTGCTGAGTTATCCGGTGCTGATGGAGCCGGTGTTTTCGACGCGGCACCAGGCGTGGGGATGGTCGGCGGCGTATCTCGGGTTTGTGCTGCTCTGTGGAGCGGTGGCATGGCAGGCGCGTGGCGGCGCGACGCGCACGGATGAAACGGATGCTCCGGAGGACGGCGCGCGTCCGGGATGGAAGCTGCAACTGATGTGGCTATCGCTCGCGGCCTGCGGTTCCACGTTGCTGCTGGCGGTGACGAACCATCTCACGCAGAATGTGGCCTCGATTCCGTTTCTCTGGATTTTGCCGCTGACGCTCTATCTGCTGAGCTTCATCCTGTGCTTCGAAGGGCGCGGCTGGTATCACCGCAGCACGTTTCTGAAACTGGCGCCGATCCTGCTCTACGGCATGGCTTCGGCGCTCAATGAAGACGTTCAAAAGCTGGCGATCATGATTCCGCTGTTCTCCGTGGGACTGCTGGTGTGCACCATGGTGTGCCATGGCGAGCTGGCGCGGCTGAAACCTGCGCATCGCTACCTGACTTCTTTTTATTTGATGATCTCGGTGGGCGGCGCTATCGGCGGAATTCTTGTCGGGCTGGTGGCGCCGCATTTTTTCAGCGGATTTTTCGAACTGCCCATTGGCCTGGCATGGTGCGCGGTGATGATGGTTCTAGTCCTGCGGCCAGAGACGTCCGGAATCGGCAACCGCCGGCTGGCCAAAGGCGTCTGGATTGGCTCGATGGCGGCGACGCTGGCGCTGATGGGATATCTGGCATACGAAATCCGCGATTTCCGCGAAGGGTCGCGATTGCTGGTTAGAAATTTCTACGGCGCGCTGCGTGTGCACGACGAAGGCGATGGCGTGGAGGAAGCCAGCATCCGCAAACTCACGCACGGAACCATCAATCACGGCGAAGAATTTCTGGATGCCGAGCGCCACATGCAGCCCACGACTTATTACGGCTACAAAACGGGCATCGGCCTCACGATTCAGGAAGCCCAGCGCCGCCTGGGATTGCGCGTTGGCGTGATCGGCCTGGGCACGGGGACGCTCGCGGCTTACGGCCGCCCGGGAGACGTGTACCGCTTCTACGAGATCAACCCGCTGGTGATCGATATCGCGCGCACTCAGTTCCGCTTCGTGCCCGAATCCAAAGGCAAGGTCGATATTGTATTGGGCGATGCGCGGCTCTCGCTCGAGCGCGAACTTCCACAGAATTACGATGTGCTCGCGGTGGACGCATTTTCGAGCGATGCCATTCCGGTGCATCTGCTGACGCGCGAGGCATTCGCGCTTTACTTCCGGCATCTCCAGCCGGGCGGCGTGCTGGCTATGCACGTTTCGAACCGGCACCTGAATCTGGCGCCTGTGGTGGCGATGGCGGCGGAATCGCTGGGCAAACGCGCGGTGACGATCGACACCGAAGACGACGATGACAACGCCGTGTTCACGGCCACCTGGGTGATGGTTTCGGGGCGCCAGAGCTACTTCGATTACCCGTTCATCCGCGCCGCCGGCACTCCGGTGAAACCCATCGCCAAGCTGCGCATGTGGACCGACGATTACAGTAATCTGTTTCGGATTTTGAAGAAGTAAAAACGCGTATTGGTGCCTGTCCGGGGCTCCGTACAGATCGCCCGGCACTAGATAGGCAGGAATGCCTGTCCTACCTCATGACGCAGTCTCTTCGATTGCTGAGAGCCGCTCGAACTCGGCGTTGAACTCGCAGCCGAGGATGGCGATGGCGGCCATCAAGTACATCCAGACCAGCAGCGCGATACTGCCGCCGATACTGCCGTACATGACGTTGTAGTGGGCAATATGGCGCGCATACGAAGCGAAGCCCTTGGTAACGCTCAGCCAGAGCACCGTGGCCAGCACCGCGCCGCGCCAGATGCCGCCCCAGGTCTGCCGGCGGTAGGGTCCGTAATAGTAAATGATGGACGTGAGCGCGACCGTCGCGCCGAACGCCACCACGTAGCGGGCCAGCACGCCCAACAACTGCCAGAAGGCGGCCAGCGGGTTCAGCATCGGATCGAGCCGCGAAATTCCCAGCATCGCGCGCTCCACCTGAGAGCCGAACAGAACGAGCACCGACGCTCCCAACATCGGCACTGCCGCGAGAAAGACCATCCCGATGGCCACGCCGGTTTCGTGGAAGAACGAGCGGCTGCGCGGGATGCGATAAGCAGCGTTGAATCCTTGCAACAGGCTCTTGATGACGCTGGCCGCGGCCCACAACGCGAGCAGCAGGGCCACGACGAGCAGCGTGATGGACTTCTGGCCGCGCGCGCGGAATTGTGTGAGCACATCGAGCACAATCTTTTCGGTGCCCGGCGGCAGGACCGTCTGCAACGCGCGGGCAAGCGTGGCGGAAACGAAGTCGGCGCGCGTCATCACCAGGATGGTGACGGTCGAAGTCAGGACCGGGAAGAACGAGAGCAGGGCGGAGTATGCGGCGCCTTTGGCGATGGAGAAACAGCCGTCATCGATAGCGGCGAGGAGAGTGCGCTGGAGAAGGTAGGGCAGGGCTCGCCAGGTGGGGCGCACATGGGTAGTATAGCGTCCGAGAAAAAACTGACGCGCAGGGCGCCCCGTCACTTAAAATAAGAATGAACATCACCTTCCCCGCCGACCGCCTTATTCAGGGCGGAGCATGACTATGGCCGATACGCCCTTCGTACATTTGCATTGCCACACCGATTACTCGCTGCTGGACGGCGCTTGCGAGATCTCGCAGTTGATGGATACGGTCGCCGCGCAGAAGATGCCGGCGGTGGCCATGACGGATCATGGAAATCTTTTTGGCGCGGTGCAGTTCTACAACACCGCCAAGGCCAAGGGCATTCATCCGGTGATCGGGTGCGAGGTGTACGTTTCGCAGCAAGGCCACAAGACGCGCGTCGAGAACGACCGGTACAACCATCTGGTGCTGCTCTGCGAGAACCAGGAGGGCTACCGCAACCTGATCGACCTGGTCTCGACGGCGTACCTCGAAGGCTTTTATTACAAACCGCGCATCGATAAAGATCTGCTGGCCACGCGCTCCAAGGGGCTGATTGCTTTGTCGGCCTGCCTGCGCGGCGACATCAACGAGACCATCATGGCCGACCGTTACGACGAAGCGCGGCGGCTGGCTTACACCTATCAGGATATTTTCGGGCGCGGGAATTTCTTTCTCGAGATTCAGGACCACGGGCTCGAGCAGGATAAGCGCGTCACGCCGCAGGTCAACCGCCTCTCGTCCGAGACCGGCATCCCGCTGGTGGCGACCAACGACGCGCATTATCTGCATCGCGAGGACGCGCGCGCGCACGAGATCCTGATGTGCATTCAGACGGGCAAGACCATGTCCGATCCGGCGCGCATGCACTGGGATCATCCGGATTTCTATCTGAAATCGCGCGCCGAGATGATGCAGCTCTTCGGCGAACTGGAGGAGGCCGTCGACCGGCCGTGGGAGATCGCGCAACGCTGCCAAGTGAAGCTGGAAAAAATCAAAGAGCCGTTTCCCCGGTTTGACGTGCCGGCCGCGCACACGACCGACACTTACTTCGAATACGTCGCGCGGCAGGGTTTCGAAAAGCGCCGCCCGCGCCTGGAAGCGCTGGGCGCGCAAGGGCGCCTCAAGCACGATCTGGCGGAATACACGGAGCGCTTGGATCGCGAAATCCGCATGATCCAGCAGATGCAGTTCTCGGGCTACTTCCTCATCGTCTGGGACTTCATCCGCTTCGCGAAATCGCAGTCGATTCCCGTGGGTCCGGGGCGCGGCTCGGCGGCGGGCAGCCTGGTCAGCTATGCCATGCAGATCACGGACATCGATCCGCTGGAGTACGGGCTGCTGTTCGAGCGCTTTCTGAATCCCGAACGCATCAGCATGCCGGATATCGATATCGATTTCTGCATGAACCGGCGCGGCGAGGTGATCCAGTACGTCACCGAGAAGTACGGGCGCGAGCAGGTGGCGCAGATCATCACGTTCAACACGCTGGGCGCGCGCGCGGCCATCAAAGACGTAGGGCGCGTGCTGGACATGAGCTTCGCGGATGTGGACCGCATCACCAAGCTCGTGCCCAACGTGCTGAATATCTCGCTCGAAAACGCCATCAAGACCGAGCCGGGCTTCGAGGAACTGGCGCGGAAAGATCAGCGCGTTGACGAGATCCTGAAGGTGGCGCGGCGCCTGGAGGGTATGGCGCGCAACTGCTCGGTGCACGCGGCGGGCGTGGTGATTTCGCCCGAGCCGCTGAAGAACCTGGTCCCGCTCTACAAGACCAACAAAGACGAAATTGTCACGCAGTACGACATGAACGGCCTGGAAAAACTATCGCTGCTGAAGATGGATTTTCTGGGCCTGACGACGCTCACGCTGATCGATGACGCACTGAAGCTCATCAAGAAACGGCACGGCGTGAAGCTGGTGCTGGAGGACTTGCCGCTCGACGATCCCAAGGCGTACGAGATTTTTTCGAAAGGCTTCACCAGCGGCGTGTTCCAGTTCGAATCGCCGGGCATGCGCGATATTCTGCGGCGCTATCAGCCCACGCGCATTGAAGACCTCACCGCGCTCAATGCGCTTTACCGGCCGGGACCGCTTCAGGGCGGCATGCTCGACGACTTCATCGAGCGCAAGCACGGGCGCAAAGCCATCGCTTACGATTTGCCAGAGCTGAAAGACATTCTTGAAGAGACTTACGGCGTCATTTTGTATCAGGAGCAGGT
>JBGPKX010000343.1:0-6109 GCA_041486185.1 Bryobacteraceae bacterium | reverse complement strand
CATCGACGATCTGCAGGAAGTAGTGAACGCCAATCTCCGGGAACGCATCAAGGAAGCGGAGCGCGCGGAAGAACTGGTAACGCAGGAAGTGGAGCGGATGATGGCGCGGATCAAAGTGCAGGAAGTCGCGCCCACCATTGTCAGCCTGCAGGAACAGCTCGAACAGATTCGCGCCGCGGAGACGGAGCGGTTACGGCGGAAGTTCGGCGCGCTGACGCCCGAACAGGAAGAAGCGCTCGAAACGCTTACCCGCGGCATCGTCAACAAGATCGCCCACGGCCCGATTTCCGAGCTGCGGCGGCAGGCCGGGCAGCCCGACGGCGTGCACATCATTCACGCCATTCGCCAGGTTTTCCACCTCAAAGACTAATGCTGGTCATCGGCTCGCGCGGTTCTCAGCTCGCGCTTTGGCAGGCTAATTGGATTGGCGCGCGGCTGGCCGAGCGGGGACAGGAAACGCGCATCGAGATCATTAAAACCACAGGCGACAAGATTACCGACGTGCCGCTGGCAAAGGTCGGCACGAAGGGGCTGTTCACGAAAGAGATTGAAGAGGCGCTGCTCGATGGGCGAATCGATGTTGCCGTGCACAGCTTAAAGGATCTGCCGACGGAAGTCCCGGCGGGCTTGACAATCGCCGCCACTCCGGAGCGGGAAGATGCGCGCGATGCCCTGGTGGGGGCGCGCTTGAGCGAGTTGCCGGCGGGCGCGAAGGTGGGGACGAGTTCGCTGCGGCGGGCGGCGCAGTTGCGGGTGGTGAGGCCCGATCTGGCGATCGAATCGGTGCGCGGGAATCTGGATACGCGCGTGCGCAAGCTGGATGAAGGCCAGTATCGCGCGATCGTGCTGGCGGCAGCCGGACTAACGCGGTTGGGCTGGGCACATCGCATTGCGGAGATTCTGCGGCCGGAGGTGATGTGTCCGGCGGTGGGGCAGGGTGCGCTGGCCATCGAGACGCGCACCACGGGAGAGGCACGGGATATTTGCGCGGCATTGGACCATGCGGCCACGCGCGCGGCGGTTACGGCGGAGCGTGCGGTGCTCGCGTCATTGGGCGGCGGATGCCAGGTGCCGATCGGCGCGCATGCGGAGGTTTCGGGCGATACTCTGCGGCTGCTGGGCGTAGTGATTGCGCCGGATGGAGGTCTCATGGTGCGCAAGAGCGACCATGGCCTCGCCCGCAATGCCGAGGAGATTGGACGGCGCGTGGGCGCGGCACTGCTGGCGGATGGGGCGCGCGAAATACTCGAGCAGGTGTATGCGGGGCCGATGTGGGCCGAACCAACACGGGATTCGGCCGTATGAAGCCGGTGTATCTGGTGGGCGCGGGTCCCGGCGATCCCGATCTGATCACGTGCAAGGGCCGCGGCATTCTCGAGCGGGCTGATGTTGTCCTTTACGACCATCTGGCGAATGAAGCTTTGCTGCGACTCGCGCCGGCGCACGCCGAGCTGATCTACGTCGGCAAGAAAAAGGCCGTGCACGCTCACACCCAGGAAGAGATCTGCGACATGATGATCGACCGCGCCAGACGCGGCCTCAGTGTGGTGCGGCTCAAGGGTGGCGACCCGTTCATCTTCGGGCGCGGCGGTGAGGAGGCTGAAGCGCTGGCCGACGCCGGCATTCCGTTCGAAGTGGTGCCGGGGGTGACATCGCCGCTGGGCATCGCCGCATACACCGGTGTCCCGCTGACGCACCGCGATCATACTTCGGTGGTCACGTTCGTCACGGGCCATGAAGTGGCGCAGATTGACTGGAACAAGATCGGGAATGCCGAGACGCTGGTCATCTTCATGGGGCTGACCACGTTTGGGCAGATCGCGGCCGAGATCGTGAAACGCGGGCGCTCGCCCGAGACGCCGGCCATCGCGGTGCGGTGGGGCACGCGGCCGGATCAGGAGAGCATCGTGGGCACGCTGGCCACGCTGCCGCGGCTGATTCATGAGCGCGGATTGAAGCCGCCGGCGACGATCATCGTGGGCGAAGTTGTGCGCTTGCGGGAAAAGTTGAACTGGTTCGAGCGGCTGCCGCTATTCGGGCGCCGCATTGTGGTGACGCGGGCGCGGGATCAGGCGGAGGCGCTCGGCGGCAAGCTGCGGGCGCTGGGCGCGGATGTGATCGAGATGCCGACCATCGAGATTGTCCCGCCGGCGGATTACGGTGCGCTCGACCGCGCCATTGCAGAACTCGGCAGTTACGACTGGCTGATCTTCACCAGCGCGAACGGCGTGCGTTATTTTGTGCAGCGTCTGGACCAATCGCGCCAGGATCTGCGCGCGCTACGGGCGAAGGTTTGCGCCATCGGCGAGGCCACGCGGAAAGCGGTGGAGGCGCTGCATCTGAAGGTGGACCTGATGGGCCAGGAGTTCGTGGCCGAGAGTCTTGTGGAAGCGTTTGGCGCGATCGATCTGCAGGGCAAGCGCATTTTGCTGCCGCGCGCGGCGGTGGCACGCGACATCTTGCCGCGAAAATTGCGTGAACGCGGCGCTTGCGTGGACGTGGTGGAGGCCTACAGAACGGTAGCGCCGGAGGGTGTGGCGCAACAGGCGGCGGAGATCTTCGGTGGGACGCGGAAGCCCGATTGGATCACGTTCACTAGTTCCTCGACGGTTCAGAATTTCGCGCGGATTGCCGGTGCGAGTGTGCTCAGAGGTGTGAAGGTGGGCTCCATCGGACCGGTCACCACGGCGTCCGCCAAAAAGCTGGGTATGGAAGTAACCACCCAAGCAAGCATTTACACTGCGGACGGGCTGGTGGCTGCGATCCTGCAAATGGAGCGAAAAGAAGACCCGGCGCCGGCCGAGTGATCAGACTGCGTGGGCGCGGGGTGTGCGCATTTTTCGGGATTTGAGGTTTTGGAGTTGGCCGGCGCAAAGGGCCGCAGGTCCCCGCAGAAGCAGCGTGGCCCTGAGCTACAGGAGGTGGATCTTGGGGAATGGCGCCGGAGTCCGGCCGGCTGCGATCGTCTCCAGACAACCGAGGGCTTCCCGATACAGCAAAGCGGTGTCCAGCTTTTCAAATTCCGGCAGATATCCGGCGAGTTTTTTCAGGCCCTTGCGTAGTTGGCGTTCGGCGCCCGCGGGATTTGATTGTTGGTGGTGATAGAAGCCGACGGCGAGATGGATCACGCCCTGCAGGAATAAGCGCCGGGGACCGCGCGCCGGCCGCCACAAGTCCTCGAGTACTTCGTGGCACTCGAAAAATGCCTGCGCATTGAACAGTTCGATACCCCGAGCGAAGAGATCGCCGGGAACGGCTTTCACTTTTGCCGGTGCGCCCGAAACCATTCGAGCGTCAGGCGCAGTCCTTGTTCAAACGCAAAACTGGGTGTGTAACCGAGCTCGTTTCTTGCCGCGGTGGTGTCGGCTTGCGAGTGGCGCACGTCGCCGGCGCGTGGTGGGCGGTAGTTCGCGGGAATCTGAACGCCTTCGATTTCCTGCAAAGCCTGCCACGCCTGGTTGAGCGTAATTCGTCCGCCGTTCCCGCCGTTGTAGATCCGGCCCGAGACGCCTTTGGCGCGCGCGGCTTTGAGGTTGAGCGTCACCACGTCGTCCACGTAGGTGAAATCTCGGGACTGCTCGCCATCGCCATGAATCGTGGGTGATCGCTTTTCAAGAACCGCGCGTATAAACAGTGACAGCACCCCGGAATACGGACTGGAGGGATCCTGGCGCGGTCCGAAGACGTTGAAGTAGCGCAGAGAGACGGTCTCCAGGCCGAAGCATTCGGAAAAAATACTGGAGTAGTACTCACCCGCGAGCTTCTGAAGCGCGTAGGGAGATTTGGGCCGCGGATTCATGGTCTCGACTTTTGGCAGCGCTTCGGAATCGCCGTACGCCGAGGATGACGCGGCATAGACCAAGCGACCGACTTTACCGGCGACCGCCGCGCGCAGCACCTGGAACGTGCCATCGATATTGACTTCGTGCGAGGGCACAGGGTCGTCAATGGAGCGTGGCACCGACGGGATGGCCGCTTCGTGAAACACCACGTCCGCGCCGCGTAAGATGGGCGCGATGGCGTCGTAGTCGCGGATATCGGCGTGGTGGATTTCGACCGACGAACGAACCTCGTCCAGGTTCTCCGCGTGGCCGGTCAGCAGATTGTCGATCACCACGACCTTGGATGCGCCATCGCGCAACAGTCCGCGGACCAGCGCCGAGCCGATGAACCCGGCTCCTCCGGTAACCACGTATTTGCTCATTGAGGTAATCTGGCGATTTCCGATTCGAGATAACGCAGCGAATCGTTCGCGAGCTTTTCCGCTCCTGGTGTGAAATCAAATGCTTCGAGCGAGACCCAGCCGGGAAAATTACGGCGGCGCAACACGCCCAACACCGGCTTGAAATCGTAAGAGCCCGCACCGCAATGCCGTCCATCCAATTCGTTGACGTGGACGTGCCGGATGAGATCGTAATGGCGATCGAGCAATGCGGCGTGCGGCTCCACTTCATCGATGGCGTTGTGGGTATCGAACATGGTGCGCACGCCCGGGCTATCGATTTCGCGCACAATGGAGACGGCTTCGTCCAAAGTCTGCACCACGTCGCACTGGGCTTTGGGCAGGGCTTCGACAAGAATAGTCACGCCGCGCGAGGCGGCATGTGGCCCGACCGTAGCCAGGCCTTCGATGTAGTGGCGCGTGGCTTGTTCCCGGTTCAGGCCGCCGGTCGAGGAGCGCTGATTGGGGGAGCCGAAAACCATCACGCCGTTTGGTCCGAGATCGGCGCAGAGGTCGATCAGGTTGCGGATATGCTGCCAGCTTCGCGCGCGCAGCGCAGCGTCGGGGGTAGTGACGTGCAGCCCCTTGGGACTTACCATCAGCCAGTGCAGGCCCACGAAGCGCAGTCCCTCGGATGCGATGACATTCCGGTACTCACTTCGTTTGGACGGGGGGATGGTGGCTGGGTCCTCGGCGAGCGTGAACGGAGCGATTTCAATGCCTTCATACCCGGCCTTGCGAATGGCGCGGCAGGCGTCCGCAAATGCGAACTTTTCGAAGGCTTCGTTGCAGATCGCGTGATGGAAGAGGTAGCTCATGCCAAAACAATTCAGTTTACAGGGTTTTGGGAAAAGGGACACGCGTTGTCTGCCGGTCTCTTGTGCGGGATTGAACGATGGACAGGCGAGAACGCGTGTCCTAGCTTTTGCGCGCGACCAGGATTATCGACAGGCCGCGCCATGGGAGGATGCGATCGATTCGCCGCCATATCCATACGGTCTTATCGAACAGCTTGAGCGCCAGTTTGTTGATGTGCGATGTGCCTAGCACGCGGCTGTAGAGCCACCACGATAGCGCGCTGATTTTGTTCAGGCTGCGGACTTTTTCGACTTTCATGCCGGCATCCTGAAGCAGGCGAACGGCCTCCGCGCGCTGGAAGCGGCGCTTGTGACCCATGGCGCGATCGAGCGAACCATATAACCCGCGGCCTTGTGGGACAAGGACGATCAGGTGGCCGCCTGGTTTCAGGGTTTGTTGCAGAGTGGCCACGGTTGCGGCGGGGTCGGCCACATATTCGAGAACATTCACGCACAACACTGTATCGAACGATTCCTCGAGGCCTTGAAAATCGGCGACGCATTCGGGGTCCAACTGGCGCACGCTGACGTTCGGCGTCCGCAGGAAGCGATTGCGCAGCGCGTGCAAGTAAAGCGGATCTTTCTCGCCCGCCACGTAAAGCAGGCGCCGGGCCATGAGACGCGCCGAAATATTGCCGATGCCGGCGCCGGCCTCGAGTACCGTATCCCCCACGAACGGCCGCAGCACGCGCACCAGCCAGCTCAAATATTGCGGCGTGCCGGTGAGGTTGTTCAGGAATGCCCGGCCGTAGGGCGTGGCGTAAAGGTCATCGATCAGCCAGAATTTCAGCACTACGCCGAGGGCTTTGATGCCGTCTTTCCACCCGATTTTCTTGCCTTCTTCGTAGGTTCGGCCGTGATAGCTGATGGGGACTTCGTAGATCCGCAGCTTGCGCTTGGCCGACTTCATGACGATTTCGGGCTCGAAACCGAAGCGATTGGAGCGAACGGGAATGCTTTTCAGCAGGTCCGTGCGGAAGACTTTGTAGCAGGTCTCCATGTCCGTGAGGTTGAGGTTGGCGAACATGTT
>JBGPKX010000342.1:0-6124 GCA_041486185.1 Bryobacteraceae bacterium | reverse complement strand
GCCGCGGCACTCAACCAAAACGGCACCCTCAACTCCAGTGGCAATGCCGAAAAGATTGGCAAAATCGTGACCCTTTACCTGACGGGCGAAGGAGATTTCTCCGCAACCCCACCCTCTACCACAGGCTTCATCATGACTCCGGCCGCCCTTTCGGCGCTGTGGCCGACGCAGCCCTTAAGTCCGTTTCCGATGAATCCGCCGCCTACGGTAACCATTGGCGGAACACCGGCCACGGTCCAGTACGCCGGGCCTTTCGTGGGCGGCTTGCTGGGCATGCTACAGCTCAATGTGACCATCCCGGCCGGAGCGACCGGTCCGGCCATTCCCGTCGTGGTCACCATCGGCGGAAACCCGACGCAAGCGGGAGTCACCATCGCGACCAAACCGTAAGGGCCCGCCCATTTTGCGGCAGCCATTTTACGGGTCCATTTTTGTGGATTTGGTGGTAGTAGCGCGACCTCCTGATATACTGAAGGTGTCGCCTTATGAACAGCCGTGCGAAGTTCCTGGTCGTAGTCAGCTCGACCTTTCTGGTGCTCCTGCTTTTGCTGGGCACCGTCCTGGGCAAGGACACTACCCCCGACAGCCCGTACCGCCACCTCCAGGTCTACACCGAAGTGGTTTCCCGGATCAAAAGTGAATACGTCGAAGAGCCGGATATGAAGAGCGTGACGCTAGGCGCTTTGAATGGCCTGCTCGAAGCTATCGACCCCTTCGCCAGCTATCTCAATGCCGATCAATACAAGGAGTATCTGAAACACAGCGACGGATATAAGGGCGACGTCGGGCTCATTCTCTCCAAACGGTTCGGCTACATCGGTGTGGTGAGCGCCATTCCAGGATCGCCCGCCGCCAAGGCCGGCCTCTCGACCGGGGATGTCATCGAGACCATCAAGGGAGTGGCCACGCGCGATATGCCGCTGGCCTATGCGACCATGCTTCTGCGCGGCGATCCCGGCAGCACGGTAGACATCACGGTGCTGCGGCGACGCCCCGAGCCCCAGAAGATGACCCTGACGCGCGCCGTGATGAATCCACCTCCGGTAATTTCGAAAATCATGCCGAATGATATCGGCTACATCCGGCCGGAAACGCTGTCCGCGGCAAGGGTGCAGCAAATCGCCGCCGATCTCCGCGATCTCGAAAGCAAAGGCGCCAAAAAGCTGGTGCTGGATCTCAGGCAGTGCGCGGTCGGCGAGCCGGAAGACGGTATCGCGCTCGCGGACCTGTTTCTCGACAAGGGCGTTGTCACTTATCTGCAGGGACAGCGTTGGGCACGGCAGGATTATAAGGCCGACCCGTCCAAGGTTGTGTGGAAACAGCCGGTGGTGGTACTGACCAATCGCGGAACCGCCGATGGCGCCGAAATCGCGGCCGCCGCGCTCGGGGACAACAGCCGCGCTCAGGTGGTTGGCGAGCGCACCTATGGCGATGCCTCCGTGCGGCGCGCGCTGACCATGGATGACGGCAGCGCGATCATCCTGTCCGTCGCGAAGTATTACTCTCCGGGCGGCAAAGCCATTCAGGATACGGGCGTGACTCCGGGCGAGGTCGTGCCGGAGCCGGAGCCTCAGCTCGAAACCGACGAGGACGGCGAAGCGGTTCATCCCGATGCCAACGAGCCGGAGCACAAAACCGGTGAAGACGTGATCCTGAAGCGCGCGATTGAACTTCTGAATAAGTAAGTAGGAAGGTGCGCCGCGGAACGTTACGGGGCGCCCCTAGTTCTCTCCATCTTTGTCCGTTGGGGCATCCAGTGTCATGGACCGGAAGCTCATTGAATCAATCGGACACCGCTCGTTCACACTCGCGGCTCGGAAAACGGTAGACAATTCAGAGCCGATTCGCTATCAGCCAAAGTCAATAGCTGCAGGTTAACGTTACCCTAACGGAACCCACGGGCGGTTGTGACAACCTGTCACGCGTGCGTCTGGGCGACTGACAAGGCGCCTTCAGCTAAGTCACGTATTTTCCGAACGGCTGCTTGCAACTCGATTGGTACAGAGATTGCCCTACAAACCCCGGCAACATGATGCGGCGCAATGCATACAAATTAGTTCTCCGTGCCGTTTCGTTTCCGCGGGTGCTCGTGACGTTGCTATTTCATCGGCCCGCCTCAATTCCGAAGCTGCCTCAGGCAGCGGCCTTTCTCCCGGGGCCGTTCGCGATTCCATCCAGGCCAAGGTGTCGCTGGTCACCCACGCTACGATGGCCTGGGGCGCTTCGGTCCTTTTACGGCATCAGGAACTGGGATTTGATGCCCACGTATTTCAATCCGGAGGAATACTGATGCCCACGAAGGCGAAGCTCTTTATCGCGCTGGCTATCATTCCAGGACTGACCATGCTCTCATTGGGAGTTTCGCACTGGGAGTCGGCCGATCCAGTACGCTTCACGATCTATCTCCTGCTCGCTTTGGTGGCTTCGACGCTGAAGGTAAGACTTCCCGGCCTCACAGGCACCATGTCGATGAACTTCTTGTTCATTCTGATCGGCGTTTCGCAACTGAGCTTCTCTGAAACGCTGGCATTGGGGGCCATCGCTACGGTGACGCAGTGCGTGTGGAAAACCAAAGTGCGGCCCACCATCCCGCAAGTGCTGTTCAACATCGCGGCCCTGACTATGGCCATTACCAGCGCGCATTTTATATATCACTTGCCGCGAATCCAGCAGGTGAATGGAAGAATGCCCGTACTGCTGGCGCTGGCTGCGTGTTTCTTCTTCATGACCAACACGGTGCTGGTGGCCACGGTATTGTCGCTAGTCGAGACCAAGCCGTTTACACGAATCTGGCAGCAATGCTACATCTGGTCGTTCCCGTACTACCTGGTAGGGGCGGGAATTGCCGGCCTCGTCAGCGTTTCCGGGCAGTATGTGGGGTGGAAAACAGCGCTGCTGATCGTGCCCATCATGTATCTGATCTACTTGCATTACCGGCTGTACGTCGAGCGCCACACAGCGCAGGCGACCGCCGGGCGGTAGATTGATTCGCCTGTAGCCTTCCAGCACTCCAGATCAAATCCGGTCCTAACAACGGCCTGATTTTCATGTAGTCAGTGACAGGTTGTCACTGTTGCTGACCTGAGCGGAACTCCTAAATGCCTGGTTGGGCTATCGATTCAATGACTTAGCCGCGCCGTTACACATTTGGAAAGCAGCATGCCACTAACTTCGGGCAATGACCCAACGTTATTCGGATACCGGAAGGAGAACAGGACCACTCGCGCGGGTTACTGGCGACATTAACTGTTTCGTTTGCACGCGGTGATTCGAAAGTAGCACCCGACCTGGATGCCGCCGCCGGACCAGTGATGAACGTCGTCGTACAGTTCCGGCACACTCCCAGCTCCCCAGATCACCAGAAAGTGAACGCCCGCGGAGGCGTGCTGCGCCGCGAGTGGAAGGCGATTCATGCGGCTGCGTACGCGCTGCCCGCAGAAGCAGTTTCCACGCTGGCTGCCGATCCCGCCGTCGCCCACTCGCCAATGCTTCCGATAGTGTTTCAAGCGCAAGCGTGCTGGTTTACGGTGAGCAATAGAGACCGCTGAAACGGGCGCAGCCGGAGCGCTTCCATCCACCCGGCGCAGCATAGTGTGTTATCCTCGACCCAGTTTTCGTAGCGACAAAACCTACTTTGGTGTGTGGTAACCCGATATGCAGAGACGAGAGTTCTTTCATTCCGCCGCTTTAGGCGCGGCGTTGCTTAGCGCGCCGCCTGCACAGATGAGCGCCGCGCCGAAAAAGGCGCTCATGAAAGCCGGTACGCAGCATGATTCCTCGGACGATGTGCTGCGCATCCTGGCCGCGTTTGGAGTAGAGCACATCTGCAGCGCGCTACCGTCTACAAAACTGGACGAACATTGGTCAGCCGAAGGGCTCACCCGATTGCGTGAACGCGTCCAGTCGCACGGAATCAAGCTGGACATGGTTCCGCTTCCCATGAGCTCGAATTACATCACCAAATTTGAAACTCCGGGCATCCTCTTAGGCAAGAGCCCCGAGCGGGACCGCGAGATCGACAATATCCGCGAGATGATTCGCAATGCCGCCAAAGCTGGTATACCGGCGCTCAAATACAACTTGAGTATTCTCGGCGTTGTACGCACGGAGCCGACGCGCGGCCGCGGCGGTTGCCAGTACAGCACGTTCGTGTACGATAGAGCCCGGCAGGATCCGCCGCTCACGGAAGCGGGGCCAGTTAACGACGACGCATATTGGGAGCGCATCGCGTATTTTCTCGAGCGCGTGATTCCAGTGGCCCAAGAGTACAAGGTGCGATTGGCTTGCCATCCACACGATCCCGGGATGCCACACGACAAAGGATTCCGTGGAGTTCACACGGTGCTGGGCAGCGTAGATGGCTTGAAGCGGTTTATCGAAATCAACGCAAGCCCGTATCATGGGCTGAACTTCTGCCAGGGCACGGTTTCGGAAATGCTGAAAGATCCGGGCCGCGAAATCTTTGAAGTCATTCGCTACTTCGGCAGCCGCCGGAAGATCTTCAACGTCCATTTCCGAAACATCCGAGGGCGTTTCCTGAACTTCCAGGAAACATTTCCCGACGATGGCGATGTGAATATGATCCAGGCCATGCGCGTGTACAAAGAAGTCGGGTACGACGGCATGATCATGCCCGACCATGTTCCCAGGATCGAGGGCGACGCCGGAGGGCACCAGGCGTTCGCCTACGCTTTCGGCTACATCCAAGCTCTGATCCAGTTGGTCAACCAGGAAGGCTGATCCCCGGGCTCAAGCGACGAACACCGCCATTCTTGCAAGTTCGTTGAGCTTTCTCTCCAATTGGTCGCCGGTAACTTGTCCCGCGGCCAACTGCGCACGAATCTCGGCCAATAACTGTTTCCGGTCACGCGTCCCATCCAGCATCAAGAGCAGATACCGGGCTGCTTCATCGTCCACCGATATGGATGCGTGCCGCAGGTTAGCGATGTTCAATCCTGCGCGAATTTGAGCATGCACCAGTGGACTGGCGGCCGGCCGCTCCGAAACCGTGGAAACGAATGAAGGCCGATGCACGCATAGCTCCAGAAAACCGGCTGCGAAAAGTTTGAGCAGCATGTCCGATAGCCAGTTCACATCCTCCTCAACCGGCGCACCGGCGGACGGAGCGTCGCGGCCCCCCAGGGCACGCGCGATCTTGAGCAATTCAGCGAACGGTACCGCCTGCGGCCAAACGCGGCCTAGATGCAAGATCGCAGCTTTAGCCAGCGGATGATTCGTTGACATCTTTCCGCCTTTGGGGAAAGTGAATTCCTCAGGCTCGGTGGAGCGAATATCCGGCGCCGAAGACGACGGCTGGGCTTCGGAGCAAGCCGATAACTGTGTTACGCGTCCAGGGTTGGGTCGGCGATCCAGCTTGATCGCTTGGTGGCACAGCAAGGTTTGTCGAAAGGTGCGCAGTTTGAGGAAATCCAGGTATTGTTCGCGCAGGACGTCGTCGTCCTGGCTGTAGGCATTGATCTTATCGGAAATTTCGGGCGGATAAACCCCCGCCTGGACGCTCAGAAGGCGGGTCTCGGACAGATACTGCAGACCGTGACGGGCGGCGTCGGCGACAAACTCATGAAAGTAGAAACGGTGGTTGAACTCCTCCAGCTCGTCGTGATAAAAACACTCGGGTTTTCGTTCGAGAAGCGACTCGAGCTCCACACGTAAGAACACGCTGTATGGGTCCTGTTCCGGCTGTGCTTGAACAAGAAACTCGAGCAGTTCGCGGGCCTGTTTTACGCGCTCAGGCGCGCTAGTCACATTTCGAGTATGGAACAGCATCATCTCGCGCAGAGTCTCGCGCAGATGACCACCAGGATAGGCGTTATAGCTGATAAATCCGATGCCATTGGGACCGAGGTGTGACTTGCAAATCTCTAGAATTCGCTCGCGAACCTCCGGCGGAACCCAGGAATACACGCCATGCGCAATGATGTAGTCGTATTCGCCGAAATCGGCGCCCAGATCCATCAAATCGAGCTGCTGGAGATGTATATTCTTGAGCTGAAGCTCGTGGATTAGCTTCTGACCGCGCGCAATAGCCGATGCCGACAGATCGATGCCCGTGAAGCTGCTTTCCATCAGCCCGAAAGCCATGGGAATCAGATTGCCGCCATCG
>JBGPKX010000341.1:0-6138 GCA_041486185.1 Bryobacteraceae bacterium | reverse complement strand
CCGCTGGTCGAATCGAGAATCACAAGATCGTGCGTCAGTTTTCCCGTGCGCTCACCATCCAGGATCATGTTCAGCGCCGGACGGTCCTTCACGCTGCCACCTGGATTCGCGTACTCGGCTTTGCCGTATATCTCGATCCCGGGCAAGTCCGCTGCGACGTGCATCAGGCGCACCAACGGCGTACGGCCGATCGTGGAAAGCACATCGGTTTGCTGAATTCGTTTGGGAATGAAAGCCGCCTGCGCCATGTATTTGAATCAAAAGGAATTACTATTTAGCTATTCTATCAGCCCCTAAATCTCTGTCAACATTAGGATGATTGCGCGTCCACCGAAGACTCATCATCCGCCCTGGAGCGATTGGCGATTTTATCCTAACTTTGCCCGCCATGCAGTCCCTCGCGTCGGATTACGTCGAAGTCTGGGCCACCTCCCAGAACCTGCCGCTCGCCCGTTTCGCCGGCCGCACCCGCTCCATCGCCTCCACCAGCCTGGACATGGTCGCGTTCGACCCCACCCACCAAGTGATGCAGCAGCTCCGGGGTTTCGATTCCATCATTTCGTGGTACGGCACGCATCATCCGGAGTTTCGCGCCGCCGTCAAAGACCTGCCGTTTGAATTCTTTACCGCCATTCCGCCCGACGACTGCGGTATGCACGCCGCCGATTTCTTCGCCGCCCAGGTCGGTGGGAAACAGACCGCTCCGGCCATCCCCCACATCGATTGCCCCCGAGGTAATGCCGGATTCGCCGTCATTCACCCTTTCTCGGGCAGCTCCAAGAAATGCTGGCCGCTCAACCGCTACCGGGAACTCGCGCGCCTGCTCGAGCCTCACATACCCGTCCGCTGGTGCGCCGGTCCCGAAGCTCCCCTGCCCGAAGCCGTGCGCATCGGCGATTTGTATGAACTCGCCTGCTGGCTCGCCACGGCACGCGTCTACATCGGCAACGATTCCGGTATCACCCACCTGGCTGCGGCTGTGGGCACGCCGGTGGTGGCTCTGTTCGGCCCCACTGATCCCCGCATCTGGGCGCCGCGCGGCCCCCGCGTCCGCGTGATCGCCAAACCCACCCTCCATGACATCGCCGTGGATGAAGTCCTGGCCGCGGCGTTGTGCTAGACTCACCGGGCTATGCGACTAATCGCCGCACTGTGCGCTGCGCTCGCCCTCGCAGCGGCGCAAAAACATATTTCCACCATCGCGGGCATCGGCACGCCAGGTTTCTCGGGCAATGGCGGCCCCGGCACAGCGGGTCAAATCAATAATCCCTACGGCCTGACCATCGGACCCGACGGCGCCCTCTACTTCTGCGAAGTCGATAACCACCGCGTCCGGCGCCTCGATCTCAAAACGCACACGCTCTCCACCGTCGCCGGCAACGGCAAGCAGGGCTATTCGGGAGACGCCGGCCCCGCGCTTGCGGCGTCTCTGAACCAGCCCTACGAAGTCCGGTTCGATAAGACTGGCAATATGTTTTTCGTCGAGATGCAAAACCACGTCGTGCGGCGCGTGGACGCACGCACGCAGATCATCGCCACCGTCGCCGGTACTGGCCAGCCCGGATTCAGCGGCGATGGAGCCGAAGCCAATCGCGCTCAACTACGCCAGCCGCACAGCATCGCCTTCGCCCCCGATGGCGCTCTGCTCATCTGCGATATCGGCAATCACCGCATCCGGCGCGTCGACCTGGCTCGCGGAACCATATCAACCTACGCCGGGACCGGTGAGGGCCGTGCCACCCCGGATGGCGGTCTACTCGCAGGCGCCCCGCTCAACGGTCCGCGTGCGATCACCACCGATCCCCAAGGCAATCTCTACGTCGCCCTCCGCGAAGGCAACGCCGTGTACCGTATCGATGCGGGAGCCGATCCGAAATCCCAGCGCATTCACCTCATCGCTGGCACCGGCGAGAAAGGCTACTCCGGCGACGGCGGCCCGGCCCGCCTGGCGAAACTCTCCGGCCCCAAAGGAATCGCCTACGCACCCGATGGCAGCCTGTACATCGCCGACACCGAAAGCCACACCATCCGCCGTATCGATCTGAAGTCCGGCATCATTCAAACTGTCGCCGGTACCGGCGAGCGTGGTGACGGTCCGGATGGCGACCCGCTCGCCTGCCGCCTCTCGCGCCCGCACGGCATCTTCGTGGCTCGTGACGGCGTAGTCTACATCGGCGATAGCGAATCCCACCGCATTCGCGTCCTGCGCTGACCGGGCACGCTATAATTCCCCCAGATGGCCGCACGGCTTGAACCGGCCCCCGCCGTTCGCACCCCCGACCTGGTGGACTTGCGAAAGCTCTCCTCCGCCCACATGGGTACCCTGCTCGAAGAAGAAACCCGCGAGTGGGACGAAGTTCTGGAATGGGACTTCAACAAATCCGCCGACCTGGTGCGCCGGTTCGTGGATCTGCGCGCGCTCAGCGGCTGCGCGCTGGTGGAAGCGGGCGAGGCCGTGGGCTACTCCTATTTCGTTCTCGAAGAGCACAAAGGTCTGATCGGCGACCTCTACGTGCGCCCCATGTATCGAACGGTTGAAAACGAGAACCGCCTGCTGTACGCCGTGCTGGAAGGGCTGATCACCGGCTCGCAGGTGCGCCGCATCGAATCGCAACTCATGATGATCCTGCCCGATCCGGGGCGCGCCATCCCCGGCTCGGATTACCTCGCCACTTACGAGCGCAATTTCATGCTGCTCGATTTCGATGCCGTGCCGCCGCTTCCCGATAAGCCCGCGCGCCACCGCATTCACGTCGAAAAGTGGTCCGACCATCATCAGGACAACGCCGCGCAATTGATCGCTGCGGCATACACCGGCCACCTCGATAGCCGCATCAACGACCAGTACCGCTCCGTTGCCGGCGCGCGCCGCTTCCTCTACAACATCGTGCAGTACCCCGGTTGCGGCACTTTCTTCCGTCCGGCATCTTACGTGGCCTTCGATCTCGACCGCGGCTGGCTCTGCGGCCTCTCGCTCGCCAGCGGCGTCGGCCCGGAGGCGGGCCACATCACGCAAATCTGCGTCGCCCCGCAAGTTCGCGGCTCGGGCGTTGGCTATGAATTGTTGCGCCGCTCGCTCATGACCCTGCGCGAGCACGGTTGCCGCAAAGTCAGCCTCACCGTAACCGCCGCCAACCGCGAAGCCGTCGACCTCTACGAGCGCATGGGCTTCCGCACCATCCGAAAATTCTCCGCCTACGTCTGGGAAGGCTTCGCGCCGGGATATCGGTGATCCGGCCGATCAGCGCCCTTGATTCCGGGCGTAAGAGGTATTACGCTTGAAGTAAAGAGTAAAGAAAATGCCACTGACCACCAGGCTTTCCAGTAAAGGCCAAGTGACCATTCCCAAAAAGGTTCGGGAGGTTCTCGGCGCGACACCCGGTGATCTCATTGCTTATGAGGTCAAAGGAAATGTCGTGACAGTGAAGCGCGTCAGCCCGTTCGATGCCGCCTACCATGCCGCGCTTTCTCAAACACTGGACGAGTGGGCAACCGCCGAAGACGAAGAAGCCTTCCGTGATTTGTGATCCTTGGGATGTGGTCGTTGTCCCGTTTCCCTTCACCGAGCGCGCCGCCGTGAAGAGGCGGCCAGCGCTGGTGCTCAGCCGGAAGTCCTTCAATCGAGGCGGTCACTCGGTTATGGCCATGATCACCACGACAAAGCATCAGCCATGGCCCGGAGACACACAAATCAGCGGCTATCATGACGCCGGCTTGCGAGTGGCCTGCGCCGTCCGGCTGAAAATTTTCACGCTGGACAACCGGCTGATCCTGAAAAAGGCTGGCCGGCTTGCTGCCGCCGACCGCAACAACATCCGCCGGAACCTTCGAGCACACTTGGCTTGATCCCGGACCCCTCCCGCGCTGCGATACAATCCAACCCATGCTGAAACGTGCCTGCCTTCTCGCGGCGTGTCTCGCCGGGCTCGCGCCGGGCGCTCTCTTGCGCATCGAACTTTCCGAACGCTCCGACGTCCTCGCCGGAAGATCATTCGGCGCCGCCGGCCCATACGAACGCCTCATCGGCAAAGCCTATTTCGCCGTCGATCCCAATAACCCCGCTAACCGGATCATCTCCGATATCGATAAGGCTCCGCGCAATGAACGGGGCCTAGTCGAGTTCTCGGCCGACCTCTACGTGCTCAAACCGCGTGATCCCGCGCATGGCAACCGCGCCGTTCTGTTCGAAGTGTCCAACCGCGGCACCAAAGGCATGCTCTCCATGTACAACCGCGCCGCCGGATCGCTCGATCCGCGTACACCCGAGCAGTTTGGCGACAATTTTCTGCTGGAGCGCGGCTTCACCCTGGTCTGGCTCGGCTGGCAGTTCGACGTCCCGCGGCGGGATGGCCTGATGCGCCTCTATGCGCCGGTAGCCCGTGATGGCGATCGTCCCATCACCGGCCTGGTGCGCTCCGAGTTCGTCCTCGATCGAAAAGAAACCAGCTTCTCGCTGGCTGACCGCGATCACATCCCCTATCCGGCGCTGAACCCCGATGACGCGAATCTGACGCTCACTGTTCGCGACTGGCGTGATGGCGCCCGCCGCCCCGTGCCGCGCAGTGACTGGCGCATCGAGGACCACACCCGCGTCGTGATGCCTGCCGGATTCGAGCTTGGCAAAATCTACGAGCTGGTTTACACCGCGCAGGACCCCGTGCTCGTGGGCCTCGGTCCCACGGCGGTCCGCGACCTCATCTCGTTTCTGAAATACGGCGGCAACGACGTCACCGCGCTGGGCGACTCCAGGAATTTCATGAAGCGCGCTTACGGCTTCGGCATTTCACAGAGCGGCCGCTTCCTGCGCACCTTCCTCTATTACGGATTCAATCGCGACGAGCACGACCGCCAGGTGTTTGATGGCGTCCTCTCGCATGTGGCCGGCGCCGCCCGCGGCAGCTTCAATTACCGTTTCGCGCAACCCTCGCGCGATGCGCACCCGTTCTACAACATGTTCTACCCGACCGATATCTTCCCGTTCACCGATCTCGAAGAGACCGATCCCGAGAGCGGGCTGACCGACGGGCTGCTGCTTCACGCCGTCAAAGACAAAGTGGTTCCCAAAATCTTCTACTCCAATTCCTCGTACGAATATTGGGGGCGCTCGGCGTCGCTCATTCACATCGGCATCGACGGCCAGAAAGATGCCGCCATTCCCGACACCACCCGCATCTATTTCCTCGCCGGCGGGCAGCACGGCCCGGCTTCATTTCCGCCGCCGAAGAACCACACCCAGAACTTGACGAATCCGAACGACTATCGCTGGGCCATGCGCGCCCTGCTGGTGGACATGGATCGATGGGCCGCGGAGGGCAAGGTCCCGCCGCCTTCGCAGTATCCGCGCATTGCCCAGGACACGCTGGTGCCGCTGGGCGCCGTGCAGTTCCCGAAGCTTCCCGGCATCACGCTCCCCATCCACACTCAAAAAGCGTACCGGGTAGACTACGGCCCCGAGTTCCGCACCGCCGGCATCGTCGCCATCGAGCCGCCAAAAGTCGGCAATGCGTTTCCCATTTTGCTGCCGCAGGTGAATCAGGACGGCAATGAAACTTCCGGCCTGCGCATGCCGGAGCTTCAGGTCCCTCTCGCCACTTACACCGGATGGAACCTGCGCTCGCCGGATATCGGCGCGCCCGGCGAAATAAACAGCATGCAAGGCTCCTTCATCCCCTTCCTGCGTACAAAAGCCGACCGCGAGCTGCACCACGATCCGCGCCCGTCCATCGAAGAGCGCTACTCCGGACGCACCCAATATCTGGAAAAGATCGAAGCCGCAGCCCGCAATCTGGCTTCCGGCGGCTACCTGCTCGACACCGATATCCCCCAAGTCGTCGAGCACAGCGCCACCGAGTGGGATTACCTGAACGGCGCCCCGTAGCGTGGCCCGTGGCGCAGGCCCGCGGCCTGATGTGTCGGCATTCGTGCCGACACGTTTTTTATTGAAAAGCTCGCGACGAATCTCGACCCAACAGCCTGAAGAGGCTGCGCCACCACACGACATCCAATGTTCTCCTCAACGGACTTCTGAGTCACTACACGGGCCACCCGCGGGGCGTCGTAGACTGGCCATGCGCCGCTGGTGTCGAGGCCCAGTGCTAATTGCCATTTCCATAATCTGACTTCTCCTTACTTGCTTGT
>JBGPKX010000340.1:0-6143 GCA_041486185.1 Bryobacteraceae bacterium | reverse complement strand
CCCCTCATAACGAATCGGACTTCTGATTCTTTTGCTGTTCGGGTGCCTATTCTGACTTCGGACTCTGGCTTCTGACTCTTACGTCGATGCCTGTTTGGTTCCGGCTCCGCCGGGTTAGCGAGCGGAGTGGTAAAGCGACTTCCAAACACGATACTGGGCCGCGGCACGGTGGCGGCATGCAGGGCCACTATCGCCAGATCGTTCCAACAAATTGATTTGTATCCGTTGCGTGGTTGGCGCTGAAAGGCCGGCTGGAATCTTGCTATTTGCGGGCAGCTCGCAACAGCGTGGTGTTGATCGTGTTGAGCTGTGCGATCAGGCGTTCCTCGGCATCAGGCGACCAGTTATGGCGAAGCATCGTAATGCGCGATTCGCCGGCGCGCGTCAGGAAGAAGATCCAGACGACGTAGCAGGCCGCGCTAATCACTAACAGTACGCCGTTGAGCTCGCGCATCACCTCGTGACCCACGACGTTGCGCACCAGGATCGTCATGCTCGTGCCGAGAAAGAATACGGTATATACGATGCAGTGCACGATGGTGTTGCGGTTTAGCGCTACTGGATAGCGGGACAGGAAAATCAAAATCAGAAGGAGAAAAATGACCAGGCTGAACACCACTCCGCGCTCGACCGTCGTGCACCAGAACAAGAGCCGGTAGGGCTCTTTCCCCCAGGAAGGAATCAAAGTCAGAATGGAAACCACAACCGAGAAAAACAACGCGCCGTAGAGGATCCACCGGCCCAAGCTGTAAATGCCGGAATAATTCTGCAAAACCAGCGAATACAGTTCCAAGACGATTAGGACGTAGAATATCCACAATATGGGGAGCGTGGCCAGGTAGATGAGGCCATAGGCGCCGCTGCGCAAGTTAAACGGCAGCAGAATCAGGGAGCGAATTGTTGCGAAGACCAGGTAGGCGAAGAAAAACCGGTATACCCGGTTCAAATTAAGCTGATAGAGGCGCAGGGCGGCAACGGCGTTCGCCAGGATGGAGAAACCCCGTAGGAGCGAGAAAATACTAAGGTCTGACACGATATACACCTGGCACCGGTGTTAGACGATTTGAATATAGCACCAAATGGAGGTGCCGGCCCATAGTGCTTTGAGTGAGTTCCCGTTCTCTTTGTTCCACGTTTATGACCCCGCGAGCTCGACCACCTGGCCTTGGTGCTGTGCATCGGGGAGGAGGTGGGAAGGCTGTCGCATGGCAATCTTCTCGGAGTTCCCAAGCGGCAGCCTTCGAGTAGGCAAGAAGGATCGGGGTTGAAGTTGCGCCGTGGAGTTTAATGGCGGGCTTGAGAGGCAGCTTGTGTGGCGGAGTAGGCTTCAACGGAGCGAATGACCTGCTCAAGAGCGGCCCTGCGCAAACGCAACTGTTCCAGTTCGTGCTGCGGGGTGGTCGGCGTGTCAATCGCGACGACGCGCGTGGCACGGTGCGACGGCCGTTGGGCCGCTTTGAAGCGGCGGTATTCTTCCAGAACGCGAATCAAAGTTGTCCCGCGTTCCTTTCTCTCGTACAACATTCCGAGTGTGGCGGCGATTGAACTTTCGAGTCCGATTTGAGCTGAACGCGGCATGTGTTTTGTCCTATCTCCTGGTAGGTTATTTCCGATAGCTATAAGGTATACCCTATATAATAGGCGATTGCAATAGTTTTCTTTAACAAAAATAAAGACTTACATGACATTATTTGGTTTGCAAGATCCCCGCCTGCGGTTGTATCGCATAAGGTATTCACCTGATTTGACTTAGAAATTGCACCGAAAATAGAGTCAATAAATCGGGGGTGAGCGGGCTGTGCTAGCATGAGCGCTATGCCGGCACGGAGGGCACTCATTAGCGGCATTACCGGGCAGGATGGATCCTATCTGGCGGAATGGCTGCTGGCGAAAGGCTACGAGGTGCACGGGGTGGTGCGCCGGGTGGCCATCGAGGATCCGGAACACCGTCTCGCACGCCTGGACGCCATCCGCTCGCGAATCAAGCTGCATGCAGCATCGCTTGAGAGCTATGCCAGCATCCACCAGGTGGTGGCCGGCGTCATGCCGGAGGAATGCTATCATCTTGCCGCGCAGAGTTTCGTCAGCTACTCCTTCGATGACGAGTTCTCGACGCTGAATGCCAATATCAACGGCACACACTATTTGCTGGCCGCGGTCAAGAATATTGTGCCCCTCTGCCGTTTTTATTTTGCGGGGTCGAGCGAAATGTTCGGCAAGGCGGATGAAGTTCCGCAGACCGAGAGCACGCGGTTTCATCCCCGGTCGACTTATGGGATCAGCAAGGTGGCGGGCTTCGAGCTGACGCGCAACTACCGTGAAGCTTATGGCATGCACGCCTCCAGCGGTATTCTGTTCAACCACGAATCACCGCGCCGGGGATACGAGTTCGTGACGCGAAAGATCACTTCGGGGGTGGCGCGCATCGTGGCCGGCAAATCCAAGGAATTACGGCTGGGAAATCTGGATGCCAAGCGCGACTGGGGCCACGCCGCCGAGTATGTCCAGGCCATGTGGCTGATGCTGCAACAGAACGATCCGGACGATTACGTCATTGCGACGGGTGGGACGCACACGGTGCGCGAGTTCGCCGAGCTGGCGTTCGCGCATGCCGGTCTGGATTATCGCCAGTATGTTGCGCCGGACCCGGATCTGTTTCGTCCGGCCGAAGTCAATATCCTGCAGGGCGACGCGAGCAAGGCGCGGAAGAAGCTGGGATGGGCGCATCGCATCGGGTTTGAGGCGTTGGTGTGCGAGATGGTAGACGCGGATTGCCGGGCGCTGGGCGTGGAGCCAAAGGCGCGAGCCACCGCAGGGTGAGGCTGACGAGGCAAAGCCAAAAGGAAACGCCTTGGGGGGCTTGGCCACCCATCCTGGCAATCAGCGCGTCACAACTGGGGTGAACGAAGAATTACCCAGCCAAAAACCGACTTCGCCGATGCCGAGGCCGTCCAGCAAGCCGTTGCCGTTCATATCCAAGATCCAGAAGCCGGAGCGAAACACGCCCACATTCGATTTGCCGGAGCCACTCCAGTCGCCGGTTACGGGGATGTCGCCGGATTGGCCGAAGAACGCCGACTGATCCACGCCGGAGACCCACTGGCCATCGCCATTGGTATCGAGATACCAGGTGCCGTTAATGAACAGGCCGGCCTTGGCGGTGCCAGAGCCGGTCCAATCGCCCACCACGGGGATGTACGACGAATTGCCGAACCAGAAGGCATTGTCGCCGCCGCCCGTGCCGTCGAAGACGCCGTTGCCGTTCAAGTCGAGCATCCAGAATCCGCCCCGAAACACGCCGATTTTGGTCGTGCCAGTGCCGGTCCAATCGCCGACCACGGGTTTGTCGCCTGCCTGGCCGAAGGTATAGAGGCAATCGCCGCCCGCTACCCCGTCCCAGACTCCATTTCCGTTGCAGTCGAGCAGCCATTGGCCGCCGCGGAACACGCCGATCTTGAAGGCGCCGGACCCGTTCCAGTCGCCGGCGACCGGGATGTCGCCGGCTTGACCGAAGGTGAACGTCTGGTCCCCGACCGTGGTGCCGTCAAATCCGCCGTTGCGGTTACGGTCGATGTACCAGGATCCATTCAAGAAGACGCCCGCCACCCAGCCAGAGGAGACTTTGGTGACGAAGCCGCCGAAGGAGCCGCCGTTCAAGTTTTGGAACGGATTGCGAAGCGGGAAGTCGCCGGATTGCGCCAGCCCGGCAACATACACGTTGCAGAGCGAATCGAGAGCCACGGCATACGCCGCATCGCTGGCCGCGCCGCCGAGATAGGTGCTCCACAGCAGACCTGTGCCCGCAGGATTCAGTTTGGCGATGAAGGCGTCGTACGGGCCGGCGTTGCCCGGTTGCACGGCCCGCAAGTTTAAGAAATCGTACGAAGCGGTGTAGCCGGCGACATATGCATTGCCGGCGAAATCCACGGCGATACCGGAGGCGTAATCCACGCTGCTACCGCCTAGGTATGTGGAATACACCAGGGCGCTGCCGGCGGGATTTAGTTTGGCGACAAAACCGTCGCCGCCGCCGCCCAGATTGGTGGCCTGGAGAGCGCCAGCGGTGACCGGGAAATTGGTCGAGCTGGTTGTCCCGGCCACATATGCGGCGCCACTCGCGTTCACGGCGATCGCGGTTCCCGCTTCCATCGATCCGGCCATGCCACCCGATCCACCCAGGTACGTACTGTAGATAAGCCCATTTCCGGACGGATTCAGCTTGGCGATGAACGCGTCCTGCTGGCCGCCACTGGCAGCTTGCAGAGGCGCGACGGCTGGAAAGTTGGTTGAAGTAGTACCGCCGGTGATATAGGCGCTGCCTGCGCTGTCTATGGCGATGCCGGCGGCGCTATCGTTTCCGTTGCCACCGAGATACGTGCTGTACAACAGGCTCCCGGACGGATTCAACTTGGCGACGAATGCGTTCTGCTGGCCGCGATTGCTCGTCTGATAGGCGTTTGAGGTGGGGAAATTGAGTGAATAGGTGCCGCCCGCCACGTAGGCGTTTCCGGCGGAATCGACGGCAATGGCATTGCCACTGTCGGTTGCCGCGCCGCCCAGATAGGTGCTGTAAATCAGAGCGTTGCCGGCCGGGTTCAGCTTGGCGACGAATGCATCTTTTCCGCCGGCGAGGGTAGCTTGTGCGGGTGCAACCGTGGGGAAAGACGCCCCGGACCCGGTCCAGCCAGTGATGTAGGCGTTGCCCGCGGCGTCCACCGCGATTCCGAATGCGCGATCATCGCCGCGGCCACCCAGGTAGGTGCAATAGATCAAGGTGTTGCCGCCCGGACCGAGCTTGGCGACGAACGCATCCACGCCGCCGCTATTGGCTGCGCGTGCGGGGTTGACGGTAGGCAGGTCGGTTGAAGTGGTCCAGCCACCCAGATACGCATTTCCGGCGCCATCGACGGCAATTGAGGTGACGCTGTCCATGCTGCTGCCGCCCAAGTAGGTGCTATACGAGAACACGGGATCGATGATGAGCGGCGTAGCGCGATCGAAAACGCCCACGTGGAAACCTACCGTTCCATCCGGCAACATCCGGAAGGATCCCTCTACCGGGACGCGCTTGCCATCGATCTCCTGGTAGATCACGGGAGCATTTTCGCGGAACTCGCCTGCCGCGCCCTGCATCACGAGCGCGCCATCGCCTTCGAGACGCGCCTTTCCGTTGCCTTCATAGCGCAGACGAATGACGGAAGGATCGGCGCCGGGGGCGACGATGAAATCCGACTTCAGGCGATTGCCGGATGTCGAGTAGATGAGGTCGACGCCGGGAAAGAGGCCGCGGTAGGCGAGCGCGCCATAGGCCGGCAGGTTGGTCTTCCAGTGACTGGCCGCGCCAAGGAGAAAGTTAATACGGGCGCCAAGCGCCTGCGACGCCTCGAGCGTAGGCGAGAGGTTCGATCCCGGAAAACTCACGCGGTAGCTGCTCGATCCCGTGGTGAGCAGGACGTGATTCGAACCGAAATAGCCCGTCAACTCCGGCCCTTTGGCAATGTACAGAATGTCTTGCGAGGCAAGCTGGCCGCGGTTCTCAAAGAAAAAGACAGGCACCTGGCCGTAGGCTCCCTGCGCGGGCTGGACCAGGCATGCGGATGTGATGCACCAAGCGGCCGCAGCCCAAAGGCGAGGGGTCCAAAACGTGCGTACCAGGGAGTTGCGCTCGATCATCAACGTGCCTCAGGTGTTTATTCGGTGGGAAGGGCGCGATTCTTTAGGGTGAGGGCAACAGCAGGCAGGCGGCTTCACGCTCTTTTCTGTTAAAATTGTATTTCACCTTCCCCACAGGCCAATTTATGAGATTTGGTGTCGTTGTCTTCCCTGGAAGCAATTGCGATCACGACGCCTGGTATGCGGTCCGCGAGAATCTGGGCCAAGAGGCGGAGTTCATCTGGCATGATTCGGACCGGCTGGGCAACCTGGACGCGGTGATTCTGCCGGGCGGGTTTGCGTATGGCGATTATCTGCGCTGCGGGGCCATTGCGAAGTTCTCGCCGGTGATGCAGGCGGTGAAGAAGTTCGCTTCCGCGGGCGGGTTGGTGCTGGGCATCTGCAACGGGTTCCAGATCCTGGTGGAAGCGGGACTGCTGCCGGGCGCGCTGGTGCGCAACGTGGGGCTCAAGTTCGTTTGCCGTGAAGTG
>JBGPKX010000339.1:0-6180 GCA_041486185.1 Bryobacteraceae bacterium | reverse complement strand
GCCCATGTGGTCGTTTCGCCGGACGATTCCGAAGGATGTGCGGCTGTGCTGCGGGCAGGTGAATCGCGGCGTTGCCTTGCTGGGCGACCTGGTATTCGTGGGTACCGTCGATGCGCATCTGATCGCACTCGACGCCAAGACCGGCTCGGTGCGGTGGGACGTCACAGTGACGGATTACAAAGCCGGCTATGCCATTACCGCGGCGCCGCTGGCCGTGAAAGACAAAGTCGTGGTTGGAATTGCCGGTGGCGAATTCGGTATCCGTGGTTTTGTCGATGCGTACGATGCCAACACGGGAAAACGGGCATGGCGCTTCTGGACTGTTCCGGCCAAGGGCGAGCCGGGCATCGAAACATGGGCCGGCGACAGCTGGAAAACCGGATCCGCGGCAACCTGGGTAACCGGATCGTACGATCCGGATCTGAATGTTGTCTACTGGGGCACTGGGAATCCAGGCCCGGACTGGAATGGAGATGTGCGCGCCGGCGACAATCTTTATTCGGATTCTCTTCTCGCGCTGGATGCCGACACTGGAAAGCTGAAGTGGCATTTTCAGTTCACACCACATGACGTCTTCGACTTAGATTCCACAGAGATCCCCGTACTTTTCGACGGGCCGTTCCAAGGACGCGAGCGCAAGCTGGTCCTGTTCGCGAACCGGAATGCTTTCTATTACGTCTTGGACCGTGAAAACGGAAAATTCCTCCACGGCCGGCCATATGCAAAGCAGACCTGGGCCCGGCAACTGGACGACAGCGGCCGTCCCGTGCCTGTGCCTGGGATCGAACCCACGGAAGAAGGGCTCAAAATTTATCCACACCCTGCTGGTGGTACGAACTGGTATAGCCCTTCCTACAGCCCCAAGAACAACCTGTTCTACGTGGCAGCGCGCGAAAGCGGCGGATTGTATTTTAAAGGCGAGGCGGACTACAAGCCTGGCGCCGAGTTCAACGGCGGCGGCATGCGAAATATTCCTGGAGATCCAGGATATGGCGCTATCCGCGCACTGGAGCCCACGTCCGGCGAACTGCGCTGGCAATACGACCTGTATTCTCCGCCCTGGGCCGGCGTGATCTCCACCGCGGGCGGGCTGGTCTTTGGAGGATGCGACGAAGGCTATTTCTTCGCCTTGGATGCGGCGACCGGCAAACCTTTGTGGCGCTTCCAAACCGGAGGGAAGATCGTCTCCAACCCGATTAGTTACCTGAGCGAGGGCAAGCAGCGGGTGGCGATAGCCGCCGGACATGCGATTTATGTCTTTGCATTGGAACACTAAAGCGACTTTCGGTGGAGTCGTCTAGATTCTCGATGTATCATTATTTCGCGGCACTGCGCTGAAGCCGCCGACGTATGCAGCCGGATACAGGGGTGACACCACAGTAGAATCTTCACGCAACGTCGATCGAGCGCGCGTTTGCCATCCTGGAGTTCCTGGACGGATCACGCCGAGGATGGAATATCTCGGAGCTGAGCCGCAAACTACGGATCCCTAAGAGCACGACGCACGTCATCGTTCTCACGTTGCAACGGCTCGGATACCTGACGCTCGACGCGCGCACGCGCGAGTATTCGCTCGGCCTCAAAGTTTACGGGCTCGGCAGGGGCCTGATGAAGAGCTTCAGCCTGCCGGAAAGGGCGCTACGGCCCATGCAGTGGCTAGCCCAGCTGACGCGATGCACATCCCAGCTAGCGGTAATGGCGGACGATCAGGCGATGTACATCCAGAAGGTCGAAGGCCCCGGAATTATACAGTTCGATTCCTACATTGGGAAGAGAACCAACCTGCACTGCACGGCCGTGGGCAAGGTCCTGCTGGCTTATGCATCGGAGCAAAAGCAGGAACACATTCTCGCTAGAAAATCTTTTGCGCACTACACGAGCAGGACCATCACATCTCCCAATCTATTGAGAAAAGAGCTGGCCAGGGTCCGGCAACGCGGATACGCAATTGACGATGAGGAAGAAGAGCTGGAGGTACGTTGTGTTGCCGCTCCGGTCTACAATCAATCCGGCGAATTCATGGCGGCATTGACCATAGCTGGAACACTCGGCCAGATTCGGGAGGAAAATATGGACGAGCTGGCCCGGTATGTGATCCAGGCCGCGGAAAAAATCTTTCGGTGCCCGGAGGGGCCGGCCGGGCCTGCCACGTCCGATGTTGACATACGAAGAGCGTTGCCGTAGCGCCCGGCTCGGAACATGGACAGGCTGAAAGATAAGGTCGCAATCGTTACCGGTGGCGCAAACGGCATCGGCAAAGCCATCAGCGAGCTGTTCGCCGAGGAAGGCGCGTGGGTTCTGGTTGCCGATATCGAAGATGACGCCGGCAACGCCACGGTCGATAGTATTCGCAAGGCGGGTGGGGCAGCGAACTTCTGCCACGCCGACGTATCGTCAACCGCGGACGTCAGTCGCGCCGTAGAAGCTGCGGCTGCCGGCAATGGCCGTATCGATATTCTCTGCAACAACGCAGCGTACCTAGGGAATTTCCATGCCATTCTAGAATCCACGGACGACGAATGGAATAAATGCATCGACATCGCATTGATGGGGACGCATCAGTTCACCAAAGCAACCCTCCCTTACATGTTGAAGCAGCAGAAAGGGTCGATCGTGAATATCGTCTCGATTCAGGCTCTGGCGGGAATGATGACATCGGTGGCTTACACGGCGACGAAGGCCGCTCTGCTGGGATATGCGCTGAGTGCGGCTTACGATTATGGCCGGCAGAATATCCGCATCAACTCAGTCTGCCCGGGTCCCATCCAAACGCGCATTTCCCCGAATCCCGATGACCCGCATTACAAGTGGCAGTGTGAGAATACGGTTCTTGGACGCGTCGGCTACCCGCGTGAAGTGGCGTACGCGGCGTTGTTCTTAGCGTCGGATGAAGCCTCGTACGTCACGGGCGCCACACTTCCCGTGGACGGAGGCTGGACGTCGAAGTAGCTCACGCAGGGCTGCTCAGATCAGCGATAACATTCTTCAGACAGCCGGAGATTTTTTGCAGGCGGACTTTCTCCGGCACGGCTCTGGAAAGCTTTTGCAGGTCCGTTGCAATCGTCGCCAGCTCATCCCGATATTGCCCGCGCTGTTCGGAGGTCAGGCGTTTCGTGATGTAGATAGGCGGCCCGGCATGGTCCTCGTCCAAAGGCTCGATTGAGATGGTCCCGCTTCGCAGCGCGGGAACGTGACGCAAGTAGGCGTCCTCGGCGCGAACAAAAATGTCGCAAAGCGCCTCTACGGCGGACCGGTTCGTAGTGACGTACAACTCCTCAACCGACGCCGCCAGGTGTTTGTGCCAATCCGTGTGCGGATCGCGGAGCGTCTTGCCGGCTACCCAAAAGGAAATCTCATCACCGGGATTGTTCAGGATGTGGAAAAAGTACTCGCATGCGCGGCCCCCGTCGCGGTAGAGGTCGGACAGGTGCTCGCCGGAGCGGCGTACGACGGGCAGAAACCAGCGGTCACGAGCCAGGTGCTGTGGCGGCTCCACCTGCGGCCCGCCGAGCGTTCCGAAGCTGCACGCCAGTTCTTGAATCAGTGACTTCCTCCAGGAGGCATCGTGCTGCCGCGTCGAATCGCGCACGTCGATCAAATAATCGATACGCCGGCTCAGCTCGACGAGCGCCGGTAAACTTTTCGGATCGTCAAAACGCATTCCCCAGCCACTCACCGCGACGGTTTTGCCAGCCCAGTGTGCGCGAATGTATTCACTGACTCGAATGTCGAGATGCGCGTGATATTCCGTGTCCGACCAGCGCCGGCACTCCTGGCACGGACAGCGTCCCTGGTCGGCGGATTGCAGGCTGACGCCATCGACGGGGAACCTGGTCATGGCGAAGTCGATGACCTTGCGCATCCATTCCCAGGATTCCGGCCGGCTGGCGCAGAGGGCATTGGGATTTCCGCGGCTCAAGTGTGGATTCGCCCGAATAATTTCCTGAAAGCCCCAGCTATACACACCGAGCCCCGTATAGACACGGATGCCTTGTTCGTGCGCTTGATCGATAAGCCTGCCGACGAGGGCGCCGCGCTCCGGCGTGACTGCACTGGCGATGTCGAGCGGCCAGTTCCGCGAAACGTAAAAGCCCCAAATGACGATGACGTTATATCCCAGCCGTTTCATCAAGGCGAACGTCCGCCGGTAGTCCTCCAGCAGCGCGGCATCCAGGCGCATGGAGGGCCAGGGTGCGTTGGTATCCGGCCGGGAGTCGAGATCCGTTATCCAGCCCAGATACGCCCTGTGGCGGAATCCGGAGTCGTCAGCCGCGGCGACGCCTAAACTCAGCACAAGGGCCGGGGTTTTCAGGACTTCTCTGCGAGTGATCAATTCGTTGCACACGCGGCGCGATGCACGTTGCTGCGCGCCGGTTGGCCAGGTTTATAGGACGCCGTATTTTTCATATACGTCTCGCAGATAAGCGCCTCTCAAGAGCTCCTCGCGAGTATGATTCTCGCGGGTAACTTTTTCCGTGGCCAGGCGGATGGCGTCGGGCAACACTTCGGCCGGGATTACGATTACGCCGTCATAATCCGCGAACACCAGGTCGCCGGGCGACACCAGCACACCGCCGCAGTCCACGCGAACGTTACAATCGATCACCACCCCACGCCCGCGGGAATCGACGGGCTTGATCCCCGCTGCGAATACGGGGAATCCCAGTTCCTCAATCTTTTTCACATCTCGCACCAGGCCATCGACAACCGCGCCCCGCGCTCCTCGGGCCCGCGCCGCCGTCGAGAGTAATTCGCCCCAAGGAGCATTCCGCTTCGATCCCGCTGTTGAGACCACAGCCACTTCCCCCACGAGAAGACTGTCGACCGCTTCAATCTCCTTGGCGTAAGTGTTCTCCGGAACGTGAAAGACGTCAACGCAGGAAATAGTGCGCGCCCACCCGGCGAAACGGCATTCCGGAAATAATGGCCGGACATACTCGTTCATGGCTTGATTGTCATAACCAAGTTCGTCCAGCGAGTCGGCAACAACAGCCGTATAGAGGTTGGCTTCCACATGGGTGAATAGCTCTACGTCTTCCGGAGTCGCAGGCGATCTGAGCAGGTGGGTGTTGGAAACGGTCATGGAGATAGGGTACTGGAAAAGGCATTGTAGCAACAACAGGACAACGCTTTGTGTCCAGGAATGTGGACGGAATACGCTCGCGGCAGACAGCTCTGCATACTATGATTCGTGACATTACCGTTAAGATATGCTAACCCCTCCAGAATTTGCGCCGAACTTTAAACCTTCCAATATCACCGAGCACAGTACTATCCGGCGGGATGTTCCGATTCCCATGGGAGATGGGATCCGCCTCGCTACCGACCTGTACTTCCCCGCCGAGCCGGGGTGCTATCCGGTCCTGCTGGAACGTACGCCATACGGAAAACACCAATCCGTGATGGTAAGCATCGGTGCGCCGGAGTTCCTGGCCGCCCATGGTTATGTCGTTGCAGTTCAGGACGCGAGAGGCCGCTTCGCCTCCGAGGGCCTGTGGTATCCATTTCGGGATGAAGGTTGGGGAACGCACAAAGACGGTTTCGACACCGTCGAGTGGCTGGCGGAGCAAGAGTGGTGTGACGGACAGGTAGCCACTTTCGGCGGCTCGTTTGCCGGCTTTAATCAATATCTTCACGCCGGCGCTCCGAGCCCGCATTTGCGCGCCATGTTTGCCCGGCAGGCGGCCTGCAGTCTGCGCGATGAATGGGTTTATCGCGGGGGCGCTTTCGAACTAGGCTTTATGCTCATGTGGGCCGCACGCAACTCGCTCGAGGCGCTTCGCAATCGAATCTCGCAAATCGAGCGCATCTGTTCGCAGGGCCAACTTGATTTCCTGCGCTATCGCCCGGCCGTGAAGAATCCCCTCTTTTCCGATCCTTTCGATTGGATTAAAGATAACCTTGAGCTTCAGGACGACGAAAGCTACTGGAGGCAGTTTGATGTCGCCCAGTTTCACGAATCTTTTACGGTGCCGACTGACCATCTCGCATCCTGGTTCGACATCTTCCTCGGCGGCAGCTTACGCAATTTCATTGGAATGCGAAACGCTGCCGGGTCCGAGGAGGCGCGTCGCCGGCATCGCCTGACCATTGGTCCCTGGATGCACGGGCCTCGCACCGACTCCGAACCAGACGGGCAGAAGGCCGGGGAAGTGGACTTCGGGCCCGAGGCGCGCTGGG
>JBGPKX010000338.1:0-6182 GCA_041486185.1 Bryobacteraceae bacterium | reverse complement strand
CACCCCGGCGCCTCCCGGCACCGAAATGTCGCTTGCCGGGAACAGGAAGTTGGGATGATTGAAGATATTTCCGACCATCCCCATCAGCTCGAAGTGGAGTTTCACAACGTCACGGTTGCCAAGCGCTTCCCGATCACTGAGAAACTCCACTTCGAGCTGATGGGGATGGTCGGAAATATCTTCAATCATCCCAACTTCCTGTTCCCGGCAAGCGACATTTCGGTGCCGGGAGGCGCCGGGGTGATCAATTCCACGTATGGATTTTTCGCGGGAGAGAGAGCCGGACCGCGGATGGTCGAATTGCGCGGACGCATCGAGTTCTGATGGACGTAACGGGGTGACAGCGCGCCGGGCGGCACACGCATTCAACCGATGGTCGTTCTGGTTGGCGGTTTCCGTGTCGCTCGGCGCCTCGGCGGGCGCGCCGGCGGGTAACTCGTGGTCGCTGAAACCCTATCGCGTGCTCCTGGTCGTGGATCGGTGGGCCGATCCCGCCAGCCAGGTGATCTCTTCCGACAAGGACCCGTTTCAGCCGGTTGCCGCTCTGCTGAAGGCGTGGTCGGTTCCCTTCGATATATTCCGGCTGGATCAGCAGACTTTTGGAGCGGGCTATCTATTCGAGCGCTCAGGCCGCGTGCGCTATGGCGCGGTCGTCTGGCTGGCGGACGCCTCGTCCTACGCGAACAAGAACATGGCGGGGCTGGCGGACGCCGTGGCAGCCGGCACCAGTCTGGTGGCCGTCGCATCGCGTTTTCAGGATCCCGCGCTCGAACAGATTCTCGGACTGAAGTTCAAAGAGAACTACCGCGCGGCCGACTCGCTAGAGATCGGGGCAGCGCATTTCATCACGCGCGAAGTCGCAGAGCAGAAGACCACCAATGGGGAGTTCGGCGCACCGCTATGGGTGGAGCCGCGAGGCGCGCAGGTGCTGCTCCGGCAGGGGCGGCATCCGCTGTTGACGGTTCGCCAGCCCACTCCCGATACCGCCGCCGTCTGGATGGCAACGCCCAACTTTCCGGCCCTGCGTGATTCGCCCTACTGGCGGAGTCTGTTCTTTCGTTCGATCGTGTGGAGCCTCGGATACGCCGTGACGCCCGGCGTTGACTACGCGCACCGCATTCTGCTGATGTGCGATGACTGGGGCGCGGCCGACAAGTCGTTCCTCTCTTATTGGCGCTACCAGACCGTCAGTGAAGAGCTGATGCGCGAAAACGTGATCCCGCCGCTGGCGCGCAGAAAGGCCGTCATCTCGGCCAATGTCGTCACCGGCTTTGTCGACCGCAAGACTCACCGGGTCATCTCTCCCTGGGGCCAGAAATTTACAGACGCCTACGGTGTGCTGCAGGATTACACGTCGACGCAACGAGCGCTCAAAGTCGCGGCGGCCGCGGGAGTTCTGGAAATCCAGAGCCACGGGTGGACCCACATGCAGCCCGACCTGGACGCTCCGCCGGGCCCCTGGTGGACGGCGGACCTGGAGGGCGAGGCCTCGGCGAGCGGCTGGTACGAGGAATTCGAGGATTCACGGCGCGGCGCCGAAGCCCCGGCGCTCTCCCAGCTCTTTATCCTGAAGCGTTCGCTGGATTATCTCCGCGAGGACTTCGGCGCGCGTCCGCTCTCGGTGATCATCGGAGGCGGCGCCTGGTCGAAGTCGTATCAGAACCACAGCGCCCGGGTTGCCGCGCAGGCAGGCTTCGGGCTTTTCGATATCAATGAGCGCTACTTTTACCTCGACTGGGATATGGCGCTCGACATGGCCGGCATCTCTACGGGGAAGACTCACGCGTATGACCGCCACCTGCGCCTGGAAGATTGGCCCTCTCATCCGGATGGGCCGCTGGTCATCATCTTTCACGACCGGGACATTTCGCTCCAGCACGATTTTGTCGAGCGTATGCTGGCGGCGATACCGATTGACATGGGTTTCGTCAGCATGAACCAATACATCGGGATTCTGCATGCGGCGATCGACTCACCGGCTTCGGAGAGCTGGCAATTGCAGTTTCGGTTTGATGATCCCTACTGCGCGTATTTCGGCAAGCACGCCTCGTCCTGGAAGCTGGTGCTCGCGGATCCGTTGTTGGAAAAGATCAGGAGCGTGCGGGCGGTGACCGTTGCGGTGGACGGCCAGCCTCCGGTGAGAATGAACACGGCAGCTCTGGGGAGCGAACCGGTTGCGATTGAGATTCCAGCGGGCTTGGGCGCTCACAGTTGGACTCTGGCTCCGGCGCAGTGATTATCGGATGGCCTTACCGGCCCCTTCAGTAAGCCGCAGGACCTGGTCCGGCTTGGCCACGGGCCAAGACTCTTTGGAACCCTCAGGCCAGAGCACGACGATCTTCTCCAGGGGTGCATCCTTCAGCTCGGAATCCGATCCCAGCCCGAAATGCACGCGTGGATCGCTGGCGCTCAGATAGCTGCCATCGGTCGCCACGCGACGCCAGAGTGGCGGCCGGCCCCTGCGGTATAGGACGACACGCGCGCCATAGGCATCGCGATTAGCGCGCACTCCTTGTAGCCGCGCATAGATCCAGTGGTTGTGTGATCCGGTCTGGTTGAGCAACAAGCGCGCCGGGCCATTCGCGTTCGAGACCACGATGTCTATGTCGCCGTCATTGTCGATATCGCCGAAAGCCGCGCCCCGGCCCACTCCGGGCAGTTGAAATACCGCACCTGCTTGAGCCGTCACTTCGCGGAATATCTTGCCTTCGTTATGGAAAAGCTGGGGCGTCTGGCTATAGGGGAACGGTTTGCCACGCTGGGAATCGATCACCCGAACTTCTCCATTAGTCACGAACAGATCCGGTCGGCCATCGTTGTCATAGTCAAACCAAAGCGTGCCAAAGCCCGTGAAGTTGAAAGTAGTATGACCCAGGCCGTAGACGTTTGTTACATCCTCAAAATTCCCCGAGCCATCATTTTGATATAAGGTATCCGGTTCACCGGTAAGGTTGGTAACAAAGATATCTTCATCGCCGTCATAATCGAAATCGCCGGCCGTGACCCCCATTCCGGAAAGGGCCTTGCCATCGCCGTTATAAGCGGCGCCGGATAGGAGGGCCATGTCTTTGAAGGTTCCGTCGTGCTGGTTGATCCAAAGGTGATTCGGAGTTTTGTCATTGGCCACATAAATATCGATCCAGCCGTCACCATTGAAATCCGCGCAGACAACTCCCAACCCATTGCCCACCGAGGCGGCGATTCCCGCCTTCTGCGTTACATCCAGAAAATGGCCGTGGCCATCGTTGTGATAGAGCTTAGAGGAAAGTGATGGATAATCGCCAGGTCCGCAGTACTCGCGGCCGCCCGCATAGCTATAACACTTCTTATTGCCTTGAACGGCGAAGGCGTTATAGCGCGTGACGAATAAGTCAAGATATCCATCCCGATCGTAGTCTAAGAAAGCAGCGCTTGCGTAAAAGGACTCTTCTCCAAGGCCTGCGTTAGTCGTTACATCGGTGAAGGTGCCGTTGCCGTTGTTGTGATAAAGAATGTTGCGGCCGAAGTTAGTGACGAAGATGTCCGGGCTGCCGTCATTGTCGTAATCGCCCACAGCCACGCCCATCCCGTATGCGCCATGTCCTCCGGCGCCGGCCTCATCGGTCACGTCGACAAAGCGCAGCTTTCCCGTCGGTATCAACTCGTTTCGGAAGAGCCGGTTGCCGGGCCAATGCTTTTCCGGAGGCGGGAATATAACATCTTTCAAAGACTTCGTTTTGTCGAGGACGGCGCCTTGCACCAGATAGACGTCGAGATCTCCGTCGCCATCATAGTCCAGCAAAGCCACGCCGGACCCCATGATTTCCGGTGGGAAGTACGAGCCCGTGGCGCCGATAAAGTGTTGAAAGTCGAGCCCGGTTGTTGTCGAAACATCCTCAAAGAGAGCGGCCATCTCCGCCGGACGCGCCGCGGAACCCACGACCGACACCCAGGCGATAGCCAGAACGGCAACCACGCCACAGGACACGCCAGCGGCCCGCCACCGTTGGGTCATCGAGCTTTGGTCTCAGCCGACAAGCGATCGATTTCTTTCTGGAGCTCCGTGGCCAAAGCGTCCATTTGTCGCGCTACCGCCCGCTGCCGCGCCTCGCGCGCGAACTGAAGAGCTAGCCTTAAATTGCCGGCGCGTTGATACGCGATCGCCAAAGTCTGCATGCAGATAGCCGTCTTTTCGTCTTCCACCTGGATGGTTTCGAGCAGTTGCGTGATGGCTTGTTCAAATTGCCCGGTGCGAATCAAACTGCGCCCCAAAAAATAGTGAGCCTGCCGGTTAGCCGTCGCGTTTTCGAGAGCCAGGCGGAAATGTTTCTGCGCTTCGACGCTGCGGGCGGTTTCATCCAGTAAGTGCCCTAACTCAACGTGCGCATCGGCGTAGTTTGGGTTGACTTCGATGGCTTTCTCGAACGCCTCGGCCGCCTGCGCAATCCTACGCTGGCGCGACAGGAGTAACCCCCAGTTATAGTAGACTTCAGCCCAGCCAGGATCCAGCCTGATCGCTTCGCGGAAGTGCTCCTCGGCCTTCTCCGGCAAGCCGAGATCGCCGTACATGGCTATCAAATTCACGTGCGCCATCATGAGCCGGGGATTCACTTGCAAAGCAGATTCGAACTCCATGGTAGCCTCCTTTGTCTTGCCCTGCTGCGCCAGCGAAGACCCCTTCGCGAAGTGACTAAGGCCTCCCGCGTAGAGCGATTTGACTTCGTCCATCAACGGGTCCTCGGAAGGCTGCGGCGCTGCCTTGGAACGCTCATAAACCTCGAGTTGCTCACGTGCTTTGGCGGCGTCGCCGCTTTTCCGGTATGCCATCGCCAGAGCGTAGCGAGGGGCTGCGTAATTCGGAAAGATTTCGCAGGCCCGTCTATATGAGGCCATCGCCGCGGGCCAGTCCCCGCGCGCGGCCTGAATGCGCCCCATGCCCAGATGGGCGGCCGCAAAGCGAGCATTCCGCCGGATCGATTCCTCGAACAATCTCATACTCTGCTGAGTATCCCCCGATTCAAACAGTAACTGAGCCAGGCGCACGCGCGCGGGAATATAGTTGTCGTCGATTTTCAAGGCCTCCCGGATGTGATTGATGCCTTCCTGGTTTTTCCCCAGCCATGCGTCGATGTTCCCCAGGTAGTACGCCCACCGAAATGTGTCTGGCCCGAGTCCGCGCGCCCGGCTGTAACATCTCTCCGCCAGCTCATATTTCCCGTAGCATTGCAAGATCATCCCCAGGCGGCCCACGGCTTCTGCGTTTCCGGCGTTGCGGAAAGCTTCCTGGTAGGCGATGCGGATCTGCTCTCCCACGGCGGGCTCGAATTCCTCTTGCTGTATTGTTTTTAGGGAAATCAGTTCCGGCAACAATGCGTTTGGAGGTTGCGCATATGCGGGGATCCACATCAGCGCTGCTGCCACAATTGCCGCCGGGCTCAAGTGATGCCGGGGGTTCCCCAACCGGCAGTGTTGCAAACCGCTGGGTTGAACGTTTGGTAGCGTGGATGAGATGCGGAAGAATCGGCCGGCACTATTCCGAGGACGACATTTCGAGGATGCCATCATTTGTTCTCTGCGTCCGTTGGTATCTACGCTTCTCCCTGAGTTATCGTGACCTCGAAGCGCTCGTGGCCGAATTGAATCTGAGCGTCGACCACACCACGGTTTGGCGCTGCGTTCAACGCTTCGCCCAGAATTGAGCCGCCGCACCCGTCGGGAACTGAAGCTAACGGGCCGTTCGTGGCGTGCGGATGAGACCTACGTCCATGTGGCTGGCGAGTGGACGTATCTGTATCGAGCCGTGGATTCTACTGGCGCCACCATCGATTTCTATCTGTCGCGGACGCGAGGTGCAGCGGTGATCTTCAGTATCGAATCGTGAGTTGAATTATATCAATCCGGCGAGCTGTAGTTTTCGGGTCCTTAAAGAGAATCGTTCGGGTGCCCGAACGTGAAACACTGCGCGATAGTTAACGACCCTGCGCCCGGGTCGAGTTGACAGTTGTCGGTCATCAAAACGCAGTCCGCACCCAGGTGTTCCCGTAACAAACGTGCGATACACTCCCGCGCCGCCCCTCGCCAACGGTTGAGAGACGGCGGGCGGGGAGGGTGCAATACGGATTTCTGCTGTATCGAACCACGGCGCGGGCCAATTCCTGTTCGGAGGTTCATCCGACGCAAGGCTCTCCACCCGTCAGGCCGCT
>JBGPKX010000337.1:0-6184 GCA_041486185.1 Bryobacteraceae bacterium | reverse complement strand
TGGTTAGAGCAGAGCGCAGGCGGAGGCGCGCGTGCCGACGGCTATCGCGTTTGGGGAATCGAAAGTCGCATTGCCGGAGATGGAGTAGCAGGATGCCCCAGCATGATGTTTACGTTGCTATTGCCATCGGTATTTTGGTTGGCCACGGCGAGATCGGTACGGCCGTCCCGGTTGAAGTCTCCTGCGACCAGCGAACTTGGAAGATTAGCGGGTGAACCGGCTGGATACAGGGTTGCCGCGAACGTCCCACCTCCGTTGCCGAGCAGAACGCTCACGTTGCTGCTGATGTTATTGGCAACTGCTATATCTGCGTGGCCATCCCCATTGAAGTCTTCCACGGCGACCGAAATGGGAGCAATACCCGCTGGGTAATTCACGGCCACAGCGAAGGTGCCATCTCCATTGCCCAGAAAAATGCTAACGTTGCCGCCGTTGATGTTGGCCACGGCCAGATCAGCATGGCCATCCCCGTTGAAGTCGCCTACAGCAATCGAGAACGGAGTGCTACGCGGAGCAACCGGGTAATTCACCGTTCCTGAAAACGTCCCATCTCCATTTCCCAACAAGACGCTGACGTTGTCACTGCCTGAGTTGGCCACGGCCAAGTCCGCATGGCCGTCACCGTTGAAATCTCCGACCGCCACCGAGGCTGGAAGGTTACCAGCGGGATAAGTCACCGCCGGCGCAAATGTCCCATTGCCCCTGCCGAGCAAGACGCTTACGTTCTTGTCGTTGGTCACGGCCAGGTCCGCACGGCCGTCCCCGTTAAAATCTCCTACAGCCACTGAACGTGGAGAGGTACCCACTTGGTAGTTCACCATCCCCGCGAACGTCCCATCTCCGTTGCCCAACAAGACACTCAGCGCGCCGTTAGCCACAGCCAGATCCGGATGGCCGTCCCCATTAAAGTCCCCCACCGCTATAGAAAATGGCGTGTTGAACACTGGGTAGTCCACGGGCGCTCGGAACGTCCCATCCCCGTTTCCCAGAAAAACGCTCAAGTTGAAGCTGGCGTTGCCCACGGCCAGATCCGGATGGCCGTCCCCATTGAAGTCTCCTACTGCCGTTGAAACGGGAAGGTAAACCATTGGGAGACTCACCCCGGTCCCCAATTCACTGTTCGGTAATGCATTCACAGTGAGAGGCAATGTGTTGGAGGTGTTTTCGCCGTAAGTCGCATCACCACTGTAGATCGCGCGCAAGGAATGAGAGCCACTTGGCAATAGACTGGTGATCAAACTGGCCTGACCTGAACTATCGAGAGTGGTTTCCAACAATGACGGGCCGGCCATGAACGTGACCTTGCCGGTTGCATTAGCAGGACTCACGCTGGCGATGAGGGTGACTGCCTGGCCAAGCGTGGACGGGCTGGGGCTCTCAGTTAGAACCGTTGTGGTGGCAAGGGGCGGTACTCCAAGCAAAATGCTCAAGGTGTTGCTGTTGGGGTTTGCCACCGCAAGATCGGTTCGGCCATCCCCGTTAAAGTCCGCCACCGCCAGCGAAGTTGGACGGTTGCCACTCGGCCAATTCACAGCCTTGAGAAAAGTTCCATTCCCATTGCCGCGCAGGACGCTGACATTGTTTGTGCCAGTGTTGGTCGCGAACAAATCTGCGCGGCCGTCCCCGTTGAAGTCGCCCACAACCACAGAAATTGGACCGTAGCCGACCGGGTAATTCATGGCTGTCTGGAAGGAACCATTCCCTGTGCCGAGCAAAACGGTTACGCTGTTGCTCCCGTAGTTAGCCACAGCAAGGTCGGCGCGGCCATCGCCGCTGAAGTCTCCAACCGCGAGGGAAGCTGGTCTGTTTCCGACGGCGTAATTCACGGCCGGCGCGAAGGTCCCATCACCGTTGCCCAGCAAAACGCTTACGTTGCTGCTCCCGTAGTTGGCTACAGCCAGATCGGCGCGACCATCGCCGCTGAAGTCTCCAACGACCACAGAAGCAGGATTGTTACCAGCCGTGTGATTCGTCGCCGTGGCGAACGTTCCGTCTCCCTTGCCCAGTAGGACCGTGACATTGTTACCGCCGCTGTTGGCCACGACCAGATCCACACGACGACCTCCGTTGAAGTCTCCTGCGCTCACCGAAACCGGTTTGTTACCTACCGGATAATTCGCTGTCGCCGCGAAAGTTCCATCTCCCTTGCCTAGCAATACGCTCACATCGTTGCTGCCGCCGTTGGCAACGGCTAGATCGGCGTGGCCGTCTCCATTGAAGTCTCCCACGACGACAGAATTTGGTGTCGTACCAGCCGGGTATTGCACTGGTGCTGTAAACGTTCCGTGCCCTTGGCCAAGCAGAACACTTACCTGGTTGGTTTGCGGATTGACCACGGCCAAATCAGCACGGCCGTCCATATTAAAGTCGCCCAACGCCAGTGAATATGGCGAGGTGCCTGCAGCATGAATCAGCGGCGACGTCAAACCTCGGCTTGCAACGGCATTCACCGTTTGGAACACCGCGGCGGAAGCGCTGGGTGCAAACGTAAAATCGCCGTTGTAAACCGCCCTTAGTGACCGCAGCCCAGATGACAGCAACGTGGTCGTCAACGTCGCCGTGCCGGACGTTTTGAGCGTACTTACCCCTACTGTCGCTATGCCATCCAGGAATATTACTTTTCCGGTCGCTTGGATCGGATTGACGGTGGCGGTCAGAACTACGGCACGCCCGAGTGTGGACGGGTTGTGAGATGACACCAGCACAACCGTCGTTTTAGTCTGCCCGAGTGCCGTGAAGCTTGCCACTCCTAGTGACGCCAGCACGAGCATCGGCAGGATGGAAATTGAGAATATCCTGTGGGGTCCCAAACCTGGGCTCTAATTGTATCTTTGGAGCGGACCGAAATACAACCGGCAGTCCTGGACATCCCGCAGTCCCGGAGGTCCAAGCTCGGTGGGGCTTCCGGGAACCGGCCCCATCGCTCCTTCCCGTGCGATGTATTGCGAGATTTCGAATAGGTTTTAGACTAACTGCGGCGAAGCAGCGCAGCCATGATGGCACCTTGAGCGGTTACGACTCGTTCGCGCGCACTCGCCCAATCCGCCTGTGCCGAGCCGTGCTATCCTTTCCTTTGGTTCTGCCACTGTCCGTCCTTGCCTAATCCTCGTTGACGAGTCCGGCCGCGTCCTGCGGTCGATGTCAGCCCTATCAGTGTCGAAAAAAGGATTAGGAAATGTCCCTCGAAAGATTTGGGTGGAATTCGTATTTCGAAAGTGAGTTTTCGCGTTTCGCCGGCGCCGGCGTCGAGCCCGCGCGAGTAGCGCTCGCCGACCGCGAGCGGTTTGTCGTGTGGACCGAATCGGGCGAGCGCGATGCCACCGTCGCCGGGCGTTTGCGCTACGAGTCGGACGACTGGCCGACGGTGGGCGATTGGGTCGCGCTCGAAGCCGGCACCCGCATCTCCGCCGTTCTGCCGCGACAGTCCGTCTTCTCCCGCAAAGAGCCTGGCGCCGTCACACGCGAGCAGGTGATCGCGGCTAACATCGACGTGCTTTTCGCAGTCACCGGGCTGGACGGCGATTTCAACCTCCGCCGCATCGAGCGTTATCTGCTGCTGGCGTGGGAAAGCGGCGCGAAGCCCGTTGTTGTCCTGAATAAAGCGGACCTTTGTGCGAACCCCGCGCAGGCGGCGGCCCATGTCCAGGCGCTGGCGTCGGGCGCGCCGGTCGCCGTCGTCAGCGCGCTCGAAGGCTGGGGTGTGCCCGAAGTTGAAGTGCATCTTCGAGCGGGCCAGACCGCCGCCGTCACCGGCTCCTCGGGCGCCGGCAAGTCCACGCTGGTGAATCGCCTGCTCGGTCACGAACGCCAGCGCGTTCAGGAGGTGCGCGCCGATGACAGCCGCGGCCGCCACACCACCGTGCGCCGCGAGCTGATCCTCGCGCCCGCGGGATGGCTGCTCGTCGATACCCCGGGCCTGCGCGAATTGCAACTGTGGGCCACTCCGGCGAGCATCGACCTGGCATTCGACGATATCGCCGATCTCGCGCTCCAGTGCCGTTTTCGCGACTGCCGTCACCAGGGCGAGCCGGGCTGCGCCGTGGCAGCGGGCGGCGTCGACGAATCGCGGCTCGCCAATTACGCCAAGTTACAGCGCGAGCTGGCCCATCTCGACAGGAAGCTGGATCAACGCGCCGCGCAAGAAGAGAAGCGCCGGATCAAGCGGATTCATCGCGCCATGCGCGGCAAGTATCGGAGCTGAGTAGCGGCGCCGGAGACCTGCCGCCTCTCTCAGACCCCCACCACCGCCGCGCTCACCGGTCCCACGCCTACCGGAACCATCGTGAACAGCGGCGCCGTCCGCGAGCGGCGCTGCGAGCCGTTTTGCGTTATAGTGGCGAGCCGGATCACGGCTAAGTCTCCCGAGCCGTGGTTCACCACCAGAGCATACTGGTCATCCGGGGTAAACGTGATGTAGCACGGCTCCTGCCCGACTTTCACCGCGGCCAGCACACCACGCGTTTCCACTTCCAGCACGGTCACATCGCCGGATTCCGGATTGGCCGCAAACAAGTATTCCGGCTTTGTCGAGATAGCCATCGCTCCGGGCGCCTTGCCGGCCAGAACGGTTTCGGCCACTTCGGTCCAATACGGATACACTACAACCACGGCGTCCATTCCCGTCCCGGTGATAAAAACCTGTCCGCCATCAGCCTTCACGCAGAGATTCTCCGGCTCGACTGGCAATGGAAGCCTCACGAGCGTGCCACCCGTTTTCACATCCAACACCGTGATCATGCGGGCGCGGCGGTTCGCCACGAGCATCTGCTTGCCATCCGAGCGTAGCAGGACCGCGCGGGGGTCATCTCCGGCGGCTGCCACATTGATCACTGCAGGCTTTGCCAGGTCGATCAGCGCCGCGGTCCGTGTTTCCGGAAAGCTCGCCGCGGCGAACAGGCCGTCGCGGCTTAAGTCGAAGTCCGCCGGCTCGGCAGGCAACTTCAGGCGTGATGCGGCCGCGAACCTGGCGTCATCCAGCGCCACCCGCACCAGCAGGTGCGGCGAGCGGCACAGCACCCACAATGAAGTCTCATCCGCGGCCAGGCGCATGGAAACCGCCGTTCCACCCAGCAATAATTTGCGTTTCACCTTCAGGTCGGCGGTATCGATCTCGTAGATGCTTGCGTTTTGCGCCGTGAGGGCGTAAACCGTGTGCCGCCGCGAACATGCGACCACCGCCGTGGGATCGGCTTCGAGCTGAATCTGCCGCGTCACCGAGAAACGCGTCAAGTCCACTACCGCTACCGATCGCTCACGGCTATTGGCGACGAACGCGTAGCCCGGATAACCCGTGGCTCGCCGCCTCCAGCATCCCGCCGTGGCGGCCGAGCCGAGCATGAACGCGCGGCGGTCGATCATGATGCGGGAAAAATCGAATGAGGGCGCGGCGCGCGGCGCGCGCATTTGCCACTGAATATCTGCATGAATTACACAATAAGTGCTCGTCCAAAAATGCGATGCGCTTATCCAGAATATGCTAACATTCCCTTAGACTGAGGCTGGTCCGGTCCTCTTTTCGCAGCGACCCTCTTCACATGAATCTTCGCTCTCTGTTCAGTCTGTTTTCGTCGGATCTGGCAATCGATCTTGGCACCGCGAATACGCTCGTTTTTGCGAAGGGCAAGGGCATCGTCGTCAACGAACCCTCCATTGTTGCGCTCAACAAGAACACGGGAGAGGTAGAGGCGGTCGGTAAAGAGGCCAAGGAAATGTTGGGCCGCACGCCAGGCAATATCGTCGCCATCAAGCCCATGAAGGACGGCGTCATCGCCGACTTCAAAGTCACCGAGAAGATGCTCAATTACTTCATCCAGAAGGCGCACAACCGCAAAATGCTGGTGCACCCGCGGATCGTGATCGGCGTGCCTTCCGAGATCACGCAGGTGGAGAAGCGCGCCGTCATGGACTCCGCCTATCGCGCCAAAGCCAGCGAAGTCCACCTGGTCGAGCAGGCCATGGTGGCGGCGATCGGCGCGGGGCTCCCCATCACCGAGCCTTCGGGAAACATGGTCGTGGATATCGGCGGCGGCACTACCGACGTCGCCGTGATTTCGCTTTCCGGCATCGTCTACTCCCGCTCGGTGCGCGTGGCGGGCAATGAGATGGACGACGCCATCATGCAGTACCTCAAGCGCAAGTACAACCTGCTGATCGGCGAGCGTACCGCCGAAGCCATCAAGATCGA